>NZ_JAMPNU010000063.1:0-1133 GCF_028479505.1 Providencia sp. PROV205 | reverse complement strand
TATTATGCAATAATTTTTGCAACAACACCCGCACCTACAGTACGGCCACCTTCACGGATTGCGAAACGTAAACCGTCGTCCATCGCGATTGGGTGGATCAGGGTAACGATCATGTTGATGTTATCACCTGGCATTACCATCTCTACGCCTTCTGGCAGTTCGATAGTACCTGTTACGTCAGTTGTACGGAAGTAGAACTGTGGACGGTAACCTTTGAAGAATGGAGTGTGACGACCACCTTCATCTTTGCTCAGAATATAGACTTCTGATTCGAATTTAGTGTGTGGCTTGATTGAACCTGGTTTTGCCAGTACTTGACCACGTTGAATTTCTTCACGTTTAGTACCACGCAGCAGAACACCAACGTTCTCACCCGCACGACCTTCGTCCAGCAGTTTACGGAACATTTCAACGCCAGTACAAGTTGTTTTAACCGTGTCTTGGATACCAACGATTTCAACTTCTTCACCAACTTTGATGATACCACGCTCAACACGGCCTGTTACTACTGTACCACGACCAGAGATTGAGAATACGTCTTCGATTGGCAGCAGGAATGGTTTGTCAATTGCACGCTCTGGTTCTGGGATGTAAGAATCCAAGTGACCTGCTAATTCAACAATTTTCGCTTCCCACTCTGGGTTGCCTTCCAGCGCTTTCAGAGCTGAACCACGGACAACTGGAGTGTCGTCGCCTGGGAAATCGTATTGAGACAGAAGTTCACGAACTTCCATTTCAACTAATTCTAACAGTTCTTCGTCGTCTACCATGTCACATTTGTTCAGGAAAACGATGATGTAAGGAACACCTACTTGGCGGCCTAACAGGATGTGCTCACGAGTTTGTGGCATTGGGCCATCAGTCGCAGCAACAACCAGGATTGCACCGTCCATCTGAGCAGCACCAGTGATCATGTTTTTAACATAGTCGGCGTGTCCTGGGCAGTCTACGTGTGCGTAGTGGCGAGTTGGAGTATCGTATTCTACGTGTGAAGTAGAGATGGTGATACCACGCGCTTTTTCTTCTGGTGCGTTATCGATTTGGTCGAATGCACGAGCAGAACCGCCGTAAGTTTTAGCCAGAACAGTAGTGATAGCTGCTGTCAGAGTAGTTTTACCGTGGTCAACGTGGCC
>NZ_JAMPNU010000062.1:0-1197 GCF_028479505.1 Providencia sp. PROV205 | reverse complement strand
GGAAGTTGCGATTAAGTGGTCCGCAGCTCCCGATATGACGCCCCAAACCGTCCTTTATCGACGTCCTGTGGCTCAATTTTCCAATTTTCAGCCCAAAATCGTCTCTTCGTGGCTGATTTTGGCCCTGTTTCAGGCCAATTTCCTCATTTCAGGTAGATCTCGCCTGTGCCCGTATCAATTGGTCAACTCGAACCAGGTTCGCCAGGGTGAATAACATCGCCAGTTGACTGTCATTTTTAGCCAGCCCCTTGTACCTGGCTTTGACGAAACCAAACTGACATTTTACTATCCGAAATGGATGCTCAACCTTCGCTCGGATACTCGCTTTCAGGTATTCGTAACGGATGGCCAGCTTGTTCTTGCGCGGGTGTTGCTTCAATGCATTCACTTTGCCGGGACGCTTGGCGATAAGCCAGTCTGCGCTGACATCGCTGAGCTCATCGCGCTTTTCGGCCCCCTGATAACCAGCATCGGCTGAGATAAATTCCTCATCGCCATGCAGTAACTTGCCAACCTGATTGAGGTCGTGCTCGTTAGCCGCCGTGGTCACCAGACTGTGGGTCAGGCCACTTTTGGCGTCCACGCCAATGTGCGCTTTCATGCCGAAGTACCACTGGTTACCTTTCTTGGTCTGGTGCATGTCTTCATCACGGCTGTTGTGTTTGTTTTTGGTAGAGCTGGGGGCTTGAATGATGGTGGCATCCACCAAGGTGCCCTGGGTCATTAGAACGCCACACTCTGCTAGCCAGTGATTAACGGTACTGAAGATTTTGCGGGCCAGTTCATGCTGCTCCAGCAAATGCCGGAAATTCATGATGGTAGTGCGGTCTGGAATGGCTTTATCCAGTGACAGGCGAGCAAATTGGCGCATGGAGGCGATTTCATAGAGGGCATCTTCCATGGCCTCATCGCTCAGGTTGTACCATTGCTGCATGCAGTGAATACGCAGCATGGTTTCCAGCGGATAGGGCCTGCGACCATTACCGGCCTTGGGATACACAGGCTCGATAACGCCAAGTAATTTGTCCCAGGGAAGCAAGTCATCCATTCTGCCAAGGAAAACTTCTTTGCGGGTCTGGCGGCGTTTACTGGAAAACTCACTGTCGGCAAAAGTCAGTTGCTGGCTCATCCGGTTACTCATTCTGGGTTCAGGTTACAACACGATGATCTCACATCTCGGACTTATTCGCACCTTCC
>NZ_JAMPNU010000061.1:0-1427 GCF_028479505.1 Providencia sp. PROV205 | reverse complement strand
GAAGTGACCCCCAATAGTTGGACAATCAATTACTGGGGGTTTTTTATGTCTAAATATAATCGGAATTTAAAAATTGCTATCGCCAACCAATGCCTAGCGGGAGAATCATCAGAAGCACTTTCAAAAATGTATGATATTTCTTCTCGGCAGATCCGATATTGGGCCCAAGTAGTGACTATTCATGGTAATAATGCTTTCCAGCCCACACCTCATTTACGTTGTGCAAAAGCAAGGTTACAAGCCATAAAACTTATGTGGACACATGATTGGTCTCTCGGTCACACTAGTGCCATACTTAACTTAACTACGACTGGCACTCTATCTCTCTGGCTTGATAGATATGATAAATACGGGTTCAAAGGGTTAGAGTGTTGCTCAAGAGGAAGAAAGCCTATGGACTTCTCCAAAATAATAACTGATCGTCCTGACGATGAAAAAACACTTGAAGAATTGAAAGAAGAGCTTGCCTACTTACGTGCAGAAAATGCTGTACTAAAAAAGTTGGAAGAGTTGGAACAAATAAAACGACGGCAAGCAAAGAAAAGACGTTAATTGTTTTAGCCCTAAAAAATCAATATTCACTCAAACACTTGCTTCATGCTACGAAACTAGCAAAAAGTGTGTTCTATTATCACGTTAGCGTATTAAAAAAACCAATAGCTTATGAGAAAGAGCTGACGCGAATTGAAACTATTTATCATGAACATAAAGGTCGTTATGGTTACAGACGTATTCATTTAACGCTGAAAAATGAAGGTATTATGCTTAATCATAAAACCGTACAACGATTGATGGGGCAACTTAATTTAAAATCAACAGTAAGACCGAAGAAATACCGTTCATATCGGGGAGATGTGGGTAAAGCAGCGCCTAACTATCTCAAACGAAATTTTAAAGCGACTAAACCGAATGAAAAGTGGGTAACTGATGTCACTGAATTTAAAGTGAATGAACAAAAAGTGTATCTATCCCCTATTATTGATTTATATAACCAAGAGGTTGTGGCTTATAAAGTGGCTAAAAATGCGCGTTTAACGTTGGTTACAGAGATGCTAAAAAAAGGGCTATCTCGGTTAGGAGAAGCTCAAAAACCACTCTTACACAGTGATCAGGGTTGGCAATATCGACACAAGCACTACCAGAGACAGTTAACAGACAATGGAATTAAACAAAGTATGTCAAGGAAAGGTAACTGTTTAGATAATGCCGTTGCTGAGAATTTTTTTGGTCTATTGAAATCGGAAATGTATCATGGATATCATTTTCGAGATGCCGATGAACTGATTGATAAAATTGGCGAATACATAGAGTATTACAACACCAAACGGATTAAAGCCAAATTAAAAGGCCTGACTCCGATTGAATATCGAAATCAGGCCTTACAAGCCGCTTAACTAAAAGTGTCCAACTTTATGGGTTCACTTCAA
>NZ_JAMPNU010000060.1:0-1426 GCF_028479505.1 Providencia sp. PROV205 | reverse complement strand
AGCAGAATAAATTAAATAATTATAGTTTAAGATTTTTTTTAGATACTATGAATAAAATAGGAATGATAACAATATTATGTTTTTATTTAATCCACTTATTTAATATAAATTCACTCCTAAATATAGATTTATTTTTTTTCATGGGATTAACTCTGTATATATAAAACTTTTGTGGCTAGGTCTATCAGTATTATTTTGTTTTTCATAAATGACATTCCAAGTAGCCCATCAAACTCTATGTTTTTAGGAGGAAGAGAGTTTATTGTGATAGCATATTCATTCTGTATGTTGCCTTTATCATCCCTTATTAAGATATTTTGTACATTGCAATCAGAGCTCAAAGCTTCAGAGGAAATTACATTACATCCTAGATGTTTGTTTCTATTTGGAAGCCTGCTGGAAAATATAATAGAATGTGATGCTGCAGTATCAATAATAAAATTCAATGGTTTACTTTGAGCATATGCAATTATTTTCAATCCTGATTTAGTTTGTTCTATTGGATAGGATGACCAATTTTTAATATATTCTGGTGTGTCTTTTAAAATTATCAATTTATTTTTTTTAAAATCTAAAATTATTTTTTTTTCATAAAAAATACCAAGGCCAACAACTTCTGTTTGAATAATTTTCTCTCCTATGTTAAGCCCCCATGGTTGTAGTTCAACAATTTTAACATTGTTAAAAATTACATTTGAAATAGATAGTTTATCAACAGTCCATGATGTCACATTATTTTTATTTCCTAATATATCCATATATCTATATGGGACTTTATTTTTTACATCTAAACTTTCATTGTTAAATATTTTCTTTATATTGTCATTTTTTAAATGAAAGCCTTCACTGCTTCCCGTATCAAGCATTAATGATAGTTTTTCATTCTCTATTTCTAAATCAATGATAGGGATTCCAATTTTATTATAACTTAAAACCCCTAATTGACTACCTTCACTTGAAAATGATAAGTTAGTGAGTAAGTAAATTGAAAGTAAAGCTCTAATCATGATTTAATCCCTAAATTATCCATAATTAATTTTTCGGGTACTATAGAATTTACTAATGCTTCACGAGAGCTTCTTTCATTAGATGCCAACTTTACATTGGCATTATTTTCTTTAATCTCTTTACTTAACTTAGACATTGTTTTATCCCATTTTTGAGGCATCGAATTGATGCTTTTTGAATTTAATGTAAAATACAGCTTATGTGTAATTAAAGTTTTATTAAAATGTAGTTTGTTTTTGTTTATTAGTGATGCATCACAATGAAATGTTAAAGTATACCTCTAACAGGTAGGGTGTTATATGAGTGGTTTTAATATTAATAAAAGTATTTTTTATTATATTATTTATAATAAGTATGGTTGAATAATGAATTTTTGAGAATATTAATAGATATATAACGCTGTAAAGTAATAGATAAA
>NZ_JAMPNU010000059.1:0-1616 GCF_028479505.1 Providencia sp. PROV205 | reverse complement strand
AACCGTGATCAACAGCATCTTACATATGCATGATGCTAAACGGTGGACATCAAAGAGTAATTAATTGGAAGTGGTCAAAACCAGAAAGTATACAGTGGGTTACGTCCCAAACCGAGGTAAACCCAACCCCAGCCCACAACTCACTTTAAGCGGTAAATGGTTGAATAAGTTGGGGTTTACGGTAGTAAGCCACTATACCCTCACTCGCCAAGCCGGACAGTTGATTATCCGGCTGGCTGAGGAGTGAGGTAGATAAGGGACTCCCTGTACGATACTGGGAACTTTTATTCACAATGCATCATTTAGTTTTTTAAACCATTGTAATACCGTTAGCCCATCTTCAGATGGGCTATAGTACCCATTATGCTCATATAAAAAATTTTCTGTAAGTTCATTTCCTTCCTCTACTATATCAGATAGTTCTTTTTTAAGGAGCATAACAGTTTCTACAGTTTCTCTAGCCACAAAGTTATTTAAGACTTCTATATCTGTTGATGCTTCACAGTACCAATCCTGATGAAAATAGCAGCCTAATAAGTAATCGATTTTTTCCATATTCATTATTTTCCAATATCATTTAGGGTAAGCAGTTTGAATTTTATAACCATTCGGCATCAATGGATCTTTATCAATCACTATAACTATCTTGTTAGACCCTGTTGACTGTGTTTGTCCTTTACGAATGACTCGCCCTATGTCTGTTGACGTTTCATGTGTCAAAATAATTCGAGTACCATTTCCAGCCATAAAAGCTGAAATTTTGTCTTGATTAGCACCAATACCGTTTCCTATAGCCCAATCAGCTGTTTTCATATTAGTGAACGTTGATGATGCTAATACGTTTGGTTCACTTTCGAACCGAGCTAGTAGCTGAGCATCTGTTTTCCCTACATGCCGGCTAATAGCATGCCCCCCAAAATTTTCATGATAAATAAGAGTTTTTGTTGTTTCATCTTTTACTGTTGTATTTTTAGATGTATTCCCTTTCGCATCATATATAGTTTTACCATCAAACTCAGAGTTGCCTTTTCCAACATTTGTAACTGTTCCATCATCTTTTGGACTAAATGCCCCATTTTTATCAGCAGTCCAGTTGCTACCCGCTCCTGCATTATTTCCTTTCGGAGTTGTGACATTTGGCTTCGCAACATCTTTCCCAAACTGTTTTACTAAAGCGCCTGAGTTTGCGACTGCTGACATACCACCCAATAGATAAATCGACCCGACATACATACCTGCACGCGTTCGTGCTTCTTCATCGGTATAACCGAAGTTTTTAAAGGCTTCAGTATAGGATTCCAATAGATTATACGCCTGCTGTGCTTCGGGTGAAGTCGAGTTCAACAAACGCTCGATTTCTTGATAACCTGCCTGCGCTGTTTTCGGGTTTTGATACGTCAAACTGACATAGGTATCTATCGTTTCGAATGCGTCTTTTCTGGCGGCGGTACATTCAGGTGAAACACCGCCGGCACAAGTATCAAGCAGTTTTTGGGTTGTTTCCGTATCTTTGATCCGCAGTTCAGCAAGCTTCTGTTGCTCGACCTCAGAGATCTTCCCTTGCTGCTCTTTAAGCTCCAGTGACGTCTTCTGACGGTGCTCTGAGTCGCTCAGAT
>NZ_JAMPNU010000058.1:0-1643 GCF_028479505.1 Providencia sp. PROV205 | reverse complement strand
TTTAGCCGCTGAATTGGCTGCACTATCTCTTGATAACAAAAGCAAAAATAATTTAGAAGGTAATACACAGAAAATTAAAGTCCTAGGGGCTATTGTAACTGGTGAGTCGAATGGTGCGCACAGTGCTGCAGGTGCAGCTGAGAATGTGTTTCTTTATAACCATTATTTGCATAATTTTTATGGTTCAGCTGGCGATAAGTATTTTGGTGGCGCATTTTCGTTAGAAAAAGCACTTGAAAGTGATAGTGGTTTGACAGAGCAGGAAAAACAAAAAATAAGATCCCAATATTTAAAAGGGGATGGTAAAGAAGACCCTATAAAGGCTATTTTAGAAATTTTGCCAGTATCTGATACCATGATGGCACTAATGCAGGCTAAAGATACCAAAGATTATGCAGCAGCAGTACTGACCTCATTACCGATGGAAAGAGCAGTTGTTGTTTTGGGTAAATTAGCCAAAGTTACAAAAGTTAATAATGTTTTCTTTCCAAAAAGAGCGACTAAAACTCCTGACGGTATAAGTATCAATATTGATTTACCAATACATTTAGCGACGATGGACAAATTTACTCAAAGAGCGGGAGTTTCTGGAGCCCATAATGCAGATGCGTTTTATGGTGCAGTTAGGGAAAAAGGTTTACAGATTATTAGGGAAACGGCAACAGGCGTGAAAGGTATCACCCAAATTGAATATAAGATCCCAACAAAAGATGCAGCAGGAAAATTAACAGGTAACTATAAAGGTAATGGTGCGGAACCATTTAAAAAAACAGTTTATGACCCGAAAGTTTATACAGACCAAAAAATATTAGATTTAGGGCAACAGGCAGCCGCTAATGGATATAAGGATGCTATAGTAAAAGGATTACAATCTTATAACGCTAAAGCAGGTGGTGTTACCTTTAGAGTTTATTTAGATCCCAAAACTAAAGGTGTTAGCAATTTTCATCCTCAATAGGAATAATTTATATGAATGAGTCTTTTGATGAATTAAATCATTTATTGTTTGGATTACCTTATAATTATGGGGATAAAAACAATTATGATCATAAGGATTGGATCATCAAAACTTATTTTGATCGGATGTATAATGATCACCGTTTCTTAGATGTTGTAGACCACATAGTTCAAAAGATAGGCTGTAGTACTGATGGTGCATACTGTCATTTTGCTTGTGAATATGATGGATTTTTAGATGATATGATTTTTAAAGAGGGTGTTTTTTTTGCAATAGGTTATCCTCCAGAAAAAGATGATGAAATAGTCGTCAGTGAAGAAATTTGCTTCCACTATGTCAGATTAGCTTGTGAAAAATATTTAAAAATTCATCCTGAAGACTTAGCTAGCGTCAGTACTTTATTATCAAAAATGCAAATGTCATGAAATAGGATTCTATTGTATTAATAGACAATTGAATAAACACAGGCGGTTATGATTTTAGCCGCCTGTGAATTTTTATCGACACATTTTAGGTAATGTTTCTTTTTTAGGACTACTTACCCAATAAGTGTAAGAAGTGAATATGTTTTTCGTACTGATCAAGAATATCGTGAATGATCTGCTCTTTTGCCCAGCCCACACATCGTAGTCTTGCCCACCTTTTTTTAAGTGAATTTCTTCGCGGTAATAGCGTTGTTCTTCGC
>NZ_JAMPNU010000057.1:0-2773 GCF_028479505.1 Providencia sp. PROV205 | reverse complement strand
TTTTCGTGCCCAAGTTCAGCCGCAGCGTTTGGCGTGTCCTGCTCCCTAAAACTATGTTTTAACGAGCGATACACGCTAGCCAAATGTTTTAGTTTTTCTGTTCGCAAAACTACAAATTTGGGTGCTCCCATAGTCGCACGTACCCCCGCAGTTAAAAAGTTAACTCCAAGGGTACAAAGGCGGCACTTGTTTGACAAGTGGACTCACTACACTTTGCTTCGCAAAGCAGTGACCCGCAAGCGGGTTGCAGCGGCCTGCGGCCTTGCTCTTCGGGCTTCGCCCTGCGCCTCCCTTCGGTCGTTGCATTCTCCCCCCTCCGCCCCCCGCTGGGGGGAACGAGTCGCCCTCTGTCGTCAGGGGTCTGGGCAGTTACGGCCTGCGGCCTACACAACCCAAACCCCAGCCGTAAGCGTGGGTCACTCCAAGGGCGTCAAGTGCTTTCGCGGCATAAACCGCGCCCAAGGGCGCTATTTATTCCACGGTCACTTGACCCCCTTTCCGTTCAGCACCTGAGCGTAGGACAGTGTCAAGGGCGAAAGCGGAAGCCGCAGCGGAGCGCAGGGAGCGCAGCGACCGAGCACCGAACGGGTGAGCATTTCGGGCGCAGCCGCACCCTTGATGCTGACCGTAGCGACCAACGCTTGGTGGTAGGGGGCATGAAGTAGGGCGAAGCCCGCCCGCCATGCACCCCTGCCACGTGGCGAACGTGGGGGAGGCAAGCGAAGCGCGCTAGGGGGCAACGCCCCCTTAGAGCGAGGCCGCAGGCCGCTGCAAGTAACAAAAATTCTTCTGAGCGAAGCGAAGGCATTATTTGTTTTTGGGGTGCCAAGCGAAGCGCTGGCGGGGCAACGCCCCTTAGAGGGTTCTTATTCGCCCCGAATAAGAACTAAGAAGGGAAACTCCTGTAACCCGCATAAATACTAGACCCACTTTTCAGAATCGGATACTTGTAAGCCCATATGTAGAACTTTTAAAGCCCAAAAAAAGCATTGATTTTGGGCTTTAAAACATCTATCATGGTCGAACACAGCCCGAAAAAATAACGTAAATGGGCTTTGAAGTATTTTTTTTGATAGTCATAAGCCCAAAAAGGAATGGTTAAATGAGCCTTGCAAGACACAAAACAAACCCGTTTATAGAAGACATGGTTGTCCCCATGAAGGGAAGACAGGTACAGCTTTCTAGGCTAGGTAGAGATCAAAACATACTGGTAAACCAAGCGACAGGAGAAGTCCAAGGCACCCACGTCACAACATACAAGCGGGTAGATGGAGAGCAATTCATCAAGCTGTTTACTGCCAACATTGGCTTAACATTTGACTTGTCAGCAGCAGGAATAAAGACATTTAGCGTTTTACTTTGGGTCGTACAACACAAGGCTATTAGCAAGGATGAAGTGGATCTCGACACCCTTATGCTTGAAGAATTTGTTGAAGCCCACTCAAATTCACAAAAGCCGCTAAAACTCAGTTTGACCACATTCAAACGTGGTTTGAATGAGTTGGAAAAAGCCCAAATCATCGCAAAAACAATGCGTAAAGGGCGTTATTTCATCAATCCTAACTTTGTGTTTAATGGCGATCGCATAGCGTTCACAACCGTCATAGAACGAAAAAAACGTACCGAACAAGAACAGCTTGAAGCCCAAGGGCAGCAACGCTTAGAGGAGGTTTAAGCGTGAAAAAACTCATTGAAGAAGTAGCAATTGCCTGCAATGTAAGTGAGCGGAAATTACGCACATTACTAGTTGAGGTTGGCTTGCTGGAATTGCTCAATAACGCCAGACGATTGCAGGCAGAAGAAGCATTCAAGGAAAAGCGAATTCTCTTTCACGGTGAGCCAATACCAGCAAAACATTTCAAGCAAGCATATGAAAACCTGCTTGAGGACTAAGCACCAAAAAAGCTACCTACTAAACCCCCTGCCTTGGCTGCGGCGCTGCTGTCGCTGTTCCTTTTGGTGTTGCAACTTCGCGGCCTTGGCCGCTTCGTTTTCGCGCTGCATGGTTGTGGCCATCTTGATGACCTCCGCCACCTGTTCGCGTGAAAGCCCTTTAAACGGCTCCTGAAGCGTTTTTAGCTTCTTCTGCTGGTCAACCATTGTCTTTTGCATTTCTCGCGCTCTACGGGCGTTCTGGGCGCTTTCAGCGGCATTTGCAATCGTACCTGCAAACCCCTCATTCACTGATGCCGCTAAACGAGCCGCTACGGCTTCCGTACTTTCAACACGGGTTGTTAATCGCAACTTTTCAGCTAACCCCTCACGCTTATAAGCCCGTGGTTCTAAGGCTTCGGGGCTGATTTCAACGTGGTTTTTAATGCCCCGTTCAATCGCTGCATAGTGTTTTTTAATTGTTTGGTGTCGGGCTTTACTGCCCTCGATGCCACGCTCTAACCCATGCTGCGCCCCTACTTTTTCGGCAAATTCAGTTTGCATCTGGTTAAGTGCTTTACTGCCACCTAGCCACCGCTTAGCGTTTAAGCGACCTGAATCGGGGTCAAGAGGTACAACATATGCGTACATGTGCGGTGTTTTTTCATCACGATGAATGCCTGCATAAACAACATTTTCCGCCCCATGTCGCTCTTTCAGCCACTCTAACGAGTCCGCAAAATAAGCGTCCTGTTGCTCCCTGCTCTTGCTGTGCATCGCCTCGGGGCTAGCAGTTACCAGGTACTCAATGGCAAGCACAGCGTCTTTGCGTCGCTTCTCAGGCAGCTTTGCCTTAATCGCTGCTTGTGCCTCTGCTGCTGATTGGGCACCAAAATGACTG
>NZ_JAMPNU010000056.1:0-2683 GCF_028479505.1 Providencia sp. PROV205 | reverse complement strand
CCTGTATTTGGTCGCTCAAAAATGTGGTGGTCAGACGCTTCGCTTGACGGGGGGCTTTGCCCCCAAAACGAAACACGTTCACTGGGGTTCACTTGCCATCGCTGGGGCGTGTCATTTCGTTTCGGCTCCCCCTGTTTTTCCCTTTCTTCGCTGGACGCTCATCAGGATAAAAACAAAAAGCCTACCGCCCTCGTTTTACTCGGTTGGTCAAATCGCTTCTTGCCACAAAACAAGTTTGTGACTTTCAGCGATTTCGCATCGTTTTACTTGTCAGTTTGCACGATGTTAAAAACGCACTCAGAAGCCCGCAAAACCGTTCTAAACTTTCAGCGTAGATTTGGGTGTTTTATAGGGTGATCGTGTCTTAAAATCGTTTCGAGGGGCTTTAATGGGGATGAACGGGAGGTTTTTGCTAACTAACTCGCCCGTTTAACATAAAAGGGATTGTATGAATCAATTTTAGCTAGAGTTTAAGGTTGTTCAAATTAATGTACAATGATTGCACTGTATAAATAACCAGGTGTAGCATGTATGGAAAAGCACTTTATCAATGAAAAGTTTTCACGAGATCAATTTACGGGGAATAGAGTTAAAAATATTGCCTTTTCAAATTGTGATTTTTCAGGGGTTGATTTAACTGATACTGAATTTGTTGATTGTAGTTTTTACGACAGGAATAGCTTGGAAGGGTGTGATTTTAATAGAGCCAAACTAAAAAACGCTAGCTTTAAAAGCTGCGATTTATCAATGAGTAATTTTAAAAACATTAGCGCCTTAGGTCTTGAAATTAGTGAGTGTTTAGCTCAAGGAGCTGATTTTCGAGGGGCTAATTTTATGAATATGATAACTACAAGGTCATGGTTTTGTAGTGCTTATATAACCAAGACAAATCTTAGTTACGCTAATTTTTCTAGAGTCATATTAGAAAAGTGCGAACTGTGGGAAAATCGCTGGAATGGCACTGTGATAACTGGCGCCGTGTTTCGTGGCTCCGATCTTTCTTGTGGGGAGTTTTCATCGTTTGATTGGTCTTTGGCTGATTTTACTGGTTGTGATTTAACGGGTGGGGCGCTTGGCGAGCTTGATGCAAGGCGAATTAATTTAGATGGAGTGAAGTTGGATGGAGAGCAGGCGCTTCAGCTTGTTGAGAGTTTAGGTGTTATTGTTCACCGATAAAATCTAGGTAAAAAACGCCTAATGCCCCAATGTGGTACTAATCAAAACGGAGCGAAGCGACATCTTCATCTTGTCTTTGCTTTTCTCCATGATCAGTTATTGGGTCATGGTCTCTTAGCTCGTTAATCTGGCTAAGTTTGGTTAGGTTGGGCTTCTTTCGACACTTCGCAATCCAAGAAATCCCTAGTCCGTTGATTGGTGCTCTTATCAGGTACGCACTGTAATCTTTCGATACCGCAGCGTGATTCGGAGGTAGAGCCGGAATTTCGTTTTCCGGTACGTTTTACTACCACAATTTGCCTGTTTATCCTTTCGGAGACCGGGCTAAGTCCGAGTCAATCAAGTGGTGCATTTGGGTTAATGTCGTTGGCTGGTATTTAATGAGAACGTGACAAGCGCCTCTCACGTTGCTAAGATTGGATTGCGACGTCTAATCTGAGCAACGAATGCACAAGATTTAGAGTACCAGAGCCCTGTGATGCTGTCACGGGGCTTTGTTACATCTGGAGCTTGGTAAACCTCATAAATTCAATTCGCAACGCTCGCCGCAAGGCGTGAACTTGTTTCACGTCGAGGAAGCGGAATTTCTCGAAAGCCTTATACTGTCTCCGTTCACACATGATCGGAGGGTGTCTCTATGTCTCAATTATTTCGTTTGGCATCGCCAGAAGATTACGAATACATCGAAGAATTAAATTTATGGGAATTGTCATTTGATAAGCGACCGGTTCAAGGGGTTCGTTGTGAAGATCCGGTGATCGGGGCAGAAAAATATAATCAAGGGCGTGAAAAATTTAAGGCGTTAGCGTCACGGCATAAAAAACACTGGAAACCGAACGGATTGACCTTTTCGGAGTTGATCCGCTGGGCAATAGAATGCGGAACTCCAGAACAATGTCAGCTTGTTTTAGCGTTATACCATTGCACAAACGATGATGATTATCAGGCGATGGGAATTCAGTTAAGCCGAAGTATTGATAATGCAAATGTCAGTCCGATCATCTTTTTCACAGGTAAAAATCAACGGTTATTAGGTGATATTTCGATGCTAAAACAGCTCGAAGAAAAGGTGCGCTGACGTTAGGTTTACCTATTATTTTATGTATTATCCTATCTATTATTCTATCTCTTATTTTATCTATTTCGTCTGTAATAGGTAGAATAATACATAGAATAAGATACAGAATAATAGATAGACACAAGATGACGTTGTGTTATTTCTTACCCATTAATCCACCTGTTATTCTACCTATTACTTTACCCGTTATTGCACCCAATTTAGGTATAACGGGCAGAATAACGGGTGAAATAATGGGTAGAATCATAGTTTTACTAACTTGCACCCCATGATACTTTCAGTATCAATGCCACTCATTTTCTGGACGAAAATGAATGACATAAGGCTCCGCCCTCTGGCTATTTTCTTCGGCTGGACGCCTGCGAAAAAAACCATTCACCCAAGCCCGTCAAACTCACTGCGTTCGTCTGACCACCCCCTTTTTTCGCC
>NZ_JAMPNU010000055.1:0-2917 GCF_028479505.1 Providencia sp. PROV205 | reverse complement strand
CCTGTATTTGGTCGCTCAAAAATGTGGTGGTCAGACGTTTCGCTTGACGGGGGGCTTTGCCCCCAAAACGAAACTCGTTCACTGGGGTTCACTTGCCATCGCTGGGGCGTGTCATTTCGTTTCGGCTCCCCCTGTTTTTCCCTTTCTTCGCTGGACGCTCATCAGGAGAAAAACAAAAAGCCTACCGCCCTCGTTTTACTCGGTTGGTCAAATCGCTTCTTGCCACAAAACAAGTTTGTGACTTTCAGCGATTTCGCATCGTTTTACTTGTCAGTTTGCATGATGTTAAAAACGCACTCAGAAGCCCGTAAAACCGTTCTAAACTTTCAGCGTAGATTTGGGTGTTTTATAGGGTGATCGTGTCTTAAAATCGTTTTGAGGGGCTTTAATGGGGATGAACGGGCGGTTTTCGCTAACTAACTCGCCCGTTTAACATAAAAGGGATTAATGGCACTTCATAATTGGTCGGCTATATCATTTTTTTATTTATTATTATTGATTGAGTTTTCCAGCTCTACAGCTCTAAATTTAGTTGTGTAGATAGCGTTAAATTCAATATCAGATTCACTTAAAAAAACATGTGTTATTAGTTTATCGAGTGATATGTGCAGTGCTTTGCAGTAAAAAATTAAAAATTTTACTGTGAAATTGTGCTGACCCCTTTCATACCGAGATACCTGTTGTTGACTAATATTTAGTATTTCAGCTAATTCTGCTCCTGATAACGAATTTAAGATTCTTTCATTTCTTAAGAATAAGCCTAATTTTTCATTTATATCATTCATATATAACTCGCTGATTATTATGTTTTTATTTTTTTTGCAAAAAAAAACTGGTTAATGTCACGTCGAGATTTAAATCAAATATTGATTACAGGGGTTCTACATAGAGAGTCTTCTTCTTTGTTATAAATTTTCGTTATTCTTGTAAAGAATAATGCTATATCTGTATCTAAAATAATTAATGAATTTATTAGAGTATCGATATCAATTTTATTTACACATCGCTCATATCTAAATAATTGCTGCTCTGATTTGTTTATTAACTTAGCAAATTGCCCGAGATTATAGCCTGTTTCCTTTCTTAATTTTTTTAGTTCCTTGCCTACACACTCTGCATTATCCATTATCCATTATCCATTATCCATTATCACTCCTAAGTTGGGTTTTATTTTTATTTACTACATACTTGTAAAATGAAGCTTCACTAACATAAATCCCAGAAAAACTGATTTCATCTATAATGCTAGACCAGCTTCTCCCTTGTGCTTTTTGGATCATAATGTCGTGATACAAGTGATTTAGTATTTCCTCTGTTGTTACTTTTGGTTTTTTTTCGATAAATTTTTTTATTTTTTCTTTCATTTTTAATTTCTTAGGTAATTAAATGGTCCTTAGTTAAGGATAGATTAAATTTTAGATAAAAAAAGCCTAATGCCCCAATGTGGTACTAATCAAAATGGAGCGAAGCGACAACGTCATTCTGTCTTTGCTTTTCCCCATGATCGGTTATTGGGTCATGGCTTCTTAGCTCTTTAATCTCGCTAAGTCTGGTTAGGTTGGGCTTCTTTCAACACTTCGCAATCCAAGAAATCCCTAGTCCGTTGATTGGTGCTCTTATCAGGTACGCACTGTAATCTTTCGATACCGCAGCGTGATTCGGAGGCAGAGCCGGAATTTCGTTTTCCGGTACGTTTTACTACCACAATTTGCCTGTTTATCCTTTCGGAGACCGGGCTAAGTCCGAGTCAATCAAGTGGTGCATTTGGATTAATGTCGTTGAATGGTTTTAAGGAAGTAGTGACAAGCTAGCTTCCCATTGCTAAGATTGGATTGTTGAGGTCTGAATCTTAGCAATGAATGCACCGAATCAGATTAGCAGAGCCGAAGTGATGTCACAATCATT
This sequence comes from Providencia sp. PROV205, assembly GCF_028479505.1. NCBI lineage: Bacteria > Pseudomonadati > Pseudomonadota > Gammaproteobacteria > Enterobacterales > Morganellaceae > Providencia > Providencia sp. PROV205. Next base: position 1,012 of record NZ_JAMPNU010000055.1, on the reverse strand, counting down.
TCGGCTCTGTGCCTTCTAAAGTCCAGAAAAAAATCCTTTATGTTTTCAACTCGCAACGCTCGCCGCAAGGCGTGAACTTGTTTCACGTCGAGGAAGCGGAATTTCCCGAAAGCCTTATAATATCTCCGTTCACACATCATCGGAGGGGATCACTATGTCTCAATTATTTCGTTTGGCATCGCCAGCAGATTACGAATACATCGAAGAAATAAAATTATGGGAATTGTCATTTGATAAGCGACCCGTGCAGGGCGTTCGTTGTGAAGATCCGGTGATCGGGGCAGAAAAATACAATCAAGGGCGTGAAAAATTTAAGGCGTTAGCGTCACGACATAAAAAACGCTGGAAACCGAACGGATTGACCTTTTCGGAGTTGATCCGCTGGGCAATAGAGTGCGGAACTCCCGAACAATGTCAGCTTGTTTTAGCGTTATACCATTGCACAAACGATGATGATTATCAGACGATGGGAATTCAGTTAAGTCGAAGTATCGATAATGCAAATGTCAGCCCGATCATCTTTTTCACAGGTAAAAATCAACGGTTATTAGGTGATGTTTCGATGCTTAAACAGCTCGAGGAAAAGGCAGGTTAATGTCATGTTTGTTTATTATCCTGTGTATTATTCCGTATCTTATTCTATCTAATTTCTCTCTAATACACAGAATAATACAGAGAATAAGATACAGAATAAGAGATAGACACAAGATGACGTTGTGTCATTTCTCACTCATTAATCTACCCGTTATTCTACCCATTACTTTACCCGTTATTTCACCCAATTTAGGTATAACGGGCAGAATAATGGGTAAAATAACGGGTGGAATCATAGTTTTACTAACTTACACCCCATGATACTTTCAGTATCAATGCCACTCATTTTCTGGACGAAAATGAATGACATAAGGCTTCGCCCTCTGGCTATTTGTCTTCGGCTGGACGCCTGCGAAAAAAGCCATTCACCCAAGCCCGTCAAACTCACTGCGTTCGTCTGACCACCCCCTTTTTTCGC
>NZ_JAMPNU010000054.1:0-2949 GCF_028479505.1 Providencia sp. PROV205 | reverse complement strand
TCCACGATATTCTTGATCAGTATGAAAAACATATTCATTTCTTACACTTATTGGGTAAGTAGTCCTAAAAAAGAAACATTACCTAAAATGTGTCGATAAGAAAACACAGGCGGCTAAAATCATAACCGCCTGTGTTTTCAATCTTTTTTGCTCAATTCTATTGAACTTAGAGCTATCTACCCCCTATCATTAGGGCTTACTGATTGTTATTACCAGATTTCTTATAATAATTTTGCAGGAAGTATTACGTCTTTGCCTTTAACATAATCCCATACCAAGGTGAATATCTTTTTATATATCGAGCTTTCATATTGTGATAGGTGCATTAATAGTTTTGATAGTTCATCCGATGATCTCATGACTGATATCTCCCCCCTTCAGGATACGCTATAAAAACGTGACTAACACCGTTTATCGATATAGTTAAAAAAGCCTTTCCATTAATATATTGTATATTATTAAGATATACACTACTGACTAAAAACGGCATTTCCATTCCAAGGCCCCTCTAAAAATTCTCGTAGTGTCATTTGATAGCTCGTGCTTTTTTGTTGGGATTAACATATCAAAAGCAGGCAAGTACACAATTTAAATTACAGTCTAGGCCGCCCTCCCCCCGGCAGAAAAAACTGAACTAGATTTGACCTGACAGACACCTTATAAATAACCGGTAACTGTAAGGTCTGAGCTAATACATATAAGGCTTCGTCGGATAAACCCTCCTTCAAGTCAAAACACCTCACAGTGGATGAACCGTATATTTCTGCTCAAATGGCCTCGCTGATCCAACAAACCCATTCAAATACTGGAAGCCTCATCAAGCTCACTCAGGTTATCAATAGGAGACTGTTACAAAACTTGAATAATGATTCTAGCGTAGAACCATGTTTTAAATTAAATTAGCTGGTAGAGATATATTTCTGCCTTCGATATAATCCCAAGTTATCTCACTTAAAAATTTAGATATTTCTGGTTTATATGGCATTATAGACATTATTAACTTATCGAGTTCATCCGTATAATTTATACCTTTTATTCCTTTAGCCTCAAATATACTTGCCATGAAAAATTTAGTTTCTTTATTGACACTAAAACCATAGCTAATATTTTTCGTTGTATTATCATAATCTATTGATAATAAAAATATATTATGGTTTGTAGACACTATGTCCATTCCATGCATCCTTAAATTCGTTAACTTTCATTGTGTACCGTGTTCCTTTAAATGGATCGTTGATTATTACATTACCTCCATTGTCTACGCCTTTAACAACAACCCAATGACCAACTTTATTACCTGAGTCCCACATCATTGCACTCCAAGAACCGGTACGATTTAATGACTCAAAACTTGAGGAAGAAACATTATTAGCAACCCAACCGCTATCAACTTTATTTAGTTTATTGGCAAGTGAATTCATTGATGTTAATTCTGTACCTAATTTAATCTGAGATGTGAAAATATCACGATCTTTTAATATCATTTCCCCACATGCAGCGCCACAACTAGTCGGCGTCACCTGTTTCACTACAGTTGGGTCAACGATTTCATTCATGACATTCCAGTTACCTCCAGCCCCTCCTTTTAATGGTTTCCGCTGAAGAGCCGTGCCTGTTGTTTTGATCAATCGCCCCATAACGGCTACAGCTCGTTCTAATGGTAACGATGTTAATAGTGCAATTGCGTAATCTTTAGTATCCTTGGCCTGTGCTAATGCCATCATAGTATCTGAAACGGGAAGATGCTCTAATATTAACTTTACAGGGTCTTCTCCCCCAGCACCGTTAAGATAATTTTTCCGAATACTACGTTTTTCTTGCTCCGTAAGGCTGCTATCACTCGCTAATACTTTTTCAAGTTCAAAACCACTTGCGAAAAAGTTATCGCCCGTATTTCCAAAAAAATTATGGTAATGGTGATTAAAAAGAAATACATTTTCTGCGGCATTAGCACCACTGTATGCACCACTCGCTTCACCTGTATAAATACCGCCAGATAAAGCCCCAACCACCTTGATTATTTGAGTATCTGCATTTAAATTATTTTTACTTTTGTTATCAAGAGATAGTGCAGCCAATTCAGCGGCTAATGCACCAACAACGGCTCCTTTTACATTGCCACCACTAATTTCTGCACTTAGTGCAGCCAAACCCGCATGACTAAGAGCTTTTCCTGTATGTCCTAGAATATTTCCCTGTTTATCTACATATAAATACTGGAATTTATCGCCTATCAGGTTAGCCCCTTCAGCTTGAATTTGCCCTGCCACATTACTGAGTAGGGCTGTTTTAAAGTTTTCACTAAAGCTCCCACCTTGGATCGCTGTTCCGATGGTTGAGCTGATAGCACTTTGCCCTGCTACACGCTGTGCGACTTGAGTCCAATTTCCATCACTGAGTTTTGGTAAGGTCACTTTGGCTGGATCAGTCGCTTTGCCATATAACGCAATATCAAATCCTTCAAGTGAACCTGCAATAATCATGCTGGTCACAATTGATTTTACGGTATCACTTTCCCCTAGACTGGATAAGGTTTTTGACAGGTTTCCTTTGTTCTCAACTAACGCGACAGAAGCTTGAGAAACGAGTGAGGCAAACCCCGCCTGTGCCGCAGCAGAAGCCATTGACGCTGTTGTCGCTGAAGCCCCCATAGTTGTAGCAGTAGAACTCGCTAATCCACCAACACTGGCGGCTGTAGAGGTTCCATAAGTAGCAGCCGCTACAGCAATGGCAATCACAGCACCTACGACTGGATTAAGGCTTTCAGTTTTTATATCCCACTGGCTATAAGCATCTTTTACAACAGCCCAATTGACGTTTTTGTTATTTTTAATGTCCCCGAGCCACTCATACCCAGGAGTATGACTTAATATTGCTAGTGCCTGTTCGAATGACTGCCCTTCTTTAGTTTTAACATCCGCAGTGATCCCTTTATTCGCATCAACAGTC
>NZ_JAMPNU010000053.1:0-3024 GCF_028479505.1 Providencia sp. PROV205 | reverse complement strand
TTTTTTATACGAAGTTCGCCCCCGTTACTATATTCAACCGTCATTTGCCTTAGCGGGTATGAGTACAGAAACTGATGATGAGAAGAGCGAAGAACAACGCTATTACCGCGAAGAAATTCACTTAAAAAAAGGTGGGCAAGACTACGATGTGTGGGCTGGGCAAAAGAGCAGATCATTCACGATATTCTTGATCAGTACGAAAAACATATTCTCTTCTTACACTTATTGGGTAAGTAAGCCAAAAAGAGTGGGAGTGAACATTAAAGACTGAAGTTTATACAGTAATAACCGCCATCTTTATATAAAGATGGCGGTTATTTATGATACATTCCAAACTTTCGCCATGTTTTATTTTTTCGTATAGCCCATAATCTTAACCATGGTACATACGAGGAAAATACTCACTAATTTTGTCGTTATCAAATAACTGGTCTACAGTGAAATCAATGGTATCAGATACCGCAATTCCATGGCGCAATTCTTCAGGAAAGTCTTCAATTGAAGCATAAATAGTCGGCATCAAATAACGAAAATAATCCCCCATCTTAGTTTCACCTTCATAGCCGACAGGATAATCATCTCCAGGGTTATTGCCTTCTATAGCTTGATAAATAAAAAAACCTTTATTTAATGGTAAGTTATAATCCGAACAAACTTTTAATCTATCAAATTTATCTTTTAAGTATTTCTCAACTTCAGGCTTTGTGTTTAAGAAACGAAAAAAATAATGAGAATACAAGTCTAAAATAACCGAGCCTTTTTTATCTTCGGGGTAATCTACAAATATGGCAGACTCTTCCCATTTATATTCATTCAATTGATCAAGCAATTCTTCAAAATTTTCCAAAGAGAGAAGTGCATTAGGTAACCATCCCCAATTATTGTTAACCACAACCGCGATTTTTCCATTTTTATCCATAGCAAACCAAGTATAGATAGTTCCAAAACTTGGTTTCCAGTCATTTACTAATGTACTCATTTATGTGCTCCTGTTGGCCATGTAGCTTGACAATTGTCACATGTTTCTTTGATTGCTTTTAACGGAATTGTATCTTTTCCCCAAACCTCTCGTGGCCTGACCGCTTGGGTAAATCGGATATTTTCTGGTTTAACGCCTTGACGGATCAACGAGTCTACTGCTGACTGAGTGATGATAAGCTTCACGATATCACTTTGTCCGAGTGAATTAAGAGTCTTGAATAGGTTTCCTTCGGTTTCGTGCACTATGCACAATATGTGTAAAAAAGTATGAATAGATCATTTCGTACATTTGCTGTGATTTTTACATCTATTTTGGGTCGATTAGTTGTTTGTCTTTTGGTTAATTGAGTTTGAATGAAAGTATTAAAAATACCTAAAAATAAAAGCCACCTTGTTATAAGATGGCTTTTATATGTGAACGTAAAATTAGAATTTTTTAGAAGTACAACGACTTAATGCTAACCTAACCCCAGAACCAATTTCATCAAATGTGTCATTGAGAGATAAAATGACATGCAGAGATTCTCCTAGACCTTCCCAACCTTCAAGCTTTGAGTGATGGGTTGGTGTTATTTTTATTCTATTATTTAAAAGGTAAACAGAACAATTTAGCATGTTCGCTAAGAGCTGACGTTTAGAACGATAATTATATTCTGACTTTAACGTTTCAAGCCAAGCGTCCCATTTTTTTTTCATATTCTCTTTTTTAAAAAGATTATCATATTCTTCATCGTTTAGATGAGTATTACTCCTTTCAAGAGCTTGGATTACTTTTTTTCCTAGCTCATCATTAGAACTATCCAATGGTAATATGATTGATGGGTGGTTAGGATCTATTGTTACTAGTCCATAACCCGACTCTGTATTTATACAAAAAAATTTGTCTGTTATTACTATTGAAGCACAATAATCTTTATTTTTAATAAAATTCATTATTTCACCTGTGTTATTTTTACTTCAATGCCCAAACCTTGGCCGTATGAGACGGCCCGATTAATTTCTGCCCATTGTGTTTTGTTTGTTGAATTTGGAACAGCAAGCCAAATTTCGCGTTTAGCGATCATATCGGAACGTAAGCTAGTACCTGATAATGAATAACTGTCAAATTTAACAGCACTATCTATATTATTTTTTAGGGTATTATAGATCTGTTTTGGCTCATTGAGTTTGCTCAACGTTTGAGTATCTAAACTTTTAGCACTGATCGCAACTTTTTGTTCTGCATTATAAAAGTCAAATGTTTTAAAGTTTTTGGGTAATCTAGCTCGGTCTGGTAAGGTTTTGGCAATGGCATCCTCCCATGACATTCCTTGAGTATTGATCCCTCCTCCTTGTGAATACCATTTCATACCAATTTCTTTCGCCGATATTGTTTTTATAGAAGAGTTTCGACTAAAGTAATTAATAGTAAAATCACTTAGCCCTTTTACTAAATATCCACCACTCACAACAAGAAGTTGATTTTCAGGGTCTGATATCCATGATGAAAATTTTATCCAAGAGGGAGTTTGTGTATCAATTTTAGCTAAATCTTGAGAGTTCCAATACTGAACATATTGCTTTGCCAAATCATTCTGCATGACATCAAAGCCGAGATAGCTTGCCCAATAAGGTCGTTCTGCTAATGCAAATGTATTTTCAATATACTTTTTCTTCAATTCTTGAACGGATAAAGAATTATCTTTTAGTTCATCGTCTAAATTAAAGCTATTTTTATTACTAAATGCAGCAAATTTATTGATAGTATTTGATTGGCATGTTAAATCACTGCCGCATTTTTGCATTTGTGCATCAAAATCCATTGCAAGTTCATGAAGTAAGTGATTAAACCTGAAGGTACTTTCTCCCGAGTCCGCACCACTGTAGACCCCTCCGGCATTACCTGTGAATATTGCACCCGCAAATCCCCCTAACACGCGGGATAATTGAGCGTATTTCTCAGAATCTTTTTGCCATTCTTTTTCATTGATCAAATTGTTGTTTAGTGTGATCCCAGCTAACTGAACAGCAAGACTACCAACTATAGCCCCTTTTGCATTTCCG
>NZ_JAMPNU010000052.1:0-3599 GCF_028479505.1 Providencia sp. PROV205 | reverse complement strand
CCTTCAGAATTACACAACCTTTTTTTTAAAAAAAAACTCCGTTTGCGGATAAAATAGCCACCTTGTGCTTTTTCACTGCATAACGATTATAAAAAGAACGACTTCATGACTATAATTCTAGCTTTAGCAACCTACTTGGCTCATAAATTCATAATGAACTAACGAGTTATTTAACAGCTATCCTTTATTTCTTTTTACGGTTATCACTATGAATACACTTTTACGTCCTTATTTAGGTATTTACCCTTCGATTAATGCACGCGTTTTCATTGACCCATCTTCAGTTGTAATTGGGGATGTTCGCGTAGCTGATGATGTCAGTATTTGGCCTCTCAGTGTTTTGCGTGGTGATGTTAACTATATTTCTATTGGCGCGCGCACCAATATTCAAGATGGCTCAGTTCTACATGTCACACATAAGTCGGCAAGTAATCCAGAGGGGAACCCGTTAATCATTGGAGAAGATGTCACCATTGGCCATAAAGTTATGTTACATGGCTGCACCATAGGAAATAGAGTTCTCGTGGGAATGGGTTCAATTGTCATTGATGGGGCTATAGTCGAGGATGATGTTATTATTGGAGCTAATAGTTTAGTGACACAAGGAAAAAGGCTCGAAGCCGGTTACTTATATACAGGGAGCCCAGCAAAAGCCATACGAAAATTGACTGATGCTGAGTTAGGCCATTTACGTTATTCAGCGAATAACTATGTTGAATGGAAAAATAACTATTTAGCTTCTGATAATACGTAAAGCCCATCTTCACTATCGAGGCCTTGTTCAATCAAGGCTTCAAACTCTTCTTCTATATCCCATCGATATTGCTGAAATAACCTCAGAGGCGTTTCTTCTTTACCATAACGTTGAAATAACAATGACTGAGGAATTGCACATTCAGCAAGCATTCCGCTGATCAATACAGGAAAACGTACTTGTTTGGATAGCTCATCCCACACTTCTCTATCAGGAAATTGAATCTGCTGATTCATCCTTTCAATTCCTTATATAAGGTAGATAGAACAGGTGCGATTTCGGGAAGAATGCCATGCCATAGTTTAAAAGAAAACGCGGCTTGCCCTACTAGCATACCTAGGCCATCGGCTATTTTAGTCACTTGATGTTGAGTCGCAAACTCAAGGAAGGGCGTTAATGATGATTGATAAAACATGTCATAGCATGCAACTTGATCGCTAAACACATTTGGATTGATTGCAGGAACCTCTCCACTTACACCAGATGAAGTCGCATTGATGACCAGATCAAAATCAGCAGATACGATCTGTGAGATCTCTTTCCCACACATTTTACCTAGTGCTGAAAATTCATTAACTAATAATTCAACCTTAGAAAAGGTTCTATTCGCCAAAGTGATATCACAACCATATTCTAAAAGTGGCAATAATGCTCCACGTGTCGCACCACCAGCACCAATCATTAATATTCGGCTATTTGGATGAATAAACTTTAAACGTTGCAAATCTAACAAAAGCCCCATTCCATCTGTGTTGTCCCCCAGCAATCGATTATCATCAAGCTTCATAACCGTATTAACTGCACCACAAGTTTGAGCTCTTGTCGTTAATTCAGAAACAACCTGAAAAGCACGCTCTTTAAATGGCAATGTAATGTTTGCGCCCTTTCCACCTTGTGAAAAAAAACCTATTAGGCTTTGTTCGAATCCCTCTACAGGCGCTAGAATTTTTTCATATTCAAGGGCAATCCCTGTTTGCTCTGCAAACATTTTATGTATAACAGGTGATTTACTGTGTTGAATTGGATTACCAAAAACCGCAAACATTTCCATAGTATATTATCCTTTACGATATAACTGCCCGGTTTTGGCATCTCTTATTTCAGATGGATTTTGACGGCCACCAACTATTCCATCAAGGACAGGAATACTTCCATCAAACTGCTCCATAACTTCTTCCGTTGTTCTACATGGCTCTAATCCACTTAAATTAGCACTTGTAGATACCAGAGGCTTGCCATAATGACGACACAAATTTTTTACTAATTCATGGTCTGTAACTCGCACTGCGATGGTATCAAACTGACCAGTCAACCATTTTGGCGTCGTTACTTTTGCGGGGATCACCCATGTTACTGGCCCCGGCCATGTTGCAAACATCGCTTGTTTCTGATCTTCCGTTAACTGCTCATCATCTATATAGTTTTTTAATTGTTCGTAACTATCAGCGATAAGGATTAATCCTTTTTCCCAAGGGCGTTGCTTCAATTCTAATAACTTACGTACTGCCGTTTCGCTATCAGGGTCACAGCCTAGTCCAAATACTGCTTCTGTTGGGTAGGCTATAACCTCCTCGTGCTGTAATGAACTTATGATACTTTCAATTGCAGGTGTAGATATATTTGACATAGTTTTAACTCATTGTTCTTCTTGTTGCTTACCGCAGCGTTTGCTGGCACAAAATAATCTTACTCCCTGTCCCCCCCTTTTTTCCATAAGTAATGGATACTCACAATACTCACATTTACCAGTAATAGGCTTATTATTTAATATAAACTGACAGTTAGGGTAATTATCGCAAGCATAAAAAGTCTTACCGAAACGTGATTTTCTCTGTAATAAATTCCCTTTTTGGCATTGCGGGCACGAAATTTTAGTTTCATCCGGTTTATCAATTAGCTCAATGTGTTCACATTCAGGATAATTACTACACCCAATAAACATGCCAAATCGCCCTTGTTTCAGCACTAAGTCATAATTGCATTTCGGACAATGTTGACCTTCTAATACTTTAACAATATGACTTTCTACCGTAGGCCTTAGCGGCCTCATATAATGGCATTGTGGATAACTTGAACAGCCTAAAAACGGCCCATGTGAACTATTGCGAATAACAAGCAAAGAATCGCATTCTGGACAATGTTCATTTTTTTCTGTATCGAAGGGCAGTTGCTTAGACATGTTTTTCTCTACTGTTGCTTTTAACTAAGTTAATCTGGTATACCCACCAGCCCCCGAGCTAACTACTCCATTAATTTCCATCTCAGTTAATATGGTAATAATTTGAGTAACTGGAATTTGGGTTTGTTCTGCAATAACATCAACGGGTGTCGCTTGGTACCCCACCATACCTAAAATTTTATTTTCTACCACATTAAACTCAAGTGGTGTCTCTTCTATAGGTAATTCTGTTTGTATCCAATTTAACCCATCACCGATATGCCGCAAAATATCCTCAGGTTCAGCTAATAGATAAGCTCCTTGCTGTAATAGCCAATGGTTACCATGAAATGCAGGATTGCCCAATGGAGCAGGTAATGTAAATAAATCACGATTTTGCTCTAATGCATATCTAGCAGTTATCAGTGAGCCACTTTTCATTCCTGCTTCGATTACAATAACTGCTTTACTTAACCCACTAATAATACGGTTTCTCTTGGGAAATTGCTTAGGTAATGGCGGTGCATCTGGCCAATATTCTGAAACCAAAGCACCATAGTTTTTTATTTTTTCAGCTAATTCAGTATGTTGTCGCGGGTAAATATTCGCTAATCCGCTACCTAAAACCGCAATTGTCTCACCACGATTATCAAGAGCAGCTTTATGACTTATACCGTCAATACCTAA
>NZ_JAMPNU010000051.1:0-4415 GCF_028479505.1 Providencia sp. PROV205 | reverse complement strand
TTTTAAGGTTGTGTCAGTACTGACTGACCGCACCATATTGCTGATATGGCTCAGTTGGTAGAGCACACCCTTGGTAAGGGTGAGGTCCCCAGTTCGAATCTGGGTATCAGCACCATATAATCGGCATTTAAAAAGAATTTACCTAGCGGCAATAGCGCGGTGGTCCCACCTGACCCCATGCCGAACTCAGTAGTGAAACGCCGTAGCGCCGATGGTAGTGTGGGGTCTCCCCATGTGAGAGTAGGGAACTGCTAGGTTTTAAATACAAAGAAGCCACCCATTGGGTGGCTTTTTTCATTCTACGAATAGAATAATTTTTACTAATTATCTTATTTTCCTAATCTTGCTATTCACTCGTAATCCAGCCTGATAGACTTATCCTATCCTAGTTTTATTTGTACTGAAGGCTGTAATGAACCTAATGTCTGAACTTAAATCATTTAATAGCTTTGGCATTCAAGCAAAAGCATTATCAATTGTTTTTGTGGATAATCAAGAATCTTTACTCCAACAATGGGCCGAGGCTAAAAATCAGCAACTTCCCGTATTATTATTAGGGGGAGGAAGCAATGTTCTATTTGTTGCAGATTTTGAAGGTGTGGTAATTATCAATCAGCTGAAGGGTATAAAAATAACAGAAGATAACAGCTATTGGTATGTTCATGCCCAAGCAGGTGAAAATTGGCATCAATTACTTGAAATATTATTGAGTAAAGGTGTTTTTGGTGCAGAAAATTTAGCGTTGATCCCGGGTTGTGTTGGCTCTGCTCCCATTCAAAATATTGGTGCTTATGGTATAGAGCTGAAAGATATATGTGAGTATGTTGATGTACTTTCTCTAGAAACAGGTAAAGTAGCTCGGCTAACCGCTGCTGAGTGCCAGTTTGGCTATCGTGATAGTATTTTTAAGCATGAATATCAATATGGTCATGTCATTATCAGTGTTGGGTTAAAACTTGCTAAAGAATGGGCACCTAAGCTTATGTATGGTGACCTTGCTCAACTTGACCCCAATACAGTAACGCCAGAACAAGTATTCAACTCTGTATGCCAAACACGTAGAAGTAAATTACCTGACCCAACAGTAACAGGCAATGCGGGGAGTTTCTTTAAGAATCCCGTTATTTCGGCAGAAAAGGCACAGGCCATAAAAATAGCTTATCCTAATTGTCCCCAATATGAACAAGCTGATGGCAGTATTAAATTAGCCGCAGGCTGGCTAATTGACCAGTGTGGTTTAAAAGGTCATCAAATCGGTGGTGCTGCCGTTCACACCCAACAGGCGTTGGTGCTAATTAATAAGCACCACGCAACAGGGCAAGATATTGCTAACTTGGCGAAATATGTGAGTCAAACGGTAGCAAAGCGTTTTGATATTATCTTAGAGCCAGAAGTCAGGTTTATAGGCAGAAGGGGTGAAGTTAATGCAATGGATTATATTCGATGAAAGAAACTAATATTCCTTTACAGCTAATTGATATCTTAGCTGATGCTCAGGTCCATTCGGGGGAGCAACTCGGTGAACAATTAGGAATGACAAGATCTGCAATTAATAAACATATCAAAACATTGCGCTCTTGGGGACTAAACATAGAAACAATAGCTGGCAAAGGCTATAAGCTACCATATCAAATCAATTTATTAAGCAAAGAAGTTATTAAAAAACAAGTTGATGGCGTGAATATTATTGTTGAGCCAGTTATTGATTCAACGAATCAATATATGTTAGAGCGTATTAATAGCCTGAAGTCAGGGGATACTTGCTTAGCCGAATATCAAAGTGCTGGGCGTGGTAGAAGAGGGCGCCAGTGGATTTCACCATTTGGCTGTAATCTCTACCTTTCTATGTATTGGAAATTAGATCAAGGCCCTGCCGCTGCAGTAGGACTAAGCCTTGTTGTCGGTATCGTCATTGCGGAAGCATTGAATAAAATAAGCCAAGATAAAGTAAAAGTAAAATGGCCTAATGATTTATATATGAATGATAAAAAACTTGCCGGAATTCTAGTTGAATTAACAGGTAAAACAGGAGATGCCGCTCACATTATTATTGGGATTGGAATTAATATTGGTATGAATAAAAACAATATTGAAGACGCTAATACAATAACACAAGAATGGTCATCACTAAGAGATGAAGTTGAGAATATAGAGCGTAATGAATTATCTGCAAATATTATTAAGTCATTAAGAAAGTCCTTGGTTATATTTGAGCGAGAAGGGCTGAAACCATTTTTAGAACGGTGGTTTAAATTAGACAACTTTCTTAATAGACCTGTTAAGCTATTGATAGGTAATGATATAATAACGGGTGTTGAACGTGGTATTAATGATCAAGGTGCTTTGTTATTACAAAAAGATAATGATGAAATAATACCGTATATAGGTGGTGAAATATCATTGCGGCCTAATTGATTATATATTATTGGCCGGCAATAAGCCGGCCAATATAAATAATTACTTTCTTAGTCTAACACTCTGAATAGAATGGTTTTCACCTTTAGTCATAATTAAACTTGCTCTTTCCTTTGTTGGTAATATATTTTCTTCAAGATTTAATCCGTTAATTTCATCCCAGATAGAGCCTGCAATATTAATTGCTTCTTCTTCCCTTAGTTTAGAATAATTATGGAAATAAGAATCAGGATCTGAGAATGCACCTTGCCTAAATTTAAGAAACCGGCCGATATACCACTGTTTTAATAATTCAGGTGCAGCATCAACATAAATAGAAAAATCAACAAAGTCAGATACAAAGACATGATGAGGATCTTGTGGGTAATCCATATCACTTTGTAAGACATTCAGCCCTTCAAGTATTAAAATATCAGGTTGATCAATGATTTGTTCCTGGTCAGGAACGATATCATACGTTAAATGTGAATAAACTGGTGCTTTAACGTTACGTGCACCTGATTTTATTTGCGACACGAAGTTGACAAGTTTTCGCATATCATAAGACTGCGGAAACCCTTTTTTCTTCATGATATTCCTATCTTTCAATACTTGATTAGGATGTAAAAAACCATCAGTCGTAATTAAGTCAACTTTACGGTGTTCTGGCCAACGAGTGAGTAGTGCTTGTAGCAAACGTGCCGTTGTACTTTTACCAACAGCTACGCTACCCGCTATACCAATAATATAAGGCACTTTTGCGCCATTAGTTCCAAGAAACTGCTCTAAGACAGCCTGACGACGTAAGTTTGAACTGATATAAAAATTCAATAAACGCGATAAAGGTAGATAAATCTCTATAACATCTTCCATAGAGAGCTCTTCGTTAATCCCTTTTAACTCTAAGAGTTCGCTCGATGTTAATGTAAGTGGAACTGAATCACGTAAAGTTGCCCAGTGTTCTCTATCAAACTCTAAGTATGGCGTAGTAATAAAATTTTCTTTCTTTTTCATAAACCAACATCTGCCTATTTTGTGCAGGTTGGACAGGTTGCCTAAACACCCGTATCCATAAAATTTGCTAGCATCATAGCGAGTGAAAGTGGGTAGGCGTAGGTTTTTTTCTATTTTTTATGAGTTTTTTTTGATATACGCAGAAAAAATGATACTGAGTGACGAAAAAAACACCTAAAAATGAAAGGGTAAAATTATGATATCGAATAAAAAATAATAATTTTAAAAATTTTAAGTCTTTTTCTCCCTTTACTGACTAAATGGTAATGGACTATAGTTAACAGCTGTTGTTGATGTTTTAAGCTTAAAATAGTTAAAAAATCAACAAAAATGCAAAAAGCGAACAAAATGTGAGCGAACAGACAAAAAAGTTAATTTTTTTGTTGCAACCTGCGCCGACTCTACCTAGAATGCGCAGCACTTGATGCCGGCATAGCTCAGTTGGTAGAGCAACTGACTTGTAATCAGTAGGTCCCGAGTTCGACTCTTGGTGCCGGCACCATTAAAAATTTGGATAGGTGGGATACCCAAGCGGCCAAAGGGAGCAGACTGTAAATCTGCCGTCACAGACTTCGAAGGTTCGAATCCTTCTCCCACCACCATCTCCAAGAAATTTTCTTCAATGAAAATTTTGAGGAACAGTTTAACAGCTGATAACTCAGGTAGCCGAGTTCATTGCGGGCATCGTATAATGGCTATTACCTCAGCCTTCCAAGCTGATGATGCGGGTTCGATTCCCGCTGCCCGCTCCAAGATGTGCTGATATGGCTCAGTTGGTAGAGCACACCCTTGGTAAGGGTGAGGTCGGCAGTTCGAATCTGCCTATCAGCACCACTTCCTTCATGTTCTCAATTATCTCCCTGATTTGTCTCCTGAAAAAAACAAGCGAAAATAAATTCTTGCTTGGTTGATGTGGTTTAACCACCGATTCCGTGTCTTAGAGGGACAATCTAATGTCTAAAGAAAAATTTGAACGTTCAAAACCGCACGTTAACGTTGGTACTATC
>NZ_JAMPNU010000050.1:0-4749 GCF_028479505.1 Providencia sp. PROV205 | reverse complement strand
AAACCTCGGCTTTATTTGTTTGGTTTATTTGGAACCGTTGATTTGAACTATAGTTTATAGCTTGGGTTGATAGTATCGGCCAGGTGTAGTTATTATAAATTTAGCCGGCTAACTTGTTTGATTAATAAAGTTGCCAACCTTTCCATTTCATTTTCTGCAATAAATCCCATCGTCACTGCAGCTGCAACAAGCTGGCCTTCGCTGTTAAATACAGGGCAAGCAATAGATTGTGCGCCGGGAATACCTTCTGTCGGTTGGTAACGGATAGCATAGCCTTGTTGGATAACTTTATTAATCTCGTCTTGTGAATATGAGTTCGAGCCAAATTGGCTATCAAATGCGGAATACACTAGCCCAGCCGCACTTTTCACGACAGGTAATGGAGTGTTAGGCAAAAAGTCAATTTCAATATTTTTGAAGCTACGATTATATTTAATTAAAGAAAGTGCTTTCCCTAGGCGGGTGGCAATGCCCGTTGAGACGTTTTGTTCATCGCGAAATTGAATCAAACCATTGTTAATGGTGTCGATATAAGAGTCCTCAGATTCAACAAAGTTGGCTAGGAAGGCTAAATTTCGACCTAATCCATAACGACTAGTTTGAATATCTTGGTACAGCATTTGTGTACGACATAGAGAAACGAGATATTTATGTAGACGACTTTTCGATATATCACAACCTTTTGAAATATCCGCTGCGCGCGCAATGCCCCCATTTTGAGCAATATAATTTAAAATGCTTACAGCTATATCAACAGAATTAACACCTTGCAAAGTAGACATACATAAACCTCAGTTTAACAAGTCGTTATATTTTACCATGAGTTGCCTTGTGCTGCTAACGACCCGATAAAGCAAAAAAGATAACCCTAAAGCGGTAGCACATTATTACCTATAAATAGATAGAATTATTGATGCTACTCAAGTTCATCTTTGGTGAATGGAGTATATATATAGTGTACTTATAGAGGCAATGTCGAGGTTTACTATAATGAAAACTATAAATTCACTACGTTTAAAACGCCGAACCCTGCTCAAAGGGCTTGGTGTTGTTGGGCTGGCAAGTATTGCACCCTGTTCATATGCACAGGGTAACAGTAATCAACCCTTACCCAAAGTGCGGCTAAAACTGTCGGACTACAAAACATTTCGTTCAACTTGTGCAATGGAGTGTTTGCATTGCAACCTAACCGCATATACCTACCAAGGTAAGCTGATGAAAATTCAAGCAACGGAAGGGTTTAATGTTAAATGCTGCTTGAGAGGTATGAGCCGAACTAGATGGGTCTATCATGATCAACGCGTCAAAACACCATTACTGAGAGTAGGTGAAAAAGGTAAAGCAGAATTCAAACCAATAAGTTGGAATGAGGCGCTGGATCTTATTGAAAAAAATATTAGAGAGACCATCGATAAATATGGAAATGAAGGGTTGTTCATTTCTACTCATGCCGGAAATATGGATTCGATTAAAAATGACATGGGGAAGGCGTTTTTCGATTATTTAGGTGGGGCAACGAAACAAGCAGGCTCACTGTGTTGTTCTGCTGTAACAGCCGCAATGATCCCGATGCTAGGCCTGAGGTATGCTGATACCCGCGATACGATAGCAGATAGCCGTTATATCCTGTGTTGGGGTAATAACCCAGCGGTTACGATGCAAGCCTATTTTAAAAATTATAACCAAGCAAGAAAAAATGGCGCTCGGTTAGTGGTTATTGACCCGCGCTTTAATGAAACTGCAGCAAAAGCCGATGAGTGGATCCCGATTATTCCAGGGACAGATACCGCACTTGCTCTAGGCATGATTAAAATTATTATTGAAGAAAACCGGATAGATGAAAATTTTCTCAGGGTTCATACCGGTGCTGTCTATTTGGTTGATACAGACCAAAAACAAGTTAGGCAAAATGAAGATGATAAAGACAGCTATTTAGTTTTCGATATATTAAGCAAACAATTAGTTCGTCATGATTCACCGGATATTAAACCGGCACTTTTCCAACATGAACTTCCTGATAACTTGGGTTACACCACAGTATTTGAGCAAATTTATCAGCAAGCTAAAGGTTGGGATGTGGCTCGCGTCAGTGAAGAAACAGACGTACCAGTGGAAACGATTGTTCGCCTTGCTCGTGATTACTCATCCATTACGCCTTCCATGATTGTACAAAACATGTCCGGTGCTCAGCGTACCGAGCATGGGGCTTATGTTGCCGCGAGCCAGTTCTACCTCGCTTTACTCACTGGAAATATTGGTAAGCGTGGCGCAGGCGTTTGTGATGCAGGTGGTGCTCGGCAAATGGCTAAATTTAGTCCAATCGTTCCCCCCGCACCGAATGTGAAAAATATTCCGCCTATTCCTGTCGCGAAAGTTGGTGATTTTATCGCCAATGAAAAACCGCATCCAATTAATTTCTGGTGGATTATGACGATGGGAGTTATGACCCAATTACCGAACACGAATAAGGTTCGGGAGGCTCTGAAGAAAGTGCCATTTGTGGTTGTGGCTGATAACTTAATGAGTTCGACGGCGTTATATGCAGATTTAGTCTTACCGGTGACCACTATTTTTGAAGATACCAGTTTGATGGCGGGTGTCCGTAGCCAATATGTTCAATTAATGGAAAAAGCGGTTGAGCCAGCTGGTGAAGCAAAACCCGATTATTGGATTTTTGCCCAATTAGCGGAACGTTTTGGTTTTGGTGAGGTATTCAATAAACCAATAGAGCACTATATTGACGCCTGTTTAGTCGGCTCTGGTATTACGCGCCAAATGTTAGAAAAAGGCCCTGTGCGTCCAGTCGAGGGGGATTGGATACCATTCAAAGACGGTATTTTTAGGACATCAACCCAAAAAGCTCACCTGTTTATTGAAGATTGGCAAAAGAAAAACTTTTCACCTGTTGTCGCTTACTACCAAGTGACGGAGTCTGTTAAAGGTTCACCTGAACTAGCCAAAAAGTACCCGCTGATGGCGGTTCAGCGCAAGTTAGCGCGTAGCGTGCATTCAAGTCATGGAATGAATGAATGGATCCTTGAAGTACAACGAAACCAGCCGAATGTTTTAATTCACCCAGAAGATGCTAAGTCTAGAGGCATTAAGAATGGAGAATGGGCGGTTACGTTTAATGACCGAGGGGAACACAGAGCCATTGCGGTGGTAACTACGCATATTAAAAAAGGCGTAATTTCGCTAGATAACGGCTGGTGGGAACAGCAGGGGGGAAGTAGCAGCCATGTCACGAATGACCAAGTTGAACATTTAGGCACTGGGCATTGCTGTAATAGCACGCTAGTTGATGTCAGAAGGGAGGCTTAATCATGGTCAAACAATATGGTTTTTTGATCAACACAAAAGATTGTTATGGTTGCCGCACTTGTTCAATGGCCTGCAAATCTGAAAATGTCACTCCACCGGGAGTGTTGTGGCGCCGAGTTCGCGAATTTAATGATGACTCACCGAATACCCAAGCATTCATTACGATGTCTTGTAATCATTGTGATGACCCACAATGTTTAAAAGTTTGCCCTGCAGACACCTATACCAAACGGGCAGATGGCATCGTCGTTCAAGACCATGAAAAATGTATTGGTTGCCAGATGTGCATCATGGCTTGCCCATATCATGCCCCTGTCTTTGACCCAGCAGAAGGAAAAACCAGTAAGTGTAATATGTGCGCAGAGCGATTAGATGAAGGCCTACTGCCAAGGTGTGTGGAGTCTTGTCCGACAGGCGCTATTGAGTTTGGTGATATTTCTGAGCTACGTAAAAAGCATACGACAAACTGGGCGGTGCTGGAGCAACGTTATAACATGCCCGATCACACAATTAGTCATCCAAATATTGTGATTATTGGGATGGAGGACTGATCATGGATATTAAACATATGGAGCTCCCTCTGGTATTTTTCACGGTAATGAGCCAATGGGGAGTCGGTGCTGTTCTCGCATTAACCATTTACCAAATGAAAGCCAGTCAAGAATACCTATTATCAGGTTCTGTATTACGTCGTGCAGTGTTATTGATATGGCTGATTGAAGTTGTCGGGTCAACGATGTCAATGGGGCACTTGGGTGTGCCTCTTGAAGCCTATCGTTCCGTTCTGGGGCTAGGCCATTCATGGCTAAGTCGCGAGGCAGTGACATTTGTACTATTAAATGGAATTGTTACGTTGTGGGCGCTATCTTGCTGGTTACAACCCACGGTAAACACACGCAATACGATTTTAGGTTGGCTAAGTGGGGTCGGTGGGTTAGCCGCTATACTTGTCACCGCACAAGTCTATTACCAGATGGTCGCTCACCCATTATGGCATACACCAGCAACACAAATTGCGTTTCTAGGTAGTGCAATTGTCCTTGGTTTTAGTCTAGTGGCCTTATTTGTTATCAGTCAAGGCAAACCATTACCATCGACAATTAAAGTAGGTGTGCTGATAGGTGTTGCATTAGTATTAATCGCGCAGGTTATTCGCTTACAGTTACCCGCAAGCCAAGGTGGAAGTTATTTTCTGTGGTGGCAAGTTGTGATGAGTATGCTATTGCCATGTATTATGGTGATGAAAGCATATAAGGAGCGACCATCCGTAGTCTTAATTGTATTGATAATGTTGGCGATGTTTAGCGGAGAGTTAGCCGGCCGAGCCTTGTTTTATGGAGCGGTTATGATCCAAGCTCCTTGGTTCTAAAAATCCTCGTCATATTTCGGCCTGTCGCGTTGTTGGCGTCGCACACTCGCCCTAGTCAA
>NZ_JAMPNU010000049.1:0-1995 GCF_028479505.1 Providencia sp. PROV205 | reverse complement strand
TTAATGTCTGGCAGTTCCCTACTCTCACATGGGGAGACCCCACACTACCATCGGCGCTACGGCGTTTCACTGCTGAGTTCGGCATGGGGTCAGGTGGGACCACCGCGCTATTGCCGCCAGACAAATTCTATTTGTTCCCGTTTAATGTCACTTTCGTGCACTAAACCAGAACGTCAATCTCAAACAAGCTGTGTGTCCTTCACCTCTCGGCTTCTCACTTTTATTGATTCAACTTTAATCTCTCAATCCCTAAAACACCTTCGGTGTTGTCAGGTTAAGCCTCACGGTTCATTAGTATTGGTTAGCTCAACATATCGCTATGCTTACACACCCAACCTATCAACGTCTTAGTCTTAAACGTTCCTTTAGGACCCTTAAAGGGTCAGGGAAGACTCATCTCAAGGCAAGTTTCCCGCTTAGATGCTTTCAGCGGTTATCTCTTCCGCACTTAGCTACCGGGCAATGCCATTGGCATGACAACCCGAACACCAGTGGTGCGTCCACTCCGGTCCTCTCGTACTAGGAGCAGCCCCTTTCAATCTTCCAACGCCCACGGCAGATAGGGACCGAACTGTCTCACGACGTTCTAAACCCAGCTCGCGTACCACTTTAAACGGCGAACAGCCGTACCCTTGGGACCTACTTCAGCCCCAGGATGTGATGAGCCGACATCGAGGTGCCAAACACCGCCGTCGATATGAACTCTTGGGCGGTATCAGCCTGTTATCCCCGGAGTACCTTTTATCCGTTGAGCGATGGCCCTTCCATTCAGAACCACCGGATCACTAAGACCTACTTTCGTACCTGCTCGAGCCGTCACTCTCGCAGTCAAGCTGGCTTATGCCTTTGCACTAACCGCATGATGTCCGACCATGCTTAGCCAACCTTCGTGCTCCTCCGTTACTCTTTGGGAGGAGACCGCCCCAGTCAAACTACCCACCAGACACTGTCCGCACCCCGGATAACGGGGCTACGTTAGAACATCAAACATTAAAGGGTGGTATTTCAAGGTTGGCTCCACGCAGACTGGCGTCCACGCTTCGAAGCCTCCCACCTATCCTACACATCAAGGCTCAATGTTCAGTGTCAAGCTATAGTAAAGGTTCACGGGGTCTTTCCGTCTTGCCGCGGGTACACTGCATCTTCACAGCGAGTTCAATTTCACTGAGTCTCGGGTGGAGACAGCCTGGCCATCATTACGCCATTCGTGCAGGTCGGAACTTACCCGACAAGGAATTTCGCTACCTTAGGACCGTTATAGTTACGGCCGCCGTTTACTGGGGCTTCGATCAAGAGCTTCTCCTTACGGATAACCCCATCAATTAACCTTCCAGCACCGGGCAGGCGTCACACCGTATACGTCCACTTTCGTGTTTGCACAGTGCTGTGTTTTTAATAAACAGTTGCAGCCAGCTGGTATCTGCGACTGGCTTCAGCTCCATCCGCGAGGGACTTCACCTAGCGCCAGCGTGCCTTCTCCCGAAGTTACGGCACCATTTTGCCTAGTTCCTTCACCCGAGTTCTCTCAAGCGCCTGAGTATTCTCTACCTGACCACCTGTGTCGGTTTGGGGTACGATTAATGATAATCTAGAGCTTAGAGGCTTTTCCTGGAAGCGGGGCATGAGCTACTTCATCACCGTAGTGACTCGTCATCGAACCTCAGCATATAGTGAACCGGATTTGCCTAATTCACCTGCCTACATTCTTAAACCGGGACAACCGTCGCCCGGATAGCCTAGCCTTCTCCGTCCCCCCATCGCAATTATCACCAGTACGGGAATATTAACCCGTTTCCCATCGACTACGCATTTCTGCCTCGCCTTAGGGGTCGACTCACCCTGCCCCGATTAACGTTGGACAGGAACCCTTGGTCTTCCGGCGTGCGGGTTTTTCACCCGCATTATCGTTACTTATGTCAGCATTCGCACTTCTGATACCTCCAGCATACCTCACAGTACACCTTCACAGGCTTACAGAACGCTCCCCTACCCAAC
>NZ_JAMPNU010000048.1:0-1450 GCF_028479505.1 Providencia sp. PROV205 | reverse complement strand
GCTGCCGCAGCTTCGGTGCATAGTTTAGCCCCGTTACATCTTCCGCGCAGGCCGACTCGACCAGTGAGCTATTACGCTTTCTTTAAATGATGGCTGCTTCTAAGCCAACATCCTGGCTGTCTGAGCCTTCCCACTTCGTTTCCCACTTAACTATGACTTTGGGACCTTAGCTGGCGGTCTGGGTTGTTTCCCTCTTCACGACGAACGTTAGCACCCGCCGTGTGTCTCCCGTGATAACATTCTTCGGTATTCGTAGTTTGCATCGAGTTGGTAAGTCGGGATGACCCCCTAGTCGAAACAGTGCTCTACCCCCGAAGATGAGTTCACGAGGCGCTACCTAAATAGCTTTCGGGGAGAACCAGCTATCTCCCGGTTTGATTGGCCTTTCACCCCCAGCCACAAGTCATCCGCTAATTTTTCAACATTAGTCGGTTCGGTCCTCCAGTTAGTGTTACCCAACCTTCAACCTGCCCATGGCTAGATCACCGGGTTTCGGGTCTATACCCTGCAACTCATTCGCCCAGTTAAGACTCGGTTTCCCTACGGCTCCCCTATACGGTTAACCTTGCTACAGAATATAAGTCGCTGACCCATTATACAAAAGGTACGCAGTCACCCCACCCCAAAGCACATTCACTGCTTGTTTTGTGTGTTGGACGTCGCAAAAAGCGCTCCGTCAACGCGTGTTGAATGCCACTTCAAAGTTGTCCTCAACACCAGAAAATGCTTTGGTGGTGGGGCTCCCACTGCTTGTACGTACACGGTTTCAGGTTCTATTTCACTCCCCTCGCCGGGGTTCTTTTCGCCTTTCCCTCACGGTACTGGTTCACTATCGGTCAATCAGGAGTATTTAGCCTTGGAGGATGGTCCCCCCATATTCAGACAGGATAACACGTGTCCCGCCCTACTCGTCGAGTTCACAACACTAACACCTTCGGATACGGGGCTATCACCCTTTACTGCCGGACTTTCCAGACCGTTCTCCTGATGCTAATGCTGATTAAGACTCTGGGCTGCTCCCCGTTCGCTCGCCGCTACTAGGGGAATCTCGGTTGATTTCTTTTCCTCGGGGTACTGAGATGTTTCAGTTCCCCCGGTTCGCTTCGTTTGACTATGTATTCATCAAACGATAGTGCAACGAATTGCACTGGGTTTCCCCATTCGGAAATCGTCGGTTGTAACGGTTCATATCACCTTACCGACGCTTATCGCAGATTAGCACGTCCTTCATCGCCTCTGATTGCCTAGGCATCCACCGTGTACGCTTAGTCGCTTAACCTCACAACCCGAAGGTGTCTTTTTTGTCACTCGACACAAAACCCGACGGCTTTTGTCTGTTGACGACATCTTCAAGTTGAGATTTTTGAGAGACTCTCACATTGTTTAAGCGATAAACAATGTGCGTTGTTTTCAATTTTCAGCTTGTTCCAGATTGTTAAAGAGCATAATT
>NZ_JAMPNU010000046.1:0-12972 GCF_028479505.1 Providencia sp. PROV205 | reverse complement strand
TATTTTCAGGTATTTCTCTGTGAACTAAGTTAGTTGCAAACTAAAAATTACCACTGATATTTTACGCCGATTTTACCGAGATATAGGGTTTGCTTGTTATCATACCCTGACGTGATCCCATTCTTTTTAGGCGATTTCCATGTTGAAGGCTCATAGGCGAGTTCACTCCATAAAGTTAGAGATGGTGTAGCTTTGTATTCCACGCGGGAGCCAATGCGGAAGCCATTTTTAATTTCCTGAGTTAAATAATTATTTTTGTCATAGGTATTTTCTTGTAAGAAATAGCGTACATACGGTGTAATTTTCCAGTTGGGTTTAATGGTAATGGGTAAGTAAGCGCGAACTTGTGATTGTAAAAAGCGGGTACTGAAATGTTTATCCCATTGGTTATCAATATAAACAGTGAGTTTTGCTTTTAATGCATCTGAATATTTATAAGTCACGCCATATTCGGTTTCTGCTTCATGGCTACTGTCGTTGAAATAATTGCTGTAATAAAGATAAGAGAGCCAAAAGTTAAAAGACCAATCATCGTTGAAACGGTACTCACCGGCAGGGGTTAAGCCATATAAACGATTCGAAGAACGTGCTTTGCTGTTAGGCTCCACATCGTTTGACTCTTTTCTGTAACGAAAACCAAGTTCTAAGTCTGATTTTGAGGTGTTGATAATTTGCTTGATAGCATCAATTTGCGTGCGGTTTCGAATGTAAGAATCCCGTGAGGTTGAGAAATTGCGACCATGATTCCTTAAGGATTCACGATGATCTAGGGTAAAACGCCAGTCAGATTTAGGGTTGTATAGCTTTAATTGGCCAACTGTGCTGATTTTATCGTAGACTCTATTTTTGAATGAATCACGCTGACCTTGGTATTCTTCTATTTCCAAATAAATATTAGTATTAACTCGCCAAGAGTCATCGTTTGATTCAGAAAAACAAATTGCAGGGAATATAGTTATGATGCTATAGATTAAACCAACTATATATTTCATATTTATCCTTCAAGGTAAAAGTTATTAATGTTAATTATCTAGCTGAGCGATTAGCGAGATTAAATGTGAATTAACTTTTATAGGTTGTCTACCGTTATTATTTAATAGAGGATAAGTGGTATAGATAAAATGAAATTGAAGCCCCTTTCAATTTACTGTTATTTATGGTGTTTTTATTTTGTTTCAAATTGATGAATATTTTTATTAATGATTTATTTCTGAGTTTTTAATCATTCGTTTATTAATTTATTTCGAATTTAATTAATTTCAATTTATTTTTTTAAAAATTAAATTTCAATTATATTGTTTGGTGGTAATTGTTTTTTGGCAATTATTATGGGAGTAAGGTTATTGATATGAAATTATTTATGAATAACAAAATTAATAAAAACAAAAAAACCGCCAATATTGGCGGTTAATCTCAAGGTGTTAAAATAACCTTATTTTGTTTTTTTTGCTTCAGCTGCAGCTTTAACAATTACAGCAAAAGCGTCAGCTTTCAGAGAAGCTCCACCCACTAAGGCACCATCGATATCTGGTTGAGTGAATAGCTCTGCTGCATTGCTGGCATTAACAGAACCACCGTATTGAATGATCACTTGTTCAGCAATGGCTGCATCTTTTTTCGCAATATGGGTACGAATAAATTTATGGATTGCTTGTGCTTGTGCAGGTGTTGCTGATTTACCTGTACCGATAGCCCAGATTGGCTCATAGGCGATAACGGCACCTTGGAAAGCTTCCGCACCTAAAGAATTTAATATGGCATCAATTTGGCGAGCGCATACTTCTTCAGTTTTACCAGCTTCATTTTCAGCTTCAGTTTCACCAATACACAGTACTGGGATCAGGCCTTGCTCTTTTAATACCGCAAATTTCTTAGCGACAAATTCATCACTTTCGTTGTGATAGGTACGACGTTCTGAGTGGCCGATAATGATGTATTTGGCGCCAACATCTTTTAACATTTCAGCAGAGGTTTCACCTGTAAATGCACCTGATAGGTTAACGTCAACGTTTTGTGCACCTAATGCAATACGGCTACCTGCTAACGCATGTTTAGCTTGGGTCAAATAAAGTGCAGGTGGTGCAATAGCCACACCACAGCCATCAACGCTGCTGAGTTCATTACGCAAGCCAGCGATGAGGTCATTGACCATCTGTGTGCTGCCGTTCAGTTTCCAGTTACCCATTACCAATGGATGTCGCATGTTGTTTCCTCCAACCAGAGAGTTTGAATGATTAATCAATAAGTTATTCATCACACGCTTATGTTACACGCGCAATGTGACAATGTTGTCGCCATTCACCTTCTGCATTATAAGAACAATGGATAATAATAGCTTTGCTTTTTATCATGCTTGTTCTTAGAGCGTGATCACAGTCAGTTTAGGGTGTTTGTTGTTCTAGCTTAATCGGTTCAACAGCAAAAGTAAGCACATTATTGTCACTTTTTACTAAAATATACCTTAACGTACCTAATCGAGCTTCTTCCGCGTGAGTTGTACTATTATTGGCAATAAATTTATTTAAGGCTTCCGTAAGCTCAGGGGCTTTATCCAGTGAAACTTCAGGGGAAAATATACGGACCATTGCCATGGTATAACTTTCCATTAATTGCCGGTTTTTTTGGTTTTCTTGTGGGTTATCAGACGGTAGTAATGTGATCTGTAAACTTTTAATTTTTTCACTACCACGCTCTAACACTGCTGAGGAGTATATCTGTTGGTTAATACGAGAGGCCGCGCGAATGTAAGGAGCGGAGATATCCTGACTCGTAATGACTTTATATTCATGGAGATATAAATCTTTATAGGCATGATTGAATTGATTGCGCAGCTCAGGAATAGTCAACTCAAAAGAGGGGGCGTCAGGGGCTAAATAGGCGACTTTGAAATCGGTATCTGGCAAAGTGGGGACTTTCTGAGCGAAAGCCAGTTGTGGCGCACTAAGCACAAAAATGGTTATGATGGCGTATACAGAGCGAAGTAAAGTTGGGGTCATTTTTGAGCCACTCATTTTTAGTTTTCCACATTGTATCAGGATTATAGGTAATGACATTACAACAATGGGCTTTTTCCTTCAAAGGCCGTATCGGTCGCCGGCCATTTTGGGTAGGTATTGCGGTCATTTTTATTTTAATGACTGCCGTTGCCCTGTTACAAAATGCACTGCTATTTTCTGAAACGCTTGCTATCTCGTTATTTATTTTACTACTTTATCCTTTGGCGGCTATCTTTGTGAAGCGTTTACACGACCGTGGGAAATCGGGGGGATGGTTTGCGTTAATTTTATTGGCATTTGCACTTTTTTCAATCGATGTCAGCCAATTTGAACCTGTGTGGCAATGGGGGATAGGGCGTTTCTTACCATTATTAATTACTATGATAATGGTACTCGATTGCGGGGCTTTTGTGGGAATGGATGGTGTTAATCACTATGGTGAAGAAACAGAAACGGTAGATTATCTATAGCGTGAATACCATATAGCATAAATGCTACCCTGAAGATGTATCAGGGTAGCGTATGACATTACCAATATTGTTCACTAGAGATATGGCCGGGCTTGCGGCGCAAGTGTTTAACCATCCCATGGCTATTTTTCAGCGTATCACGAGTATCTCTGACCATTTCAGGGTTGCCACACAACATGACGTGACAGGTGTCAGGCGAAAGTGTTAAGCCAACAGTGTTTTCGAGTTCATGATCCTCAATTAAAGCTGGAACCCGACCATATAATGAACCCGCACATTGTTCCCGGCTCACTACGGTGACAATCTTTAATTTTCCTTGGTATTGTTGTTCCAACTTTTTCATTAAGGGTAAATAACTTAAATCTTTCTCATAACGGACAGCGTGAAGTAAAACAATTTTCTCGAAACGCTCAAGGTCTTTACCCTCCTGTAAGATGGACAAAAAAGGCCCAATTGCGGTACCTGTTGATAACATCCACAAGTTTTTACATTCAGGTATTTCGTCTAGCACGAAGAAACCCGTGGCTTCATCCGTGATCTGCAACGTATCATCCGGTTTTAATTGCGCTAGTTTGGGGCTAAGTTTTCCTTCGGGAACGATGACAAAATAAAATTCAAGTCGGTCATCACTGGGTGCGTTGACATAAGAGTAAGCTCGCTGAACACGAACCCCTTCGATCTCTAGTCCAAGTTTTGCATATTGCCCTGCGGTAAAGGGTTTAATCGGGGCCTTGATGACAAGGCTGAATAATGAATCGGTCCAAAATCTGGCTTCAATCACTGTTCCTGTTACCCAATTTGCCATAAATCCCACCTCTTCATATTTTAAAATCGACTATCTTAGAAATAACTCATTTTTGATATAAATGAGCCAAAGTCTGGTTTACTAGGATTTAATACTAAAACAGTTCATTATTTATGCTTATCGATAATGTGTTTCAGTGTTTTATTCTTGGAATTGGTAAGTTTTAAAGTTCAATGTACAGTTATGTTGACAATGCTGGCGAATATTACTGCCATTAGCGGGAAATATAAAATGTCGTACTACTACGAAAAGATGGCAGCTTTTGTTATCTTAGTCACACTCAAGCAAAACGCATTATTTGCTATTTATTTAAAATGACATGAAAGCGTAGAGCAGTATTTTTATATTGATAATTAAGCACCTAAATAATTTTGCGTTATTACAATGAAATAATGCAGCGTTATTTTGTGTCCGAAATAGAGTGTTTTTGCATTATTGGATGTATTTGAGAGAAAAATGAGAAAACTGGAACATTTTAATTTGCTATTGATGCTAATTGCATTGGCAGCGGTCGGCCAAATGACACAAACTATTTATGTTCCTGTCATTGCTGAAATTGCCGCTTATTTTAATGAGCCATCTGGTGCTGTTCAACAAGTGATGGCGGCTTATTTATTTTCTTATGGTTTTTCGCAGTTAGTTTATGGGCCGCTATCTGACCGAATTGGTCGCCGACCTGTTATTTTAACGGGTTTAACTATTTTCTTATTTTCAACAATTGTGGCAATTTTTGCGCCAACATTAAATGTACTCACTATAGCGAGTGGGTTGCAGGGCCTAGGAACGGGTGTTGCGGGTGTGATGGCAAGAACCATGCCTCGTGACCTATATAAAGGCACTGCGTTGCGTTATGCAAATAGTTTATTAAATATGGGAATATTAGTGAGCCCATTATTAGCTCCAATGTTTGGCGGAATATTGGCGCATTTCTGGGGGTGGCATGCTTGTTATATTTTCCTCTTTGTCTTAGGTGCTTCTGTATTATTAAGTATGTATCGTTGGTTACCAGAAACACGCCCTGTTTCACCTGAAAAGCATAAAATGATCGCATCATATAGAGAGTTATTATCGAGTGGCTCATTTCTCTCTTATCTTGCTATGTTAGTGGGTGCATTAGCTGGAATAGCAGTGTTTGAGGCCAGTAGCGGTGTATTGATGGGCGGTGTATTGGGGCTAAATAGCATCACCGTAAGTATCTTATTTATCTTGCCTATTCCTGCCGCTTTCTTTGGTGCTTGGTATGCAGGGCGAGAGGGAAAAACGTTTTATAATTTGATGTGGCATTCAGTGCTTGTTTGTTTATTGGCTGGTTTTATGATGTGGGTACCTGGTTGGTTTGGCGTTATGAATACCTGGACATTATTAGTACCCGCAGCGGTGTTTTTCTTTGGTGCAGGTATGTTATTTCCGTTAGCAACGACAGGGGCAATGGAGCCTTTCCCTTATTTGGCAGGGGCTGCGGGCGCACTCGTTGGTGGCTTGCAAAATGTCGGTTCAGGTGTTGCAACTTGGGTTTCTGCGTTGTTGCCGCAGAACGGACAGTTTAGCCTTGGGCTGTTGATGTTTTTAATGTCAGTACTCATTTTACTGTGCTGGCTACCACTCGCTAAACGAATGGCGCACTCAGAACGGACTGTCTAATGGGAAGAAGGTCAGGCTGTGAAAAGACAGACTGACCTTTAGATTACGCGCTGAGTAGTATATCAGCTTGCTTATGTTGCGGAATTGATTGTGTTGATGAATAAAAAGAGCTAGGTTCCTCTTCAGGTATTGATGATATTAACTCTGGCAAAATGGCTCCTGAATTAAATACTACCGGTCGGTTGTGATCTAGAAATTCTGTATTCTCTGCTAATTGTCCCACTGGGTTTTTATAGTCTTGTTGGAGCCAAACCAATTTTGGTATCGCATTGTCCTGCAAGTGTTGGTCGATATGAATGAGTATTCCATCCAGTTTTAGTTCTGGGGTACTGTCTATTGTGCCTTTTATTGTTAATTGATTTTGTTGTACTGAAAAATACCACTCTTCTGCTGGCACATTTTCTTGAACTTGTTTCTGAGCATCACTTGTCCATAGTGTGACCCAAAAAGCGTACTGGCCATCAGGCAAATTTAAGTGAGTAATATCAACCGTTTGTTCGAAATTTACATCTGCAACTAAAGGTTGCTCCGCTGTGCAGTAGAGCACATCAGGTCTCGTGGAGTAATCCATTGTGTGAGTATCAAGGTGATTGAGCGCAATAAACTTCACAGAAGTATCAACTTGCCGTTTTTGGCCAAATGGGTCAGATAATGAAAAATATTGTTGATGTAGGCGGCCATTTTCAACCCATTTAGCGTAGAGCGCACTGTTTGAGGTGATTTTGTCGGTGTTGACTTTACCTGTCGAAAAATCAATTAAGCCTTCTTCTGTTGCAGCCCAGTAAATAGGGGTTCCTTGCCAATAATTATCGAGTAACAATTGGTTAGGTACTGTTTGGCCATCATGCTCTGCAAATAGACGATTCGCTAATGAATTTGGGTTGCTATAGTGAGAGAGCAACGAACCCATCTCTTTTTTGTAGTTTAATTCATGTACAGTAAACTGAACCAATTCGCCTTTATCTGCAATATTGAAGCTCACTGCGTGTGGAATTTGTAATACTTCGGTTAATAACCCATTTGGAGTCGCATAAGTGACAGTTAATGCATAGTCACCATAAATGTCATATGGGCGGCCACCCCCTGTTTTTAGATTATGGTAGTCAGCGGGGAGGTTTCCTATGGTGCGATCAACGGTGATAGTGCTATAAGGATGAAGGGTATTATCCGCCATTTTGGCAAATTGGTGCTGTATCCAATAAATCGGTACATCACGCTGATGAGGAAATTGTTCAATTTGCGTTAGTTTATAATACTCAGCGTAATTTTGTTGAGTTAGTGTGACCCATTGTTTATTGGTTTGATCCCAGCGCTGATAAAAACCGTCACCTGCAAACCCGCCATCTTCGGTATCTTCCCCTTTCGTTTTATTATATTGCCAGCGTACTCTTCCACTTAAAAATTGGTGAATTTTTTGGTTATAGGCATCTGCGTGAGGCAAGAAGGCATCATAAGCACCACTTCGAAAAGGAACAAAGCTGGAAAGCATGGTTGGCATGGCTTGTTGTAAGTGACTGTGGAGATCGTGATAAGTGACATAATATTGCCTAGATTGGTTATAGGCTGGGTTTTTACCGTGACTATAATAACTGTAAGGGTATGTTGGCTGATTATTGCGATCTTTCATATCGGTATGAGGCAAGCCAAGGCCGTGACCAAAAACTTCATGAAACATCACGTTAGGTTCGTGAACTCCACCACCGTGGTTAGGTGATGCTAGTCCTAATAGCGCCGTGCCAACACTCGAAGGCAAGATTTCAACTGCGGTATATTGATAGTCACAATTAGCATTGTTAGCAGTTTGGTATTTCTTACTATTATTGTAAGCCCAATAAATTTGTGCGCTGGGGTGGTAGCCAATTTCTTCAGGGTTATCATAATGAGGATGAATAAGAGGGATAGCTTTACTATTGGAAGAGCTAAAATATGGCGTTAAGCTTGGGTGACTCACTGTAGCAGGAGCGCTATACAATGTGAGCTGCCCAATCGGTAATATTGTCGCCGCTTCTTTTCCCCAACTGAGCGGAGAGGATGAATAAACACCATGACCTTGTTGATATAAACTGTGGCTATCAACATGAACAATTAAGTGGTTATCAAGTGTGACATTGGGTGAAAATAGGCCATATTGGTTGGTTTCTTCGGTGATAATGGGTTTGCCATTAACCGTGATTATAATGTTGATATCCGGTTGTATCCACTCACCTTTTAGCGGTGCTGTAAAACGTTGCTGATGCCAATTTTGCGCAGAGACATTCATTTGTTGGGGAAACGCGGTTAATGTTTTTGGCAGATGGTTTGGGCCAGTGAGTCTCACTCGACCTAATATTTTTCTTTCTTTGCTACTGACAATAGCTTCAATATCGGGGGAGTTTGCCGCCGTTTCGCTGGTGATCTCCACACTCAATAGTGCCCAGCGATTAGCCGTTAAGCTCATATGTTTATCCGTCATATTCTGCAAGTGAGTCTGCGCAAGTTGAATATTATGGACTTTCATATCGCTTGGTGTGGGGTTGTAACGTCGTTGAGGTTCATGGTAGATCGGGTCTGGAACAGAAAACGTACGCTTCCCTGGAATGCGGAGTTGCGGTGCATTTTCAGTTTGTAACTGAATGGAAAGTGGCTGTGATTGCTGACCATTAGGTAGCATGGCGATAAAATCAAATTGATCTGAGTGGGTTTCAAATTTTGCGTTATTGGCAATATATTGCCACTCATTGGTGGTGCTATTTAGTGTTAGTCGGCCAAATTTAGGCTGTTCAAGGATTTTGTAACCCTTAATGTGAGGATTATTTGGCAGTTTTCCTGTTATGGCACCCACAACTAAATGATTAGGAAGCTCATCTGGGTTTTCTGCGACTAAAATAGGTAGAATTTGAGGAACACTTTCTTGCGTATTATATCGAGAAATTGCCTGTTTTGTTTGTTTCAATTGGAATTGGCGAAAAATGATATTTTCACCGACAAGTTTTAAGGTATTCTTTTCATAGCTGATTTTAACTGCAGGAAGCTGATTTACTGCCATCATTTTATTAACATCAGTTTCGATGGAATGGGCAATCTGTTGCCAAGACGACGTTTCTGTAATTGGGATGTCATGTAAAGATAATACACTGTTATTATTTGTATTTTTTATAGTTATTGAAAAAAACTGGCTGTTTTCCCGTAACTCATCGGTTAGCTTCAATGAGTTTATTGTGTGGGGTGGTAGGGTGATGGCTTGCTGGAAATTGTGATTTTCTAAGGTGTTATTGGTTAATGCAATGTGTTCTACTGGGCGAAGTTCATCAATGAGTTGTTGAGTAGAAGCTGAGGGTTTTTTGTGTTTATCTTTGACTATCAATAAACTCCCATCTGTGAGTTCCAACCAGTGGCGAACGAGATCGATTTGCTTGTCATTGGCATTTTCGGGTAAGACTACGATGCTATAATGGCGATGCCATTGCCCGCTTGGTAGTAATAAATCAGCGAGCTGAGCTTGTGCTCTGGTTTCTCCATCAATCCATTCATGGGGTGAATTAAAACTTTCAACAAACAGATTTTGTTTCGTATGGAAACTAAAGCCGGAGAAATGTTTAGCGCCGAGCGTACTCAATACATAGGTTTTTTTATTTTCACCCACTAAACGGGGCTTATCACTTAACCAACTGAATAACTTAAATGCTTTTTCGCCGTCAGCTGATTGTTCAGGGTTATCCTTTAATGCATTTATCAAGGTGGTATCTTGCTGAATAACTACCACTCTCCCTTTTTTATACCATCCTAGTTGTAAGTTACCTTGCTGTATCTCATCAGCAAATATTTTAAGGTTATCCATTACCATAATCCATTTTTTGAGGGTTAATTTTGAATTTTATTGGAATGTTATTCTAGATAAACTCAAAAAAACGGTCTAATTTATTATTGTTTTAATAACTACACTTTCATTGATTAACTAATTAGTTATTAGGAAAAAGTGATATTTATAGGGGAAGTGGACAGGGGAAAGAGGAAAGGCCATATAAATTATATGGCCTTGGGGGATTAAAAATAAAGGCGGTTAAAAATAGACTAGCCGCGGTCTTCCCACTCTTGGGCGCGTGCTACGGCTTTTTTCCACCCTTCGTATTTGAAATTACGTTCTGTTGTTTCGATACCCGGTTTGAATACACGCTCAATGGTCGCTTTGCTCTGTAACTCATCAAGATTACTCCAGAAACCAACTGCTAAGCCTGCAAGGTAAGCGGCGCCCAACGCGGTGCTTTCCCGCACTTCAGGACGCTCAACAGGAGTACCTAAAATATCTGACTGGAATTGCATTAAAAAGTTATTGGCGACAGCGCCCCCATCAACCCGCAGTGCTTTTAAGCGTTCACCAGAGTCTGCTTGCATTGCATCGAGTACATCACGGGTTTGATAAGCGATGGACTCTAAGGTTGCGCGAATGATGTGGTTGCGATTTGCGCCACGCGTTAGGCCAAAAATAGCGCCACGCGCATACGGGTCCCAATATGGTGCGCCTAAGCCTGTAAAGGCGGGAACAACATACACGCCATTACTGTCCTTCACTTTAGTGGCAAAGTACTCAGAGTCAGTCGATTCATCAATCAATTTCAATTCATCGCGTAGCCATTGAATAGATGCACCGCCTACGAAAACGGCACCTTCAAGGGCATAATTGACTTCGCCTTTTGGACCGCACGCGATAGTCGTCAGTAGGCCATGATTTGAACGTACTGCGGTTTCCCCTGTATTAAGCAGTAAAAAACAGCCGGTTCCATAAGTGTTTTTAGCCATACCCGGTTTTACACACAGTTGGCCGTATAGAGCGGCTTGTTGGTCTCCCGCCATCCCTGAAATTGGGATACGAGTCCCACCTTTCCCCCCAATATTGGTTTGCCCGTAGACTTCGGAAGAGGGGCGTACTTCAGGGAGCATTGCACGTGGAATATTGAGCGCTTTGAGAATTTTGTCATCCCACTCAAGGTTACGGATATTGAATAACATAGTTCGAGAGGCATTGGTGTAGTCGGTGACATGAACACGCCCTTGTGTCATTTTCCAAACGAGCCAAGTATCCACCGTCCCAAACAGTAATTCGCCTTTCTCTGCGCGTTCACGTGCGCCTTCAACATTATCTAAAATCCATTTTACTTTTGTACCGGAGAAATAGGGGTCAACAACCAGCCCCGTATTTTGGCGAATATACTCCTCTAAATCGCGGTCATTTTGTTTTAGATGCGTACAAAAATCAGCAGTACGGCGACATTGCCATACAATCGCATTATAAACAGGCTTACCTGTGGCTTTTTCCCATACGATGGTGGTTTCACGTTGGTTAGTGATCCCAATGCCAGCGACTTCATCAGTACGAATATCCGCTTTAGCGAGTACTTCTACAAGTGTTGAGCTTTGTGATGCCCAAATTTCCATTGGGTCATGTTCCACCCAACCTGGTTTAGGATAAACTTGGGTGAATTCACGTTGTGAAATGCTGACAATATTTGCATCATGGTCGAGTACAACAGCGCGTGAGCTGGTTGTGCCTTGGTCGAGTGCAACAATATACTTTTTCGCAATAGTGGTTTCAGTTGTCATAATTTAAGCCTGTTCCGAGGATTTGGTGTTTTTAACGGATAATGTTTCTGTTTTGGTCTCTTCTTCACATACCATGCAAGGTAAGTGGCGACCAATCAGTTTGCGATAGGCGAATGCGCCTAGCAGACCACCAACAATAGGTGCTGTCAATGGGACAAGGAAATACGGAATATCGCGGCCACCAGTCAGGGCAATATCACCCCAACCTGCGAGGTAAGCCACAACCTTTGGACCAAAGTCACGAGCAGGGTTAAGTGCGAACCCTGTGAGCGCGCCAAATGACCCACCGATGACGGCAATTAAAATACCGATTAACAATGGCGCGAGTGGGCCACGAGGAACACCGTTGCCATCATCAGTTAACGCGAGTATTAAACAAACAAGAATGGCCGCAATAATGACCTCAATAAAGAATGCATGAGGAACACTAATTTGTGGGGCTGGGTAGGTAGAGAAAACACCCGCAGTAAATAAGCTTTCTTGTGAGCCTCTAATGATGTGATGGACTTGGTCGTAATCGAAAAATACAGGGGAATACATTGAGTAGACTAATGCGGCAGCAAAGAAGCCACCTAGCATCTGTGCGATGATATAAGGCACGACTTTGCGTCTATCAAAACACGCAAACAGCCATAGTGCCAGGGTGACAGCTGGGTTTAGGTGGGCACCTGAGGTGCCAGCGGTTAGGTAAACGGCTAAAGCAACGCCAAAGCCCCATATAATACTTATTTCCCACAAGCCTAGTTGTGCGCCCGCTATCCTAACGGCAGCAACGCAACCTAGACCAAAAAAGACCAGTAACGCAGTCCCTAAAAACTCTGAGATGCACTGACCCGTGAGTGATGTAGTCGTCATTTGGCTCATATGTTTCTATCCTACGAAAATGAAAAATATTGTAATGTTTTTTTAAGTTAAGATTTTCTAATCGAAAATCATTAACTGTAAATTTATCGTTAAAGAACATAAACGAGAAATATCGAAATTGAAAAGTGTGTGTTACATCACTAAAGCGAAACAAAACAATCAAAAATAGTGATGGATTCGACCTTTGTGATGTGATCTGACCAGTGTTTCTTAATGAAAGTTATGACGATTCAGAAGGAAGGAACTGGACACAGAGGATCATGCTACTTACAATCGTGTAAAAGCTGATAAGGGAGACCAGAATTATGTCATTTGAAGTATTTGAGAAACTCGAATCCAAAGTTCAACAAGCGATTGATACAATCACACTGTTACAAATGGAAATCGATGAATTAAAAGATAAAAATGGTGCGCTAAGCCAAGAACTTGAAACCGCAAAATCAGGTACGGATTCACTGGTGCGTGAAAATGAACAGTTAAAGCAAGAGCAGCAAGCTTGGCAAGAGCGTCTGCGCACTTTGCTCGGTAAGATGGAAGAAGTGTAATTTCTCGTCATACTTCGCGTTGTAGGGGTGTTGGCTTCGTCTCTTCGCCCTAGTCACATACTTATGTATGCTCC
>NZ_JAMPNU010000045.1:0-15619 GCF_028479505.1 Providencia sp. PROV205 | reverse complement strand
GAGCTATTGGGACATCTTTAAAATCGTCCGCACATTACTCGCACTCGTTGCAATAATATCAATCGCCCCCGTACGCAGGGCCCCCATAATCGCCATCGCTTTTGATGACTCTGAGGCAATCGCTATTACGCAAGGAATTTTCTTGAGTTCGTCTATACTTAGGCCTATCACGCGGTCATTCATCACGGTATCAACATGTTGCCCTTGCGCATTGAAAAAATCATAACCTGCGATATCGCCAATCACCCCTTGATTCAAACTCGCATCAACAATTTCACGCGGTGTAAACCAGCCTAGCTTGACCATATAGCTATCTTCATTCATATCGCCAATACCAATTAAGGCAATATCCGCTTTACGGGCACGATCTAAGGTTTCCTTAATGGTGCCATTTTTCATAAATGATTGCTTTAATTCGTTATTTTCGACATAAGCAGGCGCGTATAAGGTTTCGCTGGTTCCGCCAAACTTTTTGGCTAAACGACGGCTGATATGATCTGCATTAATGGAATCACCTGGGCGATGGGTTCCGCCTATTCCGCAAATAAAACGGCAATCTTTTTCAGGGACGGCTCCACCGCTATCAGCCACTACCGCAACATTGCGACCTTGGCCGACCGTGACTATCATGTTGTCTCGTAACGTTGTTGACAAATAGTTAGCGACGAGAGTGCCGACTTGGTAACGTTGCTCTTCTTCGTCGGGATGATCGAGGGCAATCAATGCACGGGAAATCGGGAAGCGAGAAAGTAACTGTTGTTCTAACTGAGTGCTAAAAATAGGATGATAGCGAACATTGATCTCTACAATACCTTCTTCCTTTGCCCGCTTGAGTAAGCGGCCTACCTTAATTCGCGATATACCAAACTTATTGGCGATCTCTTCCTGAGTAATTTCATCACGATAATAAGCTATCGCAATTTCAGTCAGTAGCTCGATTTCGGAAGATGTTTGTGATCTATCCATAAGATAGTGGTTTCCTCTTTATTGGTGTTAATCGCAACAAGGGTGATAAGGTTTTAGTATAGCGTTTCTAGTGGCAATTAATAAGTGAGTTATAAAAGAGAGTGGATATATAGCAATGATATTTGACTATATATCCACGAAAGAATTATATAAAACAATTATGCATTAGCTAATGCATCCTGTTTTTCAATACTCTGCGCTAATTGACACAATAATAAACAACAAGAAGTGGCACCTGCATCCAATACCCCTCTTGAACGTTCACCAAGGCGGCTTGCACGGCCAATTTTAGCCACTAAATCTACTGTAGAATCACGACCTGCAACAGCAGCTGCCTGCATCGCATCAAGTGCTTGTTTAAAGTTTTTCCCTGCTTTTGTCGCCTCTTCAAAAGCATTAACTGCAGGGATCAATGCATCCATCAAGCACTTATCACCCACTGTCGCGCTGCTGATGTCTTGCAGCTCAGATAAACCATTTTTCAGCATATCGAGGAAATCTTGTTGCGATAACGTATTTTTTCCTGAAATACTGTCTGACATTCCCATAAAGAAGCTGCCATAAAGTGGCCCCATCGAACCACCAATGCCTTCCATCAAGGCGTCTGAAATTTCTTCAAACCCTTCACTGAGTGATAATTCACGGTCTGCAATTGCTTTAGCGCATAGATTAAAACCTTTAGCCATATTAATGCCATGGTCTCCATCCCCTATTGCGCCATCAATTTCACTGAGGTATTCACGGTTAGAAACAATAATGTTCACTAAATCAAGGGTAATTTCCTTGCCGTTGCCCGTTGAAATAACTTGCATAATTGTCTCCTTATTTAACCTGTGTTAAACCCAATGAATATGCAGGGACATCCATCAATGTTTTTAATTCATCATCCACTTTCATTAATGTCAGCGTGACCCCCATCATTTCTAGTGAGGTAAAATAGTTACCAACATAGTTACGAACAATCCGCACACCTTTCTCACTGAGTTGTTTTTCAACCTCTGCATAGTAGATGTACAGCTCCATAACTGGTGTCGCACCTAGCCCTGAAACCAAGACGACAACTTCATCACCTTGTTTTGCCTGCATATCATCTAAAATTGGCGCTAACATGGTTTGTGCCATTTGCGCGGCAGATTGAATTGGCATGATTTCAATGCCTGGCTCTCCATGATGGCCAATGCCTAGCTCCATCATCCCGTCTTCAATATGAAAATTTGGATGACCCACTGCTGGAATGGTGCAAGACGTTAACCCAACGCCAATAGAGTGGCAGTTATTAATCGCTTTTTGTGCTGCATTAATAACACCGTCTAAATCATAGCCTTTGCTTGCTGCGGCAGAGCCCACTTTCCACATGAGAATTTCGCCAGCAACGCCACGGCGCTTTTCTTTTTCACTCGCAGGTGCTGAAGCGACGTCATCGGTAGCAACCACGGTTTTGACTTGCATACCCGCTTTTTCTGCCTTTTTCATCGCCATCTTGACGTTCATGTTATCGCCCGCATAGTTACCATATAAACAGGCAACACCCGCACCGCTATCGGCTGCTTTAAACGCGTCTAAAAAAGCGCCCGCAGTGGGTGAGGAGAAAATTTCCCCAATGGCCACCGCATCTAACATGTTTTCACCCACGTAGCCTAAAAACGCAGGTTCATGACCTGAACCACCACCAGTGACAATGCCCACTTTCCCTTGTATTGGGGCTTTTGGGTATTTTAGAACGCGCGCGTTATCAGTTTGTGCAAAATATTCAGGGTGCGCTTTCAAATAACCTTGAATCGCATCTTCAACAACGAGATCAGGTTCATTAATGATTCTATTCATAATTCCCTCATTTACTTATTTTCTGGTGTTAGCTGCATCTTTGCCGTCTGTTCAAGTAATTCTTCCGGCACAGTAATAAATTTCATCAATATCGCACTAAATAAATAGAGCCCTGAGAAGATCCAAATCACGCCAAAGGCTCCAACACTACTAATAAAGAGCCCAACTAATGCAGGTCCGACAAAAGTACTTAAGCCTGCACCTAAGTTAAGGACTGACATTGCAGCGCCTTTATTTTCAGGCGCTAAACTCGGCATGATGGCTGAAAGCGGTACGTATCCGGCAAGACATGCGCCGAATAACCCAGCGGCAATCATCATCAGGGTATAATTGTGCCCAAAATAATAAGGCACGTAGTAAAACATTAAGGTACAAACCATACAGCCGACACAACCAAACCAAATCACAATATTGCGCCAACCAATACGGTCACTGACAACACCAAAGATCAGATTAAAAGCGATGTTCACTGTCCAAAGTGCCGCGTAGATATGTAACCACTCTGTGCGGGAAAAACCAAAGTCAGCAAGAAACATTGGCATGAAGATCACAAAACCGTACGCTGCAGAGGTATTAATAGTACGAACAATGCCACCTAAACCAATTTTGGGGTTTTCAAACGCGATGGTGATCCCTTTAAATACATAGCTGAGCGATACTTTTTCTTTCGGTGAGTCCGTTGTATCTCCCGCTTTGTTGCGGTTAAGCGCAATAGCAATAAATGCCCCGATAGTGACAAAAATCAGTCCACTCCATAACGTTGCCATTTCACCTAAAACTGGCAACGCATAACTTGAATACATCACGCCTAAAACACCGAGTCCGCCACTATAAACAAACCAGAAGATCCCGACTGCAGAGCCCAGTTTTTTAATTGGCGCCTCATAGGCTACCCAAACTAAGAAGCCATAGGCAAACATTGGATAACCAAAACCACGCAGCGCATAGGTTGGGATCATGATAGACAGGCTGTTACTCGGTAAGCCAACAGACAAGAAAATAATCGAGCCAATGACAAACATCACAAAACCAAAAATCATCACACGACGGGCGGTATAAATTTCAGCCAACACACCGGACAACCACGCGGCGACAGCAGCAAAAAAACCATACACACTAAATAGTAATGATGATTCTTCAATACTCATTCCACGGCTAATTATAAAAGGTGACAGCCAGCCTTGTTCTAGGCCTTCCC
This sequence comes from Providencia sp. PROV205, assembly GCF_028479505.1. NCBI lineage: Bacteria > Pseudomonadati > Pseudomonadota > Gammaproteobacteria > Enterobacterales > Morganellaceae > Providencia > Providencia sp. PROV205. Next base: position 11,631 of record NZ_JAMPNU010000045.1, on the reverse strand, counting down.
CCATCATAAAGATCAGGACGCCAAAATAGCCAAGTAGTAACTTTGGTGAAAACCCCGTTACTTTAGACAGTTTATTGATTATCATATTGTTGACCTCAGTGCTTGTTCGCTGGGTTAGGACCTGAATAACAAGCCTTGGTAGGGTGACATTTATTCAGGTCCAATTTTTATCGTTATATTTTTAATTTCGTCTTTTTTTCAACCCACGACAGCTCTACAGGTTCGGGTCGAGAACCACTTTAATGTGCGGGTCGCCTTTCGCCATCATCGAAAAACCTTCCGCAAATTTATCTAAAGGTAAAATATCCGTCACAACCCCCTTGGTTGGGAAATCGCCATTACCAATACCTTCAATCACTAATGGGTAGCAATATGGGCCAAGGTGAGAGCCTAATAAATCCAGTTCTTTACGGTCACTGATGATGCTCCAGTCCACGGTCACTGGGTCTTTAAATACAGAAAACTCAACAAAAGTACCTAATTTACGGATCATCTTAAGGCCTTGCTCTACCGATTTAGGCGCCCCAGTCGCTTCAATGTAAATGTCACAGCCATAACCTTCAGTCATCTCTTTGACAATTTTGTCTACATCATCACGTTTAGGGTTTAATACGATATCGGCACCAAATTCTTTTGCTAATTCAAGGCGTTTATCAAATAAATCCAGAACGACTAACTTACCAGCACCCGATTTTTTAATCGCTCCAATCATACCGAGACCTAATGTTCCCGCCCCTGAAAGCACGACAACATCACCCAACTTGACATTAGCGCGCTGCACGGCATGTAAAGAACAGGCGTAAGGTTCAATCAAAATGGCATCTTCGATTGGCATCTCAACAGGCACATGGTAGTTGATGGCTTCTTTGGTGAACTTCATATATTGCGCCATACCGCCATTCACATTGTTTTGGAAGCCATACAAGTCATGTTTTTCACACATCCAGTATTCACCGCGTTTACAAAAGCGGCATTCCCAACAAGGTACGATTTGCTCAGAAATAACACGGTCACCTAATGCAAAACCTTCAACTTTTGAGCCAAAGCCTACAACATGGCCAATAAATTCATGCCCTGGGATCATTGGCGCTTTGATATAAGCGGGCTGTTCTGCATCACCCCAAAAACTAGGAGCACCTTCAAAAGCCTTCACATCACCCGCGCAGATACCACAAGCTTCTACGCGAACCAAAATTTCTTCTTCACTAATTTTAGGGACATCGACAGTTTCTAAACGGTAGTCTTTTGGTGCATAAGCAACTACGGCTTTCATTTTTTCTGGAATGCCTGCGCTCATCGTTGCTTTTGAATCACAGTGTTCACACATAGTTCTATCCTCGGCGGTTTGTAAAATGAACATAAGTTCAATGAAGATACAAATTAACCATACCCTCTTTTCTTCATCCTTGCCCATAGTGAGAGTGTCAAAGTGTGATTCAGTGCAAAAATTCTCATGAAATCGTCTTAAAACGCCTATTTTTTACATTTTTGGCAAAAAAAATTAAATTTGAAGCTGTAGATCACAGAATTCACCATCACAAAAATAAAAACATATGCTCACCTATTGATTATTTGTTCATAAGATCCTATTTTCTAAGTAGTACATTTGATTGACTAATGAACTTTTGTTCAACGATAAGGATCTCTATCATGCTATCTATTGCTATTGGCGCAGATGACGCTGCATTTGAAATGAAAGATTTGATTAAGGCTCACTTAGCAGCATTAAACATTGAAGTGACTGATTACTGCTTAAATACAGGGGTTGCAGATGAAATGTACCCTGATGTTGCCCATGCGGTTGCAACTGCAATCGTACAAGGTAAGCACCAGCGCGGTATTCTAATTTGTGGTACCGGAATTGGTATGTCCATTGTTGCCAATAAAGTTACAGGGATCCGTGCAGCACTGTGCCATGACACATACTCCGCTGAGCGAGCTCAGAAAAGTAATGACGCGCAAATTATTACCTTTGGGGCACGAGTGATTGGCCCTGAACTGGCTAAAACCATTGTCGACACATGGCTAGCTTCCCATTATGAAGGGGGACGGTCAGCGCCGAAAGTGGCTCGAATCAGTGAGTATGAAAATGGGGAACGTTAGTTTTACTTTAGGCGCTTTTACTTTGGGAGCTTTGTAATGTCCACTCAACCACAAAATAAATTAGCCAATGCCATTCGATTTCTTTCAATAGATGCCGTACAACAAGCCAATTCAGGCCACCCTGGAGCCCCAATGGGAATGGCTGATATTGCTGAAGTTCTTTGGCGAGATTATTTACAGCACAACCCCGCAGACCCACATTGGCCTAACCGTGACCGCTTTGTATTATCAAACGGCCATGCCTCAATGCTGCTCTATAGTTTGCTTCATTTAACAGGCTATGAGTTATCCATTGATGATTTAAAACAGTTCCGACAACTCCATTCCAAAACACCGGGTCACCCTGAATTAGGCTATACACCCGGTGTTGAAACCACGACAGGCCCGCTGGGGCAAGGTATCGCCAATGCGGTTGGTATGGCAATCGCAGAAAAAACCCTAGCGGCTACGTTTAATCGCTCGGGGTTCCCCGTTGTTGACCACTATACCTATACATTTTTAGGTGATGGCTGTTTAATGGAAGGGATCTCCCATGAAGTGTGTTCATTAGCAGGAACATTAAAACTCAATAAACTCATTGCGTTTTATGATGACAACCGCATTTCTATTGATGGAGATGTGGAAGGCTGGTTTACCGATAATACCGCAAAGCGTTTTGAAGCCTATGGCTGGCATGTAATTAGATCAATTAATGGGCATTCGCGCCCTGCGATTAAAGCGGCTATCGAACAAGCACGCCAACAAACCTCGAAACCCACACTCATTATCTGCAGAACCACGATTGGTTATGGTTCGCCCAATAAAGCCGGTACCGCAGATTCTCATGGTGCTCCTCTCGGACAAGATGAAATAACACTGACTCGCCAACAACTCGGTTGGGCGTATCCGCCTTTTGTGATCCCTGATGAAATTTACCAACCTTGGAATGCCTTAGAACGTGGTGCTGAACAGCAATTACGTTGGGAACAAGCACTACGAGAATACGCCAAACAATACCCAGAACTCGCAGAGCAACTAACGCAACGATTATCCAATCAACTCCCTGAAAAATTTACAGATATCATTGATAACTTCATTCAACAATTAAATGATAACCCGGCAACGATAGCTACACGTAAAGCGTCACAAAATACACTCAATATTATTGGCCCTGTTTTATCTGAATTAATCGGTGGCTCCGCAGACTTAGCCCCAAGTAACCTGACTTATTGGTCTGGGTCACAGCCAATTAATGAACAACCTTCAGGCAACTATATTCACTATGGCGTCAGAGAGTTTGGTATGACCGCCATTGCCAATGGCATTGCATTACATGGCGGTTTTCGCCCTTACACGGCAACTTTCTTGATGTTCTCTGAATATGCACAAAATGCCGTGAGAATGGCTGCGTTAATGAAATTGCCACAAATTCTTATTTATACTCACGATTCAATTGGCTTAGGTGAAGATGGCCCAACACACCAACCCGTTGAGCAACTTGTTTCGCTGCGTGCCACGCCTAATTTGTCGGTATGGCGCCCTTGTTGCCAAGTAGAAACCGCTGTGGCTTGGAAACAGGCTATCATTCATCAACAAAAGCCAACTGCACTTGTATTATCCCGCCAAAATCTAATTCAATATTCACGAACAGCCGAACAGCTCGCTAATATTGCGCGTGGTGGATATATTTTGCGCAGCAATAGTGAGACGCCTGAATTACTATTAATTGCTACTGGTTCTGAAGTCACATTAGCGGTTGAAGCATGGAAGCAACTGACTGAACAAGGTTTTCATGTAAATGTTATTTCGATGCCATCAACAGATACCTTTGACCAACAACCCTTAGAGTACCAGCAGCGCGTTTTGCCAAATCATGTTCGCCATCGTATTGCTATCGAAGCCAGTATTAGTGATTACTGGCGTAAATATGTAGGGATTGATGGATTAGTTATGGGAATGAACAGTTTTGGAGAATCAGCCCCTGCAAGTAAATTGTTTGAATATTTTGGTTTTACCGTAGAAAAGCTTATTACTATGTCACGTTCATTATTAAAACCTAATGATTAATTGATATAGCAATAATTAATATCTGTTATCCTACTTTGTAATTTCCTATTACAAGCCAAATAATATCTATGTTATTTGGCTTATTTTTATCTAAATAAAATCATAAACAATAAAAAAGCGAGTACCTATTCATACTCGCTTTATTCATTATTAATTTAATATCCTTATTGGATACTATAACCACCATCAATTACTAAATTATGACCTGTAATCATATCAGATGCATCACTGGCCAAAAATAACGCACATGCGGCAATTTCAGATGGCTCCGCAAAACGCCTTGCAGGAATTTTTTCTTTCATTTCATCACCTTTTTTACCTTCCCACGCTTTTTTACCGAGTTCAGTCATGACAATCGTTGGAGAAATGGCGTTGGTTTGTATGCCTTTTGGGCTCCACTCAAGCGCTAATACTTGGGTTAAACCAATAATCGCTGCTTTACTGGCACAGTAGGCTGCATGTTGGTCTAGGGCAATCACCCCAGCTTGAGATGCCATATTAATGATCTTCCCTTTTCCATTATTAATCATTACATTACCTGCAGCCTGGCAAACCAAAAAAGTCCCTTTTAAATTCACATTCATGGTTAAGTCCCAGTCTGATTCACTTAAATTTTCCGCGGGAGCAAGTGCGACTATCCCCGCACTATTGACGACAATATCTAACGTACCATAATGCTCAACAACCTGTTTTACCATCTGAGAAACTGCCTCAGAATTTGTAATATCACATTGAATACCAATTGAATTCCCTAATTTTTCCGCAGTTTTTATCACTTTATCTGACTTGTCGATTAAGGCGACTTTAGCCCCTTTTTCAACATACAATTGAGCAATCGCGAAACCAATACCTGCTGCTCCCCCTGTAATTAATGCAACTTTGCCATCGAGTGAAAAGTTGGTGCTATAGCCACTAAATTTTTTCATTTCAATTCCTTAATATCATGATGTGATATTCAATATATAGGTGAAATAAATATAGGGTTGCCTTAGAGAGACAACAAAATATTAAGCGAAGGTTAAATTACTTGGTATTATTAATATAATATTATCACTGGTTAAATTCTATATTATTCATCTAAAAAAAAGAGATATCTCTCAAATTAAATATCTCATTAAATTCTAAATGGGCATATGTTCAAAATAATAATTTAAATGAATATTTGTACTTTATTTTTGACTGTGAAAACCCTCCGAAAAATTCATTTACGTTGTAACACCCCGTCAAAAGTGTATTTTTTCTTCCCCTATAATTTTCCTGTTAATTGGCGCATAATATTAGTTATATCTAAATTGATATTGAACAATATCAACCGTGAGTTATTGAGTAAGATATTGGAATGAATATCATTTACACTAAATACTGCACATTTAATTTATAGGTTATTGATAATATGGAAGAAAGTAACTTGCTATTACAACTGAATAACATTGGCTATAGTATTGAGCAAAAAACAATTCTTGATAATGTGCAGATTAACTTACAGGCAGGCGACTTTAAGCTGATTACGGGCCCTTCTGGCTGTGGTAAAAGTACCTTATTAAAAATAGTGGCCTCGTTAATTTCCCCCACTCAAGGAACAATCAAGTTTCAAGGGAAAGATATCACTACCATCCTCCCAGAGACGTATCGTCAGCAGGTTTCATACTGTACTCAAACGCCTACTTTATTTGGGCAAACCGTGTATGACAACCTCGTTTTTCCGTATCAAATCCGAAAATTGCCATTTAATAAAGACAAAGTCATCAGTGATTTGCAGCTGTTTTCTCTGCATGCTTCTATTTTAGAGAAAGGGATCAATGAGCTCTCTGGAGGGGAAAAACAGCGAGTGTCACTTATTCGAAACTTACAATTTCTTCCACAAGTCTTGCTATTAGATGAAATCACCAGTGCCCTAGATGAAGAAAATAAAATTAAAGTGAACGAATTTATTCATCATTTAGCAAGTGACAAAAAAATAGGGGTGCTATGGGTAACTCATGACCAAGATGAAATCGCTCATACCAATGAAATTATTACGCTTCCTGTTCACCACACCGGATCATAGGATACCACTGTGCATCAACCAACGATTTCCAATGAATCACTAACCTTTTCTATCCTGTTAGTCCTAGTGGCTATTTTTATTAGTCATAAAGAAAAACTGTCCCTTGAAAAAGATATTATCTGGAGTACTTGCCGAGCGATTATTCAACTGTTGATCGCAGGCTATATTCTAACATACATATTTAGAGTGGATCACGAATTGCTCACGATTGCATTGGTGATGTTTATTTGCGTCAATGCCGCGTGGAACGCTAAGAAAAGAAGTAAATATATTGATAAAATTTATGTTACTGCATTAATAGCCATTAGCTCTGGTACATTTCTTACATTGTTAATTCTGATATTAACCAATGCCATCGCATTTACGCCTATGCAGGTCATTCCTATAACGGGAATGATTGCGGGTAACGCCATGATTGCTGTAGGGCTATGCTTTAATAACCTTGGTCAACGGTTTTCAAGCCAGCAACAACAAATTCAAGAAATGTTAAGTTTGGGGGCGACCCCAAAAATTGCTTCCGCATCTATAATTCGCGACAGTATTCGTGCATCACTGATCCCAACGGTGGACTCAGCCAAAACAGTCGGAATTGTTAGCTTACCGGGTATGATGTCAGGGCTGATTTTTGCTGGAGTTGACCCGTTACAAGCCGTTAAGTACCAGATTATGGTGACTTTTATGCTGTTAGGCACAGCCAGCCTTTCGACCATACTAGCTGGGTATATGACCTATACAAAATTCTATAACCAACGCCACCAATTATTGGTTACAACACTGAATAAATAATGACCTCCCACCGCTTATTGGTCATCAACGATAAGCGGTACTTTCTTAATATCACCCTTTGACCACCCCCACAGGTAGCACTTCAATTAATTGTGCTTTGCTATTTTCATTATCTATCAACTTAAAAATATGATTTAGCATCGTTGGCACATCCTGTTTGACCATTTCGATGTCATTACCTAAAAGTGCAACAAAGGGATCCCAGTCAAAACAGCCTAAATGAGGTTGGTGCGAACCGATATACCCCTTTTTACCTAACCAATCAATAACCCCTTCTAATGAAATGGTTGAATTAATAAATAAACCGCATTTCACTATTTTCTGTGGATCATTACTATTCTGTTCAAAAAACTGAGAAAGCGCTTTTTCTGCTTTTTCGGGGGCATAACCACAAGCCAAAATATTTTCTTGTGGAACCGTGATACCTTTTTCATTATGTGCATCAATAAACCCACGAATACGTTCACGTGTATTGTGGTCATGTTCACGACCACCAATGAAAATTAAGGCTTCATTTATTGATGTTTGAGGCTTATTTTTACTTAAAATACGTTGAGTTAAATTTTTTGCACCAAGATAGTTATCTGAAATAACCGAAGGCGCCAACGAGCCCGGTAAGTCTAAATTTAAGGTTGAAACCCCCGAAGCTTGGCAAATTTCGGTAATTTTATCTGGATTCGTTGCCCCCGTTGAAATCAACCAATCCACCTGATAAGAGATCATTGCGCGCGCGGCTTCTATTTCTAACTCAGGGTCACGTCGCGTGCAGGTAATGATTGGAAACAGCCCTCTTTCACGCGCCATTTCCTCAAAATGTTCGACAATAGAGCCAAAGTAGCGGTTGTCATATTTCGGGACTAACATACCGATTATTTTGGATTTATTACTGCGCAACAAGCTAGCTTGCTTATTGACTGCATAATTTTGTTCTTCGGCGATGCGGATCACTTTTTCAGCAAGCTGTGCACTAATTCGCCTTTTTTGCCAATTACCATTAAGTATTGCACTCACTGCACTCGCTGAAACTCCGGCTAATTCAGCAAGGTCATAGATCGTTGTTTTCTTATTTTGTCTGATCTTTGTCACAGATTCTCATCTCCATTTTTTACTAGCTTGACACCAAAGTCGAAAAGTCGCAATACTGCTACATCGATTGAGCAACATTGAAATTGATGATGCCTGAGTTGATAGACTGCAAAATAAATACTATCAACCATCGCATGTAGCCACCTATCCATCCCTGTGACTCATTGCTGTTTCATTAATTTCAGACGCTTTTTATTCTTACATTTCGCTAAAATATCCGATTGGAGTAAATTATGGCCATTTCTATTGAGAACAAAGTCGCAGCAATTACCGGAGCTGCTTCAGGTATCGGTCTTGAATGTGCACGTACACTAATTAAAGCAGGCGCAAAAGTCGTTTTAATTGACCGCGCAGAAGAGCGATTAAACCAACTTGTTGAAGAATTAGGTGAAAACGCGATCCCATTAGTTGTCGACCTAATGAAACCAGAACAAGTTGATGGAATGTTAGATGCCATCTTACAAAAAGCTGGCCGTTTAGATATTTTCCATGCTAACGCCGGTGCCTATATTGGTGGCCCTGTTGCTGAGGGTGACCCAGATGTGTGGGATAAGGTATTAAATTTAAACATTAATGCGGCTTTCCGTTGTGTCCGCGCGGTGTTACCTCATTTTATTGCCCAAAAATCCGGTGATGTATTATTCACCAGTTCAATTGCAGGTGTTGTCCCCGTGATCTGGGAACCGATTTACACCGCATCAAAATTTGCTGTTCAAGCCTTCGTCCATTCAACGCGCCGCCAAGTCTCTGAACATGGTGTTCGTGTTGGTGCAGTATTACCCGGCCCTGTTGTCACTGCCTTACTCGATGATTGGCCAAAAGAAAAAATGGAAGAAGCCTTAGCAAATGGTAGCTTAATGCAACCGATTGAAGTCGCTGAAGCCGTATTATTTATGTTAACTCGCCCACGCAATGTCACTATTCGTGACCTTGTTATTGTGCCAAACAGTGTTGATCTCTAACTTGTCATCTCGCAATTCATTGCAGTTAGCACCTTGGAGGGAAAATGAATAATTTACATACACAAATAAAAGATAACGATAAAGTCGTTATTGGTATCGATGTTGGCACAGGCAGTGCTCGCGCAGGTGTCTTTGACATGTCAGGCAATATGTTAGCCTCTGCCAAACGTGATATTACGCTATTTCGTGACAATGCCAATTTTGCAGAGCAATCAAGTAACGAAATTTGGGAAGCTGTTTGTTATTGTGTCAAGCAAGCAATAGCATCATCAACAGTAAAACCACAACAAGTTGCAGGTATTGGCTTTGATGCAACCTGCTCACTGGTTGTCATTGGTTCAGATAAACAGCCTATTACTGTTAGCCCATCGAATGACCCTGAGCGCAACATTATTGTGTGGATGGACCACCGTGCGACAGAGCAAGCTGAGCGCATTAATCAATTAAAACACCCTGTTCTAAACTATGTTGGCGGTAAGATTTCGCCTGAAATGGAAACGCCTAAGATTTTATGGCTAAAAGAAAATTTACGTCAATCCTATGATAACGCATGGCAATTTTTTGATTTAGCCGATTTTTTAACATGGAAATCGACTAACTCCTTAGCTCGCTCAACCTGTACTGTCACCTGCAAGTGGACATATCTTGCCCATGAGAAACGCTGGGATGAGGATTACTTTCAACAGATTGGTTTATCTGAACTGGCAGATGAAAATTTCGCACGTATTGGCCAGCTTATTGTGGAACCAGGCACGCCTTGTGGTGAAGGCTTAACTGAAGCCGCGGCCCAACAAATGGGCTTGCTAGCAGGAACTCCTGTCGCTGCTGGTATGATAGATGCTCACGCAGGCGGTATTGGTACTGTTGGCGTTAATGGCGATGCAACCGCCAATATGGCATATGTATTTGGTACCTCTTCATGCACAATGACAACCACCAAAGAACCTGTATTTATACCGGGTGTATGGGGGCCCTATTTCAGTGCAATGGTACCGGGTATGTGGCTAAATGAAGGTGGCCAAAGTGCGGCTGGCGCAGCAATTGACCAGCTACTTTCCTTGCATCCCGCTTTTGCACAAGCAAAACTCACGGCAAAAGAGCAAGGTAAACCTTTGCCTGTTATGTTAGCGGATTTAGTATTAGAAAAAGCATCTTCACCATCACAGTCTGTTGAGCTAGCTGAAAAAATACACGTAGTTCCTGAGTTTTTAGGGAACCGAGCACCTTTTGCCGACCCTCATGCCAGAGCCGTCATTGCTGGATTAACCATGGATAACAGCATGGAAAATTTACTTTCTTTCTATGTTGCTGGTGTGTGTGGAATTGGCTATGGATTACGACAAATCATTGAAGCACAAGCAAATTCTGGTGCTGCGATTGAAAATATTGTTGTCAGTGGCGGTGCTGGTCAACACCCGTTGATCCGCCAGCTACTTGCTGATGCGTGTGGTGTCCCAGTGATTTCAACACAAGCCAGTGAGCCTGTATTGCTTGGCTCTGCAATCCTTGGAGCAGTTGCAGGGAAAGTCTGTGAGGATGTCGCACAGGCTATGGATCAATTTAGTGCGATTGACTTAACCTACCAAGCAAATAACGCTTATAAGACTCGTCATGATGCAAGATTCGCCTCTTTCTTACATTTGCAACAATGTGCTAGAGAGTTAAAAGGTTAATCACGTAGATACAACACTCAAGCCATATTTAGACTAAAGAAAGCCGTAAACCGGCTTTCTTTAATTAAAACGCGTATGACCTATCAAGTTTAATTCAATAAGAAGATGGGTGTTATAACTCACTTTTAAAAGCAATATCTTGTCCATAGCGAATCAACCATTTCCTTTGGCATCAAATCGTAATCTCCCTCAACCATTGGAATAGACAAGGATACTTTCCCTTGTTTATCACTATACGCTTTCATAATGAATTTTTTATATCCTTCTAACCTTGCATTTTTAATTCGAAACACTTCACCACAGACATAACCTAACTCCCCCTTATCCGTAGTTTGACGAATAAAATTATATTTCACATTTCTAAATGAAGCAGACTCTGGGAAAGATAAATAGTCTTCAACACTACTCTTTGCCATTTTCACAAGATCAGGTTTAGGGGAGTAGTTCAATGTCACTCCTAATATAAAAGAGCTCCCAGCTAACAATAAAATTGTGAGCAACTTTATGATATTCATATTCTTAAGCTCTCATTTATTCAATAACAAGCCAGTTGACCAAAATGACCTAAAAATTTTGCCCCAAGAATAGACTTAAATAGTTACCTTGAGTCAGTTGTAAGTAAATAATAATTTTTTTAATAATGGTTAACCCTATCTATATAAGAATACCTTATTAGATGACCTGCTTTTTCTAATTATCACCCTCGATAGCCACCACCAGCAGAGTAAAAAAATACAATTAGTTTTATATAACCATCCGTATTTATACTTTACTTCACCCCCCAAGAGAGTAAAAACGTCAATATTAAACTATGAATATAAATAGTACTTAAAACATTAACTGTTTCAATTTGTATTTTTTAACTAAAAAAATTATTTTACCAAAAACAGAAAACAATAATAAGATTTAAGTGTTCATCATAACTTAA
>NZ_JAMPNU010000044.1:0-19442 GCF_028479505.1 Providencia sp. PROV205 | reverse complement strand
AATAGTACCAACGTTAACGTGCGGTTTTGAACGTTCAAATTTTTCTTTAGACACGACTCTATTCCTTATGGAGTTCCCTCTTCACGATAAAGAAGGAACTTAAATTAAAGTAGTTAACCGATAAAAATCGATTATTTAGCGTTACGAGCTTCGATTACAGCTTGTGCAACGTTGTTTGGTGCTTCATTGTACTTCAGGAACTCCATAGAGTATGAAGCACGACCTTGTGTCTGAGAACGCAGGTCAGTAGCATAACCGAACATTTCTGACAATGGTACTTGTGCACGAACGACTTTACCAGTAGGCAGGTCATCCATACCTTCAATCATACCACGACGACGGTTCAGGTCACCAATAACATCACCCATGTAGTCTTCTGGTGTTTCCACTTCAACTTTCATGATTGGCTCAAGCAGAACTGGTTTAGCTTTTTTGAAGCCATCTTTAAACGCGATTGAAGCCGCAAGTTTAAACGCCAATTCAGAGGAGTCAACATCATGGTAAGAACCGAAATGTAAACGAACACCCATGTTAACAACCGGGTAACCAGCTAATGGACCAGATTTCAGCTGTTCTTGGATACCTTTGTCAACTGCAGGGATGTATTCAGTTGGAATCACACCACCTTTGATGTCGTTGGCAAATTCGTAATCCATTTGAACGCCGTCTTTATCGTTTTTGTTCAGTGGGAACATATCGATAACGACATGACCGTACTGACCACGACCACCAGACTGTTTCGCGTGTTTACCTTCGATATCAGTCACTTTCATAGTGATTGCTTCACGGTAAGCAACTTGAGGTTTACCAACGTTCGCTTCAACTTTAAATTCACGACGCATACGGTCAACCAGAACGTCCAAGTGCAATTCACCCATACCAGCGATGATAGTCTGATTAGTCTCTTCATCACTTGATACGCGGAATGATGGGTCTTCTTGAGCCAAGCGGCCTAATGCGATACCCATTTTTTCTTGGTCAGCTTTAGTTTTTGGTTCAATTGCAACAGAGATTACTGGCTCTGGGAATTCCATACGCTCCAGGATGATTGGTGCATCAACAGCACATAAAGTATCACCTGTAGTTACGTCTTTCAGACCGATTGCAGCCGCGATGTCACCAGCGCGAACTTCTTTGATCTCTTCACGTTTGTTAGCGTGCATCTGTACGATACGGCCAAAACGTTCTTTTTTCGATTTCACTGCGTTCAGAACTGTGTCACCTGAGTTAACAACACCAGAGTAAACACGGAAGAACGTTAAGTTACCAACGAATGGGTCAGTTGCAATTTTAAATGCTAATGATGAGAATGGCTCATCATCACTTGCGTGACGCTCTGCAGGTGTGTCTTTACCGTCATCCAGAATACCATTGATTGCAGGTACATCTGTTGGCGCAGGTAAGTAATCAACCACCGCATCCAGCATCGCCTGAACACCTTTGTTCTTAAATGCAGAACCACAGGTAACCAGGATAATTTCGCTTGCAAGAACACGTTGACGTAATGCAGCTTTAATTTCTGCTTCAGTCAGTTCTTCACCGCCCAGATATTTTTCCATCAGTTCTTCTGATGCTTCTGCTGCGGTTTCGATCAGGTTGTTGTGCCACTCTTCAGCTGCTTCTTGCATGCTCGCAGGGATATCTTCGTATTCGAAGGTAACGCCCTGGTCTTCATCGCTCCACTTAATTGCTTTCATTTTCAGCAAGTCAACAACACCTGTGAACGCTTCTTCTGCGCCGACTGGTAATTGCAGTGGAACTGCGTTAGCTGCTAAACGTGATTTTAATTGCTCAACAACACGTAAGAAGTTCGCACCCATACGGTCCATTTTGTTAACGAACGCGATACGTGGAACTTTATATTTGTTAGCCTGACGCCATACAGTTTCAGACTGTGGCTGAACACCACCAACTGCACAGTAAACCATTACTGCGCCATCAAGAACACGCATAGAACGTTCTACTTCGATTGTGAAGTCAACGTGTCCCGGGGTGTCGATGATGTTGATACGGTGTGGCTCATACTGTTTTGCCATACCAGACCAGAATGCAGTAGTCGCTGCAGATGTGATAGTAATACCACGCTCTTGCTCCTGCTCCATCCAGTCCATTGTTGCAGAACCTTCGTGAGTTTCACCAATTTTATGGTTTACACCAGTATAGAACAGAATACGTTCAGAAGTTGTGGTTTTACCGGCGTCGATGTGTGCACTGATACCGATATTACGATAACGTGCTATGGGCGTTTGACGGGCCATTTTTTCCTCTCTCGTGGGCGTTCAATGCTTCATATAAAGGGTAGCAAATGGCTACCCTGAGATACATCACTAATGTAGGTAAGAAATAATTACCAACGGTAGTGTGCGAACGCCTTGTTAGCTTCTGCCATACGGTGAACGTCTTCACGTTTCTTAACAGCGGAACCTTTGTTCTCAGCAGCGTCTGATAATTCATTTGCCAGGCGAAGTGCCATAGATTTATCACCGCGTTTACGAGCAGCATCAACGATCCAACGCATTGCCAGGGCATTACGACGAACCGGGCGAACTTCAACTGGAACTTGGTAAGTTGAACCACCAACACGGCGGGATTTAACTTCCACAGTCGGACGCACGTTATCCAGTGCTAATTCGAATGCATCAAGTTCAGTTTTACCAGAACGCTGAGCAAGGGTCTCAAGTGCGTTATATACGATTGCTTCAGCAGTAGATTTTTTCCCGTCTACCATCAGGATATTTACAAATTTGGCCAGTAATTCTGATCCGAACTTAGGATCTGGAAGAATTTTACGTTGACCTATTACGCGACGACGTGGCATGGATATGACTCCGTTGTTAATTCAGGTTTGTCCAAAACTCTACGAGAGTATTTTGACATTAAGATTAAAATGTTTGGCCTTACTTAACGGAAATCCATTAAGCCTTAGGTTTCTTCGCGCCGTATTTAGAACGAGCTTGCTTACGGTCTTTAACACCAGAACAGTCCAGTGCACCGCGAACGGTGTGATAACGCACACCTGGTAAGTCTTTAACACGACCACCACGGATAAGGATAACGGAGTGCTCCTGCAAGTTGTGGCCTTCACCACCGATGTAGGAAGAAACTTCGAAACCGTTAGTTAAACGAACACGGCATACTTTACGTAATGCTGAGTTTGGTTTCTTAGGAGTGGTAGTATATACACGAGTACATACGCCACGTTTTTGCGGGCAAGCTTCCAGTGCTGGAACGTTGCTTTTAACAACTTTCGAGCTACGAGATTTGCGTACCAGCTGATTAATAGTTGCCATTATTAAAAAAGCTCCTGGTTTTATTGCTTCGTAAACACGGATTTTGACCTCGTTCGCCAACATGACGATACACGAGGACGCGAAATTTTATTGCTGACTGGCTCAGGTGTCAAGAAATATACAACTTTTAATGCCTTTATATGGCAAAATGTTGTTTTTGGACTTCTGTTAGCTTCACAAAACCTTGATATGTGATCACAGAAACTGTGGTTGAGAGGGTATTTTGCAACCCGCGAGCGTTGATGTCGACATCCAAAGCGTACAGCTGCGCGCCTGTTTTTTGTAATGCAGCAAGAAAAGGCGACTGTGCGACTGCCGCAACCACGCCATCCTGCATCAGTAAAACTACGTCTTCAGCCGTAATAAAACCTAGCATCGCAGAAAAATCACATTTAAATGGAGATGTTGCTAATGTATACAGCATAGAAAAGATCCTACTATAGATCAAAACCTAACCCAAGCTCAAAATTCGCACAATAGATTAAAAATTAAGCACCACATCACATTCCGCTATTTTAGCTCTGATCTCTTTCTTGTTGAGAATTGTTGGAGTCACAACCCATTCACCATTCTCCCCCAACCCTCTTTCTTGTAGCGAAGCACTGCAGAGATAAATTTTTTCAATGTCATATAATGGCAATATTTTAAATGTAACGATGTAATCTCGGGCAAGCACTTCAGCAGGGTGTTGGTTTGCTAGAAGCTGGTAGACACCATCAGAGAGAAAAAACACCTGAATGTCTTCTGTCAGCGCTGAAGTTGCTAATAATGCATCTAGCCCTTCTCGGCCACTGGCATTTCCATGGGGCATGGTTGTAAAGACAAAAGCTATTTTTTTCACACGATACCTTGTATTGAGCTGTTCTTAGAATTGAATCGTTCGGTCTGTGGTTATCATCGCTTCAGCAAGGCTCCCTAACCCGCTCATGATAAAGCCCTCAGCAAGGTTAGCCGTTGGAAGAGATAAACTTTGCGCTTGTTCTTGGTCAACCACTCCTCGACGCAGCGCAGCGGAAACACAGATATGCATTTCACACCCAGATTGTTTTGCGAGTTCCTGCCAAGCTGGAACTAAATTAAATTCATCTGTTGCCGGTGATGTGAGCAGGTTCGCATTGAAAACACCATCACGATAAAAAAAGAGTGTTTTCAATATATGCCCTTCTTCAAGAAGGGCTTTGGCAAATTGATACGCACTTGCTGCTTGTTGTGTACCGTAAGCAGGGCCTGTCACAACTAAGCAGTAAGTTAACGAATTTATATTACTCATTCACCACTCTTGAATTGACGAATGTATAAGTAAACGGTGTGTTTAGAAATATTCAGGCGGTCTGCAACTTGGTTAATGGCATCTTTAATATCGAAAATACCTTTTTCGTATAAATTAAGGACCACTTGCTTGTTTTTCGCATTATTCGAAACATTACGGTCAGCGCCAACTTCTTCGATCGTATATTCCAATGTTTGCGCGACAAGATCATCAACTGAAGAGGCAAAATTCACATCTGAAGTGACTTCTTGTTTGGTTTCTGGAACAAACGATTGAATAATTTCAGAGAACGGCACATCTAGGTTCATATTAATGCATAGTAAGCCAATCACACGTTGCTTGCGGTTACGAATTGCAATAGTCACGGATTTCATTAAATCACCGCTTTTTGCTTTCGTAAAATAAGCCTTCGATACATTCGATTCTTCGTCTGCCATATCATGCAGCATTCTCAACGCAAGGTCTGTTATCGGTGAGCCGATTTTACGCCCAGTGTGTTGGCCATTTGCGATTCTAACTGCAGAGCAGTTTAGGTCTTCTAAAGAGTGAAGAACAATTTCACAATGCCCACCGATTAGCATTGCCAGACCATCCACCGCGGCTTCATATGATTTTAAAATTTCATGGTCTGTCTCAGAAAAGGGTTGGTTATCCAATATGTTAATATCGCTGAGGTCGTGTGATTGTATAGAATCAGACATTTCAACATCATCCTTCTAATGTAAAAACTCATCCTGTTGACTAAAAAGGCGTTCATTATTCGACTATTTGGCCTTCATTACTTTGTTTGTAGCCAACAATTATGATGATAAAAAATAAAATAGAGTCTTCTGAAGTTAAAACTCCAAGACGTTGCCGTCAAGCGAATGAATGCAAGACAGTCTGTTTTATCACAAGTTTTAAACAATTTGAGAATTTTTTTGATGAGAAAGACAAAAAAGCCCAAGGCATGAATGCATTGGGCTCAAAAATACACTTAGCTAATGCTTAGTGAGTGCTTATTTCGCGGCAGGTTTGATATCTAATAATTCAACATCAAAGACTAATGTTGAATTTGCAGGGATACCCGGCACGCCATTTTCACCATAAGCTAATTCAGCAGGGATCACTAACTGCATTTTCCCGCCTTTTTTCAGGTTAACTAAACCTTCAGTCCAGCCTTTAATGACTGAGTTTAATGGAATAGTCAGTGGCTCGTTACGTGAATATGAGCTGTCGAATTCAGTACCGTCAATCAGTGAACCTTTATAGTGAACTACGACAGTTTCATCTGCTTTAGGTTTCGCACCTGTACCGTCTTTTTCAATTTTGTACAGTAAGCCAGATTTGGTTTTAACTACGCCTTTTTCTTTAGCGTATTTCTCGCGATACTCAGCACCTTTTTTCTCATTCGCTGCTGATTCGTCTTTCATTTTTTTGTCAGCTGCTTCTTTGACTTGGCCTTCAAATTGACGCAGGGTTTCTTCAACTTCTGCATCAGTCATTTTGCTTTTGCCGTTAAATGCATCTTGAACACCTGCCAGTAATTGAGCTTTGTCCAAATTAATACCGATTGTTTTCTGTTCTTCTAAAGAATTCTGCATGTAACGACCTAAAGATGCACCCAATGCATACGCATTACGCTCTTCTGCGTTTTTGAATGCGCTGCTTTGTGCTTTGGCTTCCGCTGCCATCACTTGCGGAGCAGCAAAAGTAAATGCTAGCGTAGTTGCTAAAAGGCTTGCCTTAAACAGTGATTTCATCCTAGTCTCCGATAACTTTTATTCGATTATATTCGAATAGCGAACTATTCGTTTTGTGGATAGGGCTCTTTAAGTTTAGACCCGTTATCCCATTGAGTATTAAAAAATATAAGAACTACTGAGACCACATTAACAAAAAGTCGTTTCATCGCCTATATCTTTAACTAAAACTTATCTGTTGATTTGTAATGTTCGGTTATTATGATGGTTTAATTACGATATAAACGCTTAAGGAGAGTCGAATATGGACTCATCTGATACATTTGAACAACGTTTGGAACTTTTAGAAAGTAAAGTTGCCTTTCAAGAACTGGCTATTGAGCAACTTAATCAGGTTATTACTGACCAGCAAATGCAAATGAGCCGCCTTCAAGAACACTTGCGCATTGTGGCTGAAAGACTGAAATCATCCCAAGATTCTCACTTAGCAAGACCTGAAGAAGAAACGCCGCCACCGCATTATTAATTTAGAATGCAAAACCATTGATTTTAAATGCAAAAAAGGAAGCTTTCGCTTCCTTTTTTTACAAACACTAATACCGCGTATTAGTGGCAGCCGCAACCGCCTTGTTTGTGACCATGTCCGTGGCCTTCACCGCCACCGCAGCAGCCGCCTTCTGAACCGTGGCTATGACCGCCACCACCACAGCAACCACCTTCGTGGTCGTGGTCATGGTCGTGACCGCCTGCACCATGGACGTGGCCATGTGCAATTTCTTCTTCTGTTGCTTCACGGATAGCCATGATTTCAACATTAAATTTCAGGTTTTGGCCTGCTAACATGTGGTTACCGTCAACGATAACTTCATCACCTTCGATACCGGTGATTTCAACAGGAACAGGGCCCATGTCAGTGTCAGCTAAGAAACGCATGCCCACTTCTAGCTCATCAACGCCCATAAATACATCTTTAGGAACACGTTGAACTAAGTTGTCATCGTATTGACCATATGCGTCATCTGAAGCTACTTCAACATCGAAGTTTTCGCCTACAGAACGGCCTTCTAATGCTTTTTCTAAACCTGAAATTAAAGACCCACGACCATGCAAATAGTCCATTGGTGCGCTTGCTGGTGATTCATCAACTAAAACACCGTCTTCTGTTCTTACTTGATAAGCCAAGCTGACCACCAAGTCTTTTGCTACTTTCATGACATCTCCTACTACCCGTAAGGGAAAAATTTTTGCCAATTGTACCGAAAAACTATGATGATGTATTGAGAATTGACAAATTTCTATTATTCAGGTGTAAAAATTCCAATAACCTGCTCTTTTTGTCTAACATGCCCCGTTGCTTCATCCCCTGCTTGGCGCTGTTGGTCACCGCAATTGACACACTCGACAACATCAATTTTATCTTCACGCCACATCATTAAAGTGTCTTGTGACTTGCATTTAGGGCAAGTCGCCCCTGCAATAAAGCGTTTACGTGTTGAAGACATTTCTAACCCTTACTGTTCATTATTCCAGCTATGAGGCTGGCGATGCTCTCGTTGCATTTCTTTTTCAAAGAGCTCATTAAGTTCACGGCGCGCCTCTTTAATGCGTGAAATTTGCCCGCTATCACTATTTTCATTTTCAGGGTAGATATCCCTGAGCATTTTCATGTCTAAACGGCGGAAATGCTGTTTGGCACGATAGGCTTTATGAGGATGCATTCCTGTGCTAACAAGAGCTTTACTACCTAATTCAAGCGCACTTGAGAATGTTTCACGGCTGAAATCAGTGACCCCACATTGTAATAGCTCATGTGCCTCAAGACGACCTTTAGCGCGTGCAATAATATGCAAGTTAGGGAAATTTTCTTGGCAAATTTGCACAATTTCCATCACTTCTTCTGGCACATCACTGGTGATCACAATTGACTTCGCTTTATCTGCTCCTGCGGAACGCAATAACTGCAGTTCACGCGCATCACCATAATATACGGTATAGCCGTAGCGGCGCATGGTACCAATTGCTGTAACATCTTGTTCTAGCACGGTGATTTTAACCTTGTTAGCCATCAATAAGCGGCCAACCACCTGCCCCATGCGGCCAAAACCGACCAAAATAACATGCGGGTCATTGTCTTCCACAAACGGTTTTTCACTCGAGGCTGGTTGTTGATTATAACGGTAGTTCAAATAGGCATCTATCAGCTGCATCACAAGTGGCGTAGTCATCATGGAAAGTGTGACAACCACCAGCAGTAAGTCCATTTGCCATTCATTAATCACACTTGCCCCAAAGGCAGTTCCATAGATCACAAAAGCAAATTCACCACCTTGGCTAAGTACCCCGGAAAATTGCGCTCTTGCACCATTTCGAAGCCTAGCCGCTAAACTCAGGCCGTAAAGTACCAACGCTTTGACTCCGACTAATACTGCAACGGCAATCAATACTTGTGGTAAATAGGCCCATAGCACATCTAAATTTAATGACATACCTACTGAAATAAAAAATAGCCCCAGTAATAACCCTTTAAATGGCTCGATATTAATTTCCAGTTCATGGCGAAACTCTGTTTCCGCTAACATGACCCCTGCCATAAAGGTGCCCAGTGCCATAGAAAACCCAAGGCTTTCCATAATAAGTGCGGAGCCTAATACCACCAGTAATGCTGCAGCCGTAAAAATTTCATGGACGCCAGATTTAGCGGCAAGCCTGAACATCGGTCGTAATAAATAGCGGCCAACTACCCATAAGCCTGCGAATGCTACTATTTTCAAGCCAATTTTTTGCCAATCACTGGTTGCGGAGTCCCCGGCTAACAATGGGATCAGCGCCATAATAGGAATAACGGCCATATCTTGAAATAACAAAACAGAGAAACCAAGTTGCCCGCTTTCTTTATTAGACATCCCTTTTTCGTTCATCAACTGAAGTGCCATTGCCGTTGAAGACATCGCCATTCCTAATCCACCGACAATGGCGGCTTGCCAAGAGAATTTGGCTAAAAATAACAATGACGCCATGATAGCAGCGGTCACAACCACTTGAAGCGTACCAACACCAAAAATCGAGCGCCTAAGTTCCCATAATTTAGAAGGTTTGAGCTCTAAACCAATGAGAAACATCAGGAACACCACCCCCATTTCGGAGAAGTGTAAAATATCATCAACATTACGAATAAAGCCGAAAACAAATGGCCCAATCATGATCCCTGCAAGCAAATACCCAAGCACAGCACCTAAGCGGATTTTTTGTGCGATCGGCACCATTATTACCCCTGCACAGAGGAAAATAATAACGGACTCAAATAGCCCCAGTTCTGACATTAGGATAACCCTCCCGCGCCTAGTGGTTGTTGCATCCATTGGCGGTAGTCATCAATAAGCTGTTCAAAGCGTTCTTTCGGCTGCCGACGTGCTGCATAAATAATGGTTGGTTCCAGCCACTGCATATCACACATTAATGCGGTCAATTCAAATGGGCGAAGTATTTCCGTGAGTAGGTAATGGTTATACCCATCATGTTGGTAAGCGTGAATGGGCTCTCCGGTGGTGATCACCGAGCGCCAGTATTTGCCTTTTAATTTTTGATACCCCACGTCGGTAGCAAAACGGCGAGTTAACACGCGGTCAAACCACTCTTTCAACAATGCAGGGCAACTATAAGTATAAAGGGGATGCTGAAAAACAATGATATCGTGCTGGCACAATAATTTTTGTTCCGCGGTAACATCAATAAAATAATCTGGATAAATTGCGTATAAATCGTGCACAGTTACATGGTCAAAATCATGTATAGCACCCAGTAACGCCTTATTAGCCATAGATTCGTCGGGGTCCGGGTGAGCGTAGACCACTAGCACTTTCGGTGTATTTGACATCTTTCCCTCCTCAAAGGCGTGTCAGACGGAACATTTTCCGTTACCATGCAGCCTGCTATACTCGTTATACTTCACGTTGCTGTGTTGTTGACTACGCGCATTCGCACTAGTCACCTGCTTAAGTAGGCTCCTAGCGACTCATTTGCTTGTCGCCTAACAGCACCGTGAATTATTTAGAGTATATACGTTGATAATTTAACATATTTTTAATAGACGGTTGCTATGATTGTTTTCTCTTCACTCCAAATTCGCCGAGGTGTTCGTGTCCTGCTGGACAATGCCACTGCGACTATTAACCCCGGCCAAAAAGTTGGTTTAGTGGGTAAAAACGGCTGCGGTAAATCGACGCTTCTTGCGTTATTAAAAGGCGAATTACAAGCTGAAGCAGGTTCTGCAACCTTTCCAAGCAATTGGTCTATGGCATGGGTTAACCAAGAAACGCCAGCTCTCGATGTGCCAGCGCTTGAGTATGTGATTGATGGAGACCGCGAGTTCCGCGCTCTAGAACAAAAACTTCAGCAAGCCAATGAAAAAAATGATGGCCATGCCATTGCTGCCGTACATGGGCAACTTGATGCCATTGATGCATGGACTATCCGTTCTCGCGCATCCAGTTTGCTACATGGTTTAGGTTTCAGCCAAGCACAGCTAGATTCCCCAGTAAAATCATTTTCCGGTGGATGGCGAATGCGTTTGAACTTGGCGCAGGCTTTGTTATGCCGCTCAGATTTGTTGCTGCTCGATGAGCCGACCAACCACCTTGATTTAGATGCAGTAATTTGGTTAGAAAAATGGTTGAAAAGCTACCAAGGCACCCTGATTTTGATTTCCCATGATAGGGATTTCCTCGACCCGATTATTGATAAAGTCCTGCATATCGAACAAGAAACGATGTTTGAATACACGGGTAACTACTCGTCATTTGAACGCCAACGCGCAACAAAGCTCGCTCAACAGCAAGCGTTATATGAAAGCCAACAAGCCAAAGCGGCGCATTTACAAAGTTATATTGACCGCTTTAGAGTGCAAGCCACCAAAGCCAAACAAGCACAAAGCCGTATTAAGATGCTTGAAAGAATGGAAATGGTCGCTCCGGCTCATGTGGATAACCCATTTCATTTTTCATTCCGTAAACCAGAAAGCTTACCGAATCCATTATTAAAAATGGAAAAAGTCAGCGCTGGCTATGGTGAAAAAGTCATTTTGCAATCCATCAAACTGAACTTAGTACCGGGTTCACGCATTGGCCTATTGGGGCGCAATGGCGCGGGTAAATCAACTTTAATCAAAATGTTAGCGGGTGATTTACCACCATTGCAGGGAGAAATCGCCCTCGCAAAAGGGATTAAACTCGGTTATTTCGCTCAGCACCAATTAGAGTATTTACACCCTGAAGAGTCACCTTTGCAGCATCTTGCCCGCCTTGCACCAGAGCAAACTGAGCAGCAGTTACGTGACTATTTAGGTGGTTTCGGTTTTAAAGGTGACCAAGTTACTGACCCAAGCGGCCGTTTCTCTGGCGGTGAAAAGGCCCGCTTAGTACTCGCTTTAATCGTCTGGCAACGCCCAAATTTACTGCTACTCGATGAGCCAACTAACCACTTGGACTTAGATATGCGCCAAGCACTTACCGAAGCCTTAATGGCCTTCGAAGGGGCTTTAGTTGTCGTTTCCCATGATAGGCATTTACTGCGCACCACCACCGATGAACTGTATTTAGTCCATGGCGGTTCTGTCGAGCAATTTGACGGTGATTTAGAAGATTACCAACAATGGCTAGCTGAGCAAAATAAGCTCGAATTACAGCAAGTTCGTGATCAACAAGAGAAAGACAAGCCAGCAGCCGCGGCAACGGTTACAGCACAAGATAGAAAAGATCAAAAACGTCGTGAAGCTGAATTTCGTCAGTTAACTCAGCCTATCCGTAAAAAAATTACGGAATTGGAAAAGCAGATGGATAAACACTCCAACGCGCTGAGTGAGCTAGAAGCAAAACTTTCTGATGCTTCCATTTATGAACAAGATAAGAAAGCTGAATTGACGGAATGTTTGAAAAAACAAACTGAACATAAAGCCGCGCTTGAAGATGTCGAAATGGAGTGGATGGATTTGCAGGAACAGTTAGAAACCATGACCAGTGAGTCATGAAGCATTACCCTGATATTTAGTTTGAGTAAGATGAGAGCTTAATAATGCTCTCATCTTGTCTTGTTGCGTATTCCGCTGAGTCATATATAACACAACACACGGAAATATAACTAAAATACTATTATTTTGTTATAAAAATAATATCGTTGACGTATGGAATTTATCTTTCGGTTAATGCCTGCTTCATCCGTGTGATCGGCTTAATAAGGTAATCAAAAACACTTTTCTCACCCGTTTTAATATCAACGGAAGCAATCATTCCAGGAATGATATCCATTTTATTGTTATTTTTATCGAGTAAGTAATTCGTTTCTGTTTCAACAATAATACGATAAAACGTTTCTTCTTGATTTAATTTTAAATCATTACGCTGATTGTTATTACTTAAAGTGTCAGGGCTGATCAATTTTACAGTCCCTTTTAACCCACCATAAATAGCATAGTCATAAGCGGTTATTTTTACTACTGCAGGCATCTCTGGTCTTAAAAAAGCAACATCTTGTGGCCGAATATAAGCCTCAACCATTAATTTGTCATCTAATGGAATAATTTCTAAGATATCTTGCCCGGTATTAACAACGCCACCCACTGTCGTGATTTTAATATTTTTCACGATACCACGTACAGGTGCGTGAATCTCTGAACGTATAACATGATCTTCACGCATGCCCATATTTTCTTTGGCTTGAGCAAGCTCAGAACCAACACGAATTAATTCCTCATTCGCCTCTGCAATATAATTATTTTCACGCTCATTAATTTGTGTTGCTAGCTCAACAGACTGTCTTTCCATGCGTAACACTTCCACATGAGATACCAAGCCTTCTTTGGCTAAAGGTCGAGTGATTGCAATTTCTCTATCTAATAAGTTTTTACTTTGTCTTAAACCCGCAATAGCTTCGTCTCTTTGCCTTTTTTTTGCATTAAATGCATTCATTTCACGTTCCACTAACTTTTGGTCATTGACTGCCGAAAAGTCAGGTTCTTCATTACGTGATTCACTATATAATCGGATATATATTGCTTCTAAATTTTGTACCTTCGCTTGGCTTTCCCGCAAGACTGCCATACTTCTTGCATCATCTAACTTGAGAAGAATTTGCCCTTTTTCAACGATATCACCTTCTTTAACAAACATTTCTTCAATATTACCGGGATCGATACTTTGAATGACTTGTTCACGACTACTAGGAATAATCGTTCCCTGGCCTCGAATTATCTCTTCTAAATCACTGAAATAAGCCCAAATAATAAAAACAGTCAATAACAGTGCTAAGAATAGGATCGGAAGAAACAGTAATGTATGGCGCTCTTTTTTCATCACTGATTGTAAATCATGTGAAAAATCATGAGATTGATAACTGTTTTTGCTCCTCTCGGAAGATTGCTTATGCTTGTTCATGTTCAACCTTCCCTTCATGTTGTTTTATAGCGTGTCTAACCTGTGAAACAATACGAACTTGTGGCACAGCTGGGCGCTGAACTCTCGGTTTATCTGTGTTCACTGCTTTTTCTATATCATCTTTCTTTTCTAATGTTTTAAGCACCGAATCTTTAGGGCCATCTAGTACAATTCGGCCATTATCAACAACAATAATACGATCGACTAAACTCAAAATAGGTAATTTATGTGTCACAACAATAAGTGTTTTATTTTTTGTCCATTCACCAATAGCCGCTAGTACGTCTTTTTCCGTTTCAACATCAATTCCTGTAGTTGGCTCATCTAATAAAACAACTTGTGGATTATGCAATGTCAGTTGTACTAAAGAGACAATTTGCTTTTGGCCGCCAGAAAGACCTAAGCCATCTTCACCTAGTGGCATATCTAAGCCAGCCGGATGTTGGCGAATAATTTTATCTAAATGAAAACGCTGCAACGCATGAATTAAGTCGTCATCAGAGGAATAACCGTCAAGGCGGGCAAGGTCTAGATTTTCACGCAATGAACCAAAAAATAACCGTGGTTTCTGTGTTAACATCGCCAATTTACTTCTTAAGTAAATAGGGTCTATTTGGCGAATATCTATATCATCTAAAAATATATTGCCTTCTTGCTGCTCATATAGCCCAGTTAATAATTTTAAAAGGGTGCTTTTTCCACCGCCGATTTTGCCTAAAATGGCCACTTTTTCTCCAGCAGCAATATTTAAATTAATATCTTCCAAGGCTGGTTGGCTATCTTTATTATAACGATAGCTGACATTAGATAACGTCAACGCACCTCTAACGGAGGTTGGTGAAATATATTTTTTATGATCTTCGCGCTCAATTGGACGTTCAAAAATATTTTTAACACCATTTAACGCTGTCCGAGCAGATTGAAAACGCGTTGCTAAGCCTGCAATTTGTCCTAAAGGTGCTAATGCTCGCCCAGACAGTATTACACTAGCAATCAATCCCCCCATAGTAATGCGTGAGTCTACATCACTAGCATGGATCAAATAGGTACCAACAAAAACTAATGCAACAGTATTGATTTGTTGCATTCCCGCACTGAAATTCAACATAAAGTTGGTTAAATTACGGACCTTTATGGATGCGAATGCCGTTTTCTCTGTTAATATTTCCCACCGCTGTTGAGCCCAATTGACTGCATTGTTCAACTTTAACGTTTCAATACCTTCGATAGCTTCAACGGCTAAACCCTGTCTCTGAGAGGTTTCTTTCATTGATGCATTAATGCCCTCAGCTAAAGGTTTTTGAATCAAAATACCAGCGATAATAACGATAGGAATAATAGTCAATGGAACTAATGCGAGATAACCGCCAATCATACTGATCACGCCAATGAACAACAGAATGAAAGGTAGGTCAACAAGCGCTATCAAGCTAGCACTCGTCATAAATTCTCGGATGGATTCAAAATCACGTAAATTATTTGCATAAGAGCCAGATGAAGATGGTTTTTTATCTAAGCGAATCCCCATTACTCGGTGAAATAACAT
Source organism: Providencia sp. PROV205 (assembly GCF_028479505.1). Taxonomy (NCBI): domain Bacteria; kingdom Pseudomonadati; phylum Pseudomonadota; class Gammaproteobacteria; order Enterobacterales; family Morganellaceae; genus Providencia; species Providencia sp. PROV205. Next base: position 4,230 of record NZ_JAMPNU010000044.1, on the reverse strand, counting down.
AGCGCTTATTATGATATCAGCTTTTTTCCCAGCAATATCAAGAAGGTAACCCCTCAGCATTTTTGCTAAAAATTCAAAGCATATTGCTAGCAGAACACCTATCGATAATACCCATAATGTTTCATACGCTTGATTTGGGATCACTCTATCATAGACATTCATGACATATAGGGAGCTAATTAACGCCAAAACATTAATTACGAATGAAGCTACGATAACTTGATAATAATACTTTTTAAACTGCCAAATTATTTTCCAAAAATGATTTTTTTCGTATTTTTCAATTTCAGAACGGCTCTCAGATTTTATATTTCGTTTTATAAACCAACTATACCCTGAATAATTTTTTGATAGCATTTCAATGCTAATTGACTGACAAATTCCTTCTTTCGTTAAGATTTCAAAATAACGTTCATTATTGTTTTCTTCTATTTTATTAATAACAATAGACTCATTATTTTCAAGTAATATAATAAAAGGAACAGCAATAGTCGGGATAGTTTTTAAATCAATCTCAATCAACTGGTTATCGAATTGATGTGAATTTAACACGTTAACAAGAGAGGAGTAATCTATTGATTTATCAGCCTTTCTTTTTGTTTGAGATAGTAATACCTCTGGCAGGATCGCATACCCTAACCGCGCAGTAACTAGGGATATATTATTAATAATATTCATGTTATTTTTAGCACTTATTGATTCATCCATGCAGACATTTTTGCCTGCACACTAAGATAACTAAGTGTCGCGTCTCTAAAATCATTTTTCAAAGTGACTGCACTTGTCTGTATATTTGCTAACTCATTATAAGCATCTAATAAATCAATCAATGAACGACGGTTAATCGTAAATTGTTTTTCATAATTGCTGACAACTTTTTTTTGTTCCAAAATATAATTTTTAGCTATAGCTTCTTGTTCTTCACTTTTCATCATATTTATAGCTGCGGATTGGCTCATTTCTTCAATTTCACGAAATGTTATTTTAATTCGCTCATTGGATGCTAATAATGCATACTCTTTTTGTGCTTCACTATAATAACTAGCTTGGTCAAAGATATTCCAAGAAACACGTAAAAAAACCTCTTTATTATCAGGAGTTGCATTTATTTCTAAGTTTAGTGCAGGTTTTCTCATTGCACTTGCGACTTTAACATCTGCATCAAGGCTTTTTGCATCGGCAACCTGTGCTTTATAACTTGGGTTATTTTCCAGATTACTCTCTTGAAAGTTCCGTAAAATTTCAGTGCTATCAGTATTTCGAAACGGGTCAAGAAATTGATCTGCTAATAATTTTCTTTGCGTTAATATCGATAGCTGACTTAACGCTAAATTTAAATTCCGCTCTACTTCAGCTCGGTTCATCTCAACTTTCAAAGTACGTGCTTTAACTTGCGTTAATTCACTTGAACGACCAGGGTCATACTGAATTATCGTATTTAATTTCTCTAATATATGTTGATGACGAGCTAAGTTTTCATCAATGACAACAAGTGTTTCTTTATTTCTTAAAATAAGTAAATAAAGCTGACTAATTCGAACGCTTATATCTTCTTGTGAAAGAACATATTGATTCTCATAGTATTCTTGTTTGAATTTTTCTCTATCAACACCAGCCTCTATTCCTCCCCAAGCATAAACATTCATTGTTGTTTTCACTCCTGGATGAAACCCTGATTCCATAGAATTACTTTCATATTTATGATGTTGAGCAACTGGCTGTGTCCCCATCACACTTACCACTGGATAGTGCCCGGAGTTTGCCATTTTCACATTACTTTGTGCAGCTTGGTAATTCGCATGAGCTTCTTGAACTTCAGGCGTATTATATAAAGAATCTTTAAGTAAATTTCTCAATTCAATAACATCAGCTACTGTATTCACAGAGAATACACTCAATAAGAATATAGCCAGAATATTAAAAGCTCTTAATTTCATATTTTAAATATATGTCTATAAAGAAGGATGTAAATACATTTCAACCTATTAATATTAGGAATATTAATATTAATAAAATAAAGAGGCAGGGTTAACCAGCCTTATTACTCATTAACATTTCCATTCATATAAATATATTAAAATGTTGGGGGCATTATTTTTAATACCCCCATAATTATAATTTTAGATTATTGCAGCTTGGTTTTCTTGTAACGCATCTAACGATGAATTCATAAAACCACTCAAATTGGTTGATGCAATACTCCCATCAACATCCATTTCATGCAGCTCCATAGTATTTTCTTGTGAAAATAGCTTCAGTAATGAAAGGTCACTCGTGATTGGTGATACACTCGTAGACTCTTTAAGATCACTTATATTCACAGTAATTGAAGGTTGATAACTCGTACCGTCATTATCTGTTAGAGTTAAAGTAAACTCTTCTTTATCAACACCAACTGGGCGTGTTGTACTTGGTCGATAAGAGAAATCACCGAAGTTTTTCTCTCCTAAAGAAATTGAAAAGAGCCCACCAGCATTGGTCTTAATCGCGATTTCACCGTTACCGAAATCAGCCCAATTACTTTTATCATTTCCATCAAATGACACTGATTTATTTAATGGATCATATTTGTAAGTTATACCATCGACTTCAACACTAATTGATTTCATTCCATCTGCACCAAAGGTTAAAGATGAAGTTGCATCTTTACCTTTAGAAAAACTACTTTCAATGACATTTTCATTTGGCACATATTTACTCAAAATATTTCCTAAAGAGCTCATGTCTTTCAACACAATCACGTCACTCTGGTCATTATCAGTGCCATGTTTACCATCGAAAGCAACGGGTTTCAGATAATCTGAACCAGTTTTTCCATTATTGACAGTCACCATGTCTTGACCAATTCCGATTGCAACAGAACGAATTCCATTATCTACCAAAAATTCAGTCCACTTATCTTCACCAATATCGGTATAAGCACTTCCTGGAACATAATCTTGAGGTGACTGCTCACTTATTCCTGGATCATAAACATTATTCCCCATATTAGGTGTTCCATCACTAATAAAGAAGAAGGTATTATCAACAGATTGCTCCGTCACAGGACCTGTACCACTTGCTGGAAGATTATTATAACTATCTACGATTTGCTGTAATGCCGCGTCATAGTTAGTATTAACCCCAATATTTAAGCTATGTGATATCTTACCTTGATTACCTTTTAGACTATTGATCAAATCTTTAGCTTCATCCAAAGTAAACCAATGTGAAGTACCATGCGTTGTTTGTAATGATGGATTGATAACCGATGCTTCATCCGCAAAACCATTCAAACTTACACGAACATCACCTGAATCAGCACTATTTAAGCGCTCTTCATAGCTATTTAATAAACTCTCGATTGAATCTAGCGCGGCATCATAGCGTGTTTTTATCGCTGTTCTCGAACTTTCATCTGAAATTCCGCTATCCCTTTTCCCCATGCTGCTAGATAAGTCTAATGAAATAATTACATTCGCATAGAATGTATTATTAGTTGGGGCTTGCACCACGACTTCAACATTATCAGAGAATGGCTTATCATCATGAATAATAATTTCAGTATCAACAATATCTATGCCATTACTTAATCCAAAATCAATTTTGAGTGAATCTGTACCTGCAGGATGATCAACAAGGCCTTTCAAATCAATATGATAATCAACACTAGTTTGGCCATTTTCATTCTTGACATCTGTGACGGTAACAGAAATAACGTCTTTGCCTTCTGAGGTTTTGCCTACAAAGCCATCACTTGTTACTTCCCATATAACAGGTTTACCGCCTGATGTCAGAGTCGTTGTAGGCTCTGTGATTTTGAGATCCTGCTCTGTAGTCGGCTTATCATTAGGGTTTGCTAATATTATTGTCCCTGTTGTCACGGCTAAAGCACTATCCGCAGTTCCATCTGTTCTGAGCCCTTTTTCATAAACATCCACAACTGATGGTAATGATGGTGTAATTTCAATCGTTACTTCAGCTATGTTGGACACGTTGCCGTTTTTGTCTTTGACGGTGTAAGTGATGGTATCGGTGCCCACTTCACCACGATTTGGGGTGTAAACCAGTTTGCCATCGGCGTCGAATGTTGCCGTGCCTTTGGTGCCGTTAGTCACGATCACCGCAGTGCTTGGGTCGATATCGCCGTCTAAATCGGTGTCGTTGTGCAGCACATCGATTGTCACTGGCACACCGTCTTTGGTGACTCTGCTATCGTCGTTTGCTATTGGCGCGGCATCGATAGTGACG
>NZ_JAMPNU010000043.1:0-21122 GCF_028479505.1 Providencia sp. PROV205 | reverse complement strand
GACGTATACTCAGTCATTGGTTCATTGTTTGACTATGACTCTAATTATTTAGAGTATCTATTATAAAATAGGTTTACATCACCTAATTAGTTACCTTATTATTTTTATATAAATCTTTGGGAGATGGCATTCCTCCTCATGTAAAACCGCCCGTTGAGGGCTGATGATGCCTACGTTAACCTTTTCATTTGATGGGGTACGTAGGTATTATGTGCCCTAATATAGGGCATAAATGATCTATACTCGTCATACTTCAAGTTACATGATTGTTGACTGCACAGCACTAGCCAAATCACATACTTCTGTATGTTCATTGGACTATCTTCGCTTGTCGCCTACATGTAACTCGAATTATTTAGAGTATAACAGGGAGACTTTCCTTTCGTTTATCCCGCCAGACATTAAAGGAAGTTTCTATGTACGCCTCTTTATTTGCAATCGCGATTGGTTCTGTTCTTGGTGGATGGCTAAGATGGTTTGTTAGCCTAAGACTTAATCACCTTTACCCCAACATTCCCCTTGGTACGGTTGCGGTCAACTTAATTGGCGGCTTTGTTATTGGTTTTGCCATCTCTTACTTTGCCAATGCAAATATTAGCCCTGCCTATAAATTATTCATTGTGACGGGTTTCTGTGGTGCATTTACCACCTTTTCGACCTTTTCACTTGAAGTCTTGGTATTGATCCAAGAAGGTAAATTGGGCTTCGCCATTAGTACCATTGCCATCCACGTAATTGGGGCCTTAATATTTACCTTACTTGGAATGTTATGCCATCACTGGCTAGCACAGGGGTGAAACCAATAGCCTAATTTTCTGAATTGCTAACAGCGGCGCTTGTTCAAGGTTAGGTTACTGCTATACTGAAACCATTGCTTTTAGTGGAGATAAACAGGATGTTAGACAAACATTTAGAGTTCGAAGGGCTAACTGGTGTCGGTAAGGTTCAGCTTGATTTGGTACCTGACCAGCGTGTGTATACTCTAATTGGTGTTAATGGGGTAGGGAAGACCAAAACGTTAGAAGCACTGTTTCAGTTATATTTTTTTAGTAATCATATGGTAAATAAGCCATTGACAGGCATAAGCAAAATTTATCTAAAATTTAGATCTGCATTAATACATTCAAGTATTTTAGGTAATCATACAATTGATTTTCCAGAAAGTAACACGAGTGAATATTTTTGGGAGCTAGGTTCTAACAGTGTGAAAGAGGTATTCAATAAATTATCTCACACTTATCCTGTCGTTTATTTAGGGGCTCAAGCTAGAGGTGCGATAAAGGAACAAAAAAATATCAGTACCATTTCATTAGGAAATATTGAAGGTAGACGTTTGAATTACTTTCATTCACTTACGAAGCAAATGGAATCTGAATTTGGTTCTATGAATATGGCAACCAATATACAAGAGTGGTTTATCCAAATTGCTCGCTCATCAAATGCTTATCAAAGTGCAGAAGATAACCGAGAGATTGAACTAAAAACTGTGCTACAGTTGCTGCATGAAATAGATAATCGCATTGATGCAGACTATCTAGAAATCAGTGGCGATGACCGCGTTAGTTTAAACATTGAAGGGCAAAAAATTCAGCTTAGCCAATTAAGCTCCGGTTTTTCCTCCATACTCAAACTGATCCAATCAATTATTTCAGGGTATGGGTACTTTACCAATGAAACTAACTTACAGAATGTCAAAGGCATTGTTTTTATAGATGAAATTGAAAGTCATCTTCATTTGTCTTGGCAGGCGAATATTATTCCTTTATTGAAGCGTTTGTTCCCCAATACCACATTTTATGTGACCACACATTCATCGGTGGTGCTGTCACAACTCCAAGAAGGGGAAGCCTATGAACTTCAGCGCGATATACACGATGGTATTGTGAAAAGCCGTTTGATCCCTTCACCAAATAAAGCGGCTTTTGCCGACATTTTACGTGATGTATTTCATGTGGATGTGAATAAAATCAAGCTAGAAAATAGCACTGTGGATGAGCAACAAAATGCTAAAAATAACTTACTGAGTCTGCTAAGAAACCAAGAGGGACAGTAATGACAAGGAATGTATTACTCGATACTAACTTATTAATTTGTGCTTTTGATAATAGCGGAACCGCAACGCAAGAAGATAAAGACCAAGCTATTGCAAAACTCACGACGCTATTATCTGATCCAAAAACCAAGTTATTTATCACACCGCTGATCCGCTATGAAGTCTTACGTGGCATCAAATGGGATAATTCTCAGTCCTATGCGGCAATGTGTGGTGTGTTAAATGATTTCCCCGAGCTAGATATTACGCGCAATGTTGCCGAGTTATCGGCTAATTTATTCCGTTTTGATACCCATCAATTAGCCACTGTAGGGCAAGGTACTCGGAACATTGAAAAGCGAAAATTCGATGTATTTCATTATTGCTGCGCCTGTTGCAATAACTTAGATTTGGAATCGAATGATACTGATATTGGTAAAATTAGGCAGTTACATAATCAATATTGTTCCACGGTTGCTAATATCTAAAACTACTCAAGCGACCTGATATCGCTTGAGTTTCAGGGCTAATTATTTGCTAATAATTGATGGGCTGTTGCTTCATCGGTCACTAAGCCTGTTACCCAACCACCATTCATAACGGCTTGAATGGCTTTTGTTTTGTGCGCGCCACCCGCAAATGCGATCACTGGTTTATTCGGGGAAGGGAAAAGCGGAACACTGGTGTGCGTGTCATCTAGCGCGGTAGAAAGCCGCTCTCCGTTAGCTTGGATAAAATGTCCCAATAACTCTGCGGCTACACCCTTTTCTAACAACATTTCCAATTGTTCATCCGTGACAAAACCTTCAGAATTGAGTGGGCATCCTTTGCCGACTTCACCAATACCAATAAAGGTAATATCTGCATTTAGGGCTTTTTCCGTGACTTCTTTATACACGCGATGTTGGCACCACATTGCTTTATCTTCAGGGCTATCGGCATAAAGTGGTGCAGGTAGAATGTAGTGCCGGCACTGTAATTTTTCTGCAAAACGTAATGGAATATCATAGCGTGTTGCTGAGCTATCACGAGCAATCGCACCTATTAGTGAAACACACTGGTGCTGGGCGGTTTCTAGGTAAGGAAGGGCATCAATAATACTGCGTAATGTTCTACCTGAACCGATACCAATAACTTGAGGTTTATCGGGGTCGATTAATTGCTCCATAAGCTCAGCACCGGCCACCGAAATCATATCGAGCGTCGCTTCTGTATCAAGTTGGCCTGAAGGGACAACAAAGCAATGTGTTAGGTGATACTTTTGCTGGATATCATTAGCGAGTCTTAAACACTCCGTAATCGGGTGCGTGATTTGCACCTGAACCATACCTTGTTCTTTTGCTAGTGAAATAAGGCGTTGGGCGACTTGTCTCGACAGCCCAAGTTCATGCGCAATTTCCTGTTGTGTTTTGCCTGCCACAAAATATAGCCATGCCGCACGTGCAGCTTGTTCCATTTTTTTTAATTCTTTCTGCATGGACATTCTCCTGCTGGTTTCGCTTATTGTAATTCTGGGCAATTGTTTATTAAAAGGGCAAAAGTTAATACTGTGAGCATTATCGCAGTAATTGTGATCGGATTGAAACTAAAATATAACAAACGGGCATATGCCCAAAAAAATAGCAATTATTTAATTTTAGGGTAAGGAGTCACAATGCTAAAGCAGAAATCAGTGTGGATGCACATCGGTGCTGGGTCATTTCATCGTGCTCACCAAGCGTGGTATTTGCACCGCTTGATTCAACAAGGGGATGATAGTTGGTCAATTGCCTTAGGGAATATTCGCAATGATGCGAATGCATTGCTTGATAACCTAACCAAGCAAAATGGGGAATATACCCTTGAAACAGTTTCACCTGAAGGTGAGCGCCATTATGAAAAAATCACTTCAGTGCGTAAAGTATTACATTGGGATGAGAATTTAAGCCAGTTAGTCGAACAAGGCTGTGATAAAGCAACACGCGTTATTGCTTTCACGGTCACGGAGGCGGGCTATTATTTAACCCCACAGCATGAGTTAGATGCAGAACAGCCAGATGTTAAAGCAGACTTAACGGGCAAAATGAGCACCATATATGGTGCATTAACACAAATTTTACGTGCACGTTTAGCGGCTCATGGTGAACCTGTGACCTTGTTAAATTGTGATAATTTGCGCCACAATGGCGAACGGTTTAGACACGGCTTTTTATCGTTTCTGCAATTAAAAGGTGAAACTGAGCTGTACCAATGGGTGAAAGAAAATACGCGTTCGCCGAATACCATGGTCGATAGGATCACGCCTCGTCCAACCCCAGATGTGGCTGAACGTGTAAAACAGCATACTGGTTGGGATGATAAAGCACCTGTTATGGGAGAGGCATTCATTCAGTGGGTGGTTGAAGATGACTTTATTAATGGACGCCCTGCATTAGAAAATGTCGATGTAGAAATGGTTGAGTCCGTTTTACCGTGGGAAGAAGCGAAAATTCGTATTCTGAATGCGAGCCACAGTTGTATTGCTTGGGCAGGAACCTTAATTGGTTTGAGCTTTATTGATGAAAGCACCCGCCAATCTGCTATCAAACAAATGGCATGGAATTATGTCACACAAGACGTGATACCGTCATTGTCACCGAGTCCTCTCGATTTAGAACAATACCGTGATGTGGTACTCGCACGCTTTAGTAACCCTTATATTCAGGATACTAACCAACGTGTTGCCGCTGATGGTTTATCAAAAATTCCCGGTTTTATCACGCCAACACTGCAAGAATGTTATCAGCGCCAGCAGACTCCGGCTGCGACGGCTGTGCTGCCCGCGTTATTCTTCGTGTTTTTACAGCGCTGGGCTCGTGGTGAATTACCGTATGAATATCAGGATGGTGTGTTAGATGTGCCGCTATATCAAAAAATGATGAATAGCAGTGACGCATTGTCGCAATTTGTCTCAAGTGAAATGTTGTTCGGCTCACTCGCTCATTCTACTGAATTCCACGAATTGATGAGCAACACGGTTGAAAAAGTTGAAAATTGGCTCAAGTCACCTCAACAACCTCTGTAAGGAGAAAGGCGATGTACCTCGGAATTGACCTAGGCACTTCAGAACTTAAGGCTGTATTAATTAATGCTAAGGGCGAAATTGTTGCCTCAAGCCATATGGCATTAACCGTACAAAGGCCACATTCTCAGTGGGCCGAACAATCGCCAGATAGTTGGTGGGAAGCCACCAACGCGGTTGCGGCGACCTTGCGCCAAAAAGCCCCAGAAGCATGGGCTGCGGTGAAAGCAATTGGTTTATCAGGCCAAATGCACGGTGCAGTATTATTAAACAGAGAGCACCAAGTTCTTCGCGACTGTATTTTATGGAATGATACCCGCAGTGCGAAGGAGTGTGAATGGTTGATGGAAAATCACCCTGAGTTTCTAACGATTGGCGCTAATTTAGTTATGCCAGGTTTCACCGCACCCAAATTATTGTGGGTTGCACGCCATGAACCTGAAATATTCAAACAAGTTGCCAAGGTATTGCTTCCTAAAGACTATTTACGTTGGAAAATGACGGGGCAATTTACCAGTGATATGTCTGATGCTTCGGGGACATTGTGGCTGGATGTGGCTAAGCGTGATTGGTCCGATGAATTATTGGCTGCAACTAATCTAACTCGTGAACAGATGCCTTCTTTAGTTGAGGGTGCTGAACAAAGTGGTGTGTTAAGGGCGGATTTAGCATCGCAATGGGGGCTGAGTGCCAATGTGATTATCGCTGGTGGAGGCGGTGACAATGCAGCCTCAGCAGTGGGCGTTGGCGCAATTAATGACGGTGATGCCTTAATTTCTCTGGGTACCTCTGGCGTCATTTTTGTGGTTAATAATCAATTACAAGCAGCACCACATCAAGGTGTCCATGCATTTGCTCATGCATTGCCAAATCGCTGGCACCAAATGAGTGTGATGTTAAGTGCTGCCAACTGTTTGCGTTGGCTTTGCCAGCTTCTTTCCACAACTGAAAATCAGCTGATGGACGAAGTGGGTCAATTGAGTGATGACCAGAAGAAGCAAGCTCCAGTATTTTTGCCTTACCTCTCAGGGGAAAGAACGCCCCATAATGACCCTTATGCAATGGGCTCATTTTTTGCGTTAAGAAATGAAACAACGCGAGCTCAGCTTGGTTATGCGGTAATTGAGGGAGTGACCTTTGCTCTGGCGGATGGCATGCAGGTTTTAACACAAACGGGAACGCAAATTAGCCGGTGTAGCTTAACAGGGGGAGGAGCGCGTAGTCCTGTTTGGGCGCAGCTGATTGCGGATGTGATTGATATACCGATTGTGACTCACCCAGCGAGTTCATCGGGGGCTTTAGGTGCAGCTCGTTTGGCATGGTTGGCAGATGGAGGCAATACAGAGATTGTGTGCCAGAAACCAGAAGTATTGAGTACTTATTTACCGCAAAAACAGTACCAAGTTTGGTTAAATCAACGGCTTGATGTTTTCCGTTTATTATACCAACAGCAAAAACAAACAAGGGAATTATTGCCACAATAGGCGAGTGTGGCGGTGTTTCCCTACACATCACCGCCACAGTTATCTCTTCGCGATTGATTAAAATAACAAAATTACAATGAGGAAACTGCAATGGAACAGAAGCAGTATTGGCTTGGTCTACCTAAGCATTTGTTCTGGGGTTTTATTGCCATCGCTATTTTTATGAGTGGTGATGGTTTTGAAATGGCTTTTTTATCGAAACATATTACTGATTTAGGGTTTACACCGGCACAATCAGCGATGGTATTTACTGTCTACGGCTTAATGGCTGCTGTTGCAGCATGGGCATCTGGCGTCGTAGCTGAAATTATCACGCCCCTAAAAGCCATGATGATCGGGTTTATTCTCTGGATTGTCATGCATACCTTATTTATGGCATTTGGTTTAGGTATGAAAAGCTACAGTATGATGCTGTTATTTTATGGTATTCGTGGATTAGCTTATCCATTGTTTATCTATTCATTTATGATGATGTTGGTGCAAGTCATCCCTCGAGCGCATCTTGCTGCGGCTACCGGTTGGTTCTGGGCAATGTACTCGGTAGGTATTGGTGTTATCGGTAGCTATCTGCCTAGTTTCTCAATCCCAATGATGGGTGAAACAGGAACATTATGGATGGCCATCGGTTGGGTTGCACTTGGTGGTGCGATTGCGTACTTTAGCCTACGCAATGTTCCAGTTGACCGCTCTAAAGTCAATTTACCGATGAAAGATAAAATGGCCGAATTATCGCGGGCTGCCACCATTTTATTTACCAACAAAAACATCTTTATGGCGAGTTTAATCCGTATTATCAATACAATCTCATTGTTTGGTTTTGCGATTATCATGCCATTACTGTTTGTTGACCGTTTAGGGTTCACCATTTCTGAATGGTTACAGATTTGGGCTGTTTTCTTCTTTGTCACTATTTTTACGAATATTTTTTGGGGAATTGTTGGTGAACACATTGGTTGGGTTCGCCAAGTTAGATGGTTTGGTTGCCTAGGTATGGCAGTATCTAGCCTGATGTTCTATTACTTACCGGTTTATTTTGGCCATAATTTTGCGATTGCGTTAATACCTGCGATTTTACTGGGGATCTTTGTGGCGGCTTTCGTACCGATGACAGCCGTTTTCCCAAGTATTGAACCTCACCATAAAGGTGCTGCCGTCTCAATTTATAACCTTTCCGCGGGATTAAGTAATTTTGCCGCACCCGCAATAGCCAGTTTAGTATTACCTTTCTTTGATATTGTGGGCGTTGTTTGGGCATATACAGGTTTGTATATCTTTGCAGGAATACTGACATTCTTTATTAAAGTGCCACAACCTGGGTTTGAAAATAATCGCAAAATAAAACCAGCCAAGGTAGCGACTGAACAACAAACGAGTCATTAAATTATTTTATCTATTACTCATTACGCCCCGTAGGTAGTTAATTATCTATGGGGTTTTTCTTTATTTAAATAAACTTTATTGCCAAAACAAACTAAATTGGAGAGGAAGGGGTATCATCCTTTTCAACGGCAATATAAAGAGAAACGGTTTAAAAATAAAATAAAGTAGAATATTTTCTATAAATAGAAATATTGGTCATCTTTATAAGGCGATTTTTCGTCATATTGCGATAATTATTGAAAATACAGCCATGGACAATAGAATATAATTTCATAGATTAAAAAATAAACTACAGTTGATTTGTTTATAAAAAATAACTTAAATGACATAAAATATTAACTTATAAACCTGCATTTAGAGAATATTAAGGGGCTTGGCCCCTTTCAATGTTATATCTGACTACTTAGCTCACTGCATAGCTTTATTCCAAGCTGTTTAAATCCGGTTTAACTCTCTATACATCTGAATTTTCGGTGTTATGATGAATTTTGTTGCAATTTCGTGTATTTGCAGCGAAATACTCTCTATATTGGTGTTTTGTTGTGCTAAATAAAATTTATAATCTAATCCTAATTAAAATTAATAGTTTTCAATACCAAAAAATAATCTAATAAAAAAAGATAAGTGCGGGGAAAAAGTTATGTCACAGATGTTAGCTCTGTTTCTGATAGTGGGAATATTATATATCGGGGATGCTATAGCCGTTAGAACTAAGGCTTGGATCCCCTCCGTATTTGTATGCGCAGTGCTCTTTCTTTTAGGTTATTGGACTATTTTCCCGAAAGATATTGTAAGTATTGCCGGTATTCCTCAAGTAGTTGCGGTTACCTTGATGTATTTGTTAATTACAAATATGGGAACCTTATTATCGTTAAAAGAATTGTTGCGCCAATGGAAAACCATTCTTATCTCCTTAGCTGGGATTTTAGGCATCATTTTCTTAACCTTTATCATTGGGGTTGCCCTATTTGATTTAAATACTGTATTAGTTGCAGTTCCTCCGTTAGTTGGCGGTATTGTATCTTCGTTAATTATGTCAAAAGGTGCGGCTGAGGCTGGTTTAGTCGACCTTTCAGTTTTCGCTATTTTAATTTACGTCATGCAGGGGTTTGCGGGCTATCCATTAACAGCCATCATGTTAAAAAAAGAAGGGCGCCGAGTTTTAGAAAAATATCGCAATGGCCAATGGCAAGAAACCTTATCGGTAGACGGGGCAAAAGAGGTTGAAGTTAAAACGATGGTATCTGAAGATGAAATGCCACGTATGTTCAAAAAAATCCCTAATCACTATAACACCAGCTATTTTAAATTCTTACGCTTAGCTGCGGTAGGGTATTTGGCTTATTTAGCCTCATCTTTTGCTGCTCCTTATGTGAGTATTAGCCCATTTGTGTTGTGTTTATTATTTGGTGTTATTGCCTCTTCATTAGGTTTCTTAGAAAGACAGCCGCTACAAAAAGCCAATGGCTTTGGGTTCGCTATTATGGCCTTAATGTTGTTTATCTTCGATACATTAAACCACGCGACCCCAGATATGTTATTGCGCCTAGTTTATCCGATGGTGGTGTTAATTTGCGCTGCGGTTATTGGGATGTACCTTGCATCATGGGTGGTTGGTAAAATATTAGGCGTCACCAAAGAAATGGCGTTTGCTGTTGCTCTAACAGCGTTATATGGCTTTCCAGCTGACTACATTATTACGAATGAAGCGATCAACGCGTTAACAAAAGACGAAAAGGAACGCCAAGTATTAACTAGCCATATGTTAGGGCCGATGCTAGTTGGTGGCTTTATTTCTGTGACCATGGTTTCTGTTGTATTAGCAGGTATTATGGTGGCTTATATTGTTCCAATTGCAGGGTAAAAATAATGGAAACAAGTACTTCAAGAATTCAGCGCCACTTAGAACAATTGGCAGAATATACCGCAACACCGGGTCAAGGTACTACGCGGATGAGCTACAGCGAACAAGATAAACAAGCGCGTGATTACCTAAAACAAGAAATGCGAGTCCTAGGTTTACAAGTCCGTGAAGATGCTATTGGTAATATTTATGGGCGCTTAGAAGGCCAGCAACCTGATTTGCCTGCGGTGATTGTGGGTTCTCATTTTGACTCTGTTCCTCATGGCGGGGCATTTGATGGCCCCGCAGGGATTGTCACCGGTTTGGATGTTGTCGCGCGTATTCGCGAGCAAAACTTAACACCAAAGTACCCCTTAGAAGTGATAGCCTTAGTTGAAGAAGAAGGTACCAGTTTTGGCCGCGGTTTGATGGCTTCAAGTGTAATAACGGGTTTGATTGGTACTAAAGAATTATACCAACTCAAGGATAGCCAGGGCGTGAGTGCTGCAAAGCGTATGGCAGAGGCAGGGTTCAATGCAGACAATGCATCCCAAGCTGTGCTTGACCCTAAAAAGGTTAAAGCATTTTTAGAGCTACATATCGAACAAGGCCCGGTGTTAGAACAGGCCAATGAAGATGTAGGGATCGTAGAAACCATCGTCGGTATCAGTCAGTTAGAAATTAAACTGACAGGTAAAGCTGGCCATGCAGGTACTACGCCAATGAATATGCGGGCCGATGCATTAGTGTGTGCTAGCCAAATTATCAGCCATATCCCTGAACTCGCAAAAGCGGCAGGGGATAATACAGTTGCGACCGTGGGACGTTTAGCTGTATTGCCGAATGGGGCGAATGTCATCCCAAGCGAAGTCACCTTTAGCGTCGATATTCGTTCTAAAAATGATATAGCATTACGTAAAGTGATTGTGCAACTAATTGAATTAACAGAAGAAATTAGTAATTCATTAGCAATTTCAAGCGATATTGTTCAGCCGTTATATGTTCAGCCAACGGAGCTCAATAGCGATATTCATCAACTGATGCGACAGCATGCCGGTGACCAAAACTTACGTTTTCGTTCAATGGTCAGTGGTGCAGGGCATGACACAATGATTTTTGCAGGTATTACTCAAACAGGGCTGATATTTGTGCCAAGCCGCAATGGATTAAGCCATCATCCAGATGAATGGACGGATTATGCACAAATTGCACGAGGGGCAGATGTGATGTTTGCTACTGTTAAGTCATTAATAGAATGCTAATTAATAAATAAGCCAGATACAGTATCTGATTGAGCAATAGGGTAAAAGGTAGAAAAATGATCAACAAAATAATTACAGCCGCAATCAAAAAACACACACCTGAAATGATTGCTTTTCGTCGTGACCTACACGCTCATCCTGAACTACCATTTGAAGAAATACGTACCACAAAACGTATTGCTGAAGAATTAGACAAAATTGGAATAGCGTATCGATTAACCGAGCCTACAGGCGTTATTGCTGAAATTAAAGGCGGTAAACCGGGCAAAACGGTAGCTTTACGAGCAGATATCGATGCATTACCCGTTTTGGAATTGAATGATTCATTAGAATATAAATCAACAATTGAAGGTAAAATGCATGCTTGTGGCCATGATGCACACACAGCGATGCTATTAACCGCAGCCAAAGCGCTGTATGAGGTGCGTGAAGAACTAGCCGGTAATGTGCGTTTAATTTTCCAACCCGCAGAAGAGATCGCCCAAGGCGCATTAGCCATGATCAAACAAGGCGCAATCGAAAATGTCGATAACGTTTTTGGCATGCACATTTGGACAACGACACCATCAGGAAAAGTGTCTTGTAATGTGGGAGGGTCTTTTGCTTCCGCTGATTTACTGAAAGTTACTTTTAAAGGTCGTGGTGGGCATGGATCAATGCCAGAAGCGACCATTGACGCTGCGGTTGTTGCTTCTGCATTTGTCATGAATTTACAAGCGATTGTGTCCCGGGAAACCTCATCTTTAGACTCAGCCGTGGTCACGATCGGTAAAATGGATGTCGGGACACGCTTCAATGTTATCGCAGAAAATGCAGTATTGGACGGTACGGTACGTTGTTTTGATATTGAAACTCGTAACCGAATCGAAGCCGCTATTCGCCGTTATGCAGAGCATACTGCGGCTATTTATGGGGCGACTGCACATGTTGATTATATCTATGGGACATTACCTGTTATCAATGAGGAACGTAGCGCGTTATTGGCGCAATCCGTGATTTCGCAAGCTTTTGGTGAGCAAGCTCTGATCCACGAAAGACCGACACCGGGCGGTGAAGATTTCAGCTTCTACATTGAAAATATCCCAGGGTGCTTTGCTCTGCTAGGCACAGGAAATGCCGAAAAGGACACTC
This sequence comes from Providencia sp. PROV205, assembly GCF_028479505.1. Classification (NCBI taxonomy): domain Bacteria; kingdom Pseudomonadati; phylum Pseudomonadota; class Gammaproteobacteria; order Enterobacterales; family Morganellaceae; genus Providencia; species Providencia sp. PROV205. The sequence continues at coordinate 8,950 of NZ_JAMPNU010000043.1, read as the reverse complement.
AGTGGGCACATCATCATGGCTGCTTTAATATTGATGAAGACACGATGGCGACAGGCGCTGAGCTTCATGCACAATATGCATGGAGTTATTTACAGCAACAGGAGTTTTAATTGAGCCTGTTAATGCTATTAGGGTTAGTTGTTTTACCAATTCCGGGATTACCACTAACCCTACTGCCTATTTATTTTGGTTATTAAGATAAGTTAAGAGCGCGAATAGCGGCGAGTTGTGTGGCCGCTATTAATTATGATGAATAAAAATAGTGTCTCTTAAACGCTGTTGTTGTTCAAATCGTTGCTCTTGGTTGATCTGTGGGTCATGGGATAGCTGCATTAGCATTTCATTCATATTATGAACTGAGTTTTCATCAATTAGTTGGTTTACTTTTTCAACAATTTCATCATAGTAGGACATCACACAGCCTCCAATTAATATTCACTAGAGCTATCATAACGCAAAATCTATTGGTCTAGATAGGCGATTAATTCTGTTTATCGATCACCATAACTGCCATCGTATTCGGTTCTAAGGCTCGCATTATATGCGGCTCATCTCCAGGGTAGTGAATATAGTCTCCAACTTGTAATTCAACAGGGTTATCCAATGGGCCGACTAATGCTCTACCAGACATAATAATGATGTGCTCGCTAACGCCACGCATATGAGGCTCTGAAATACGGTCACGGCCGGGCTGGGCAATCACAGTATAAATATCCCGTCGCGAATCAGCAGGGGCAGATGAGAGCAAAAAGGCCAAATAATTTGCGTGCTCAGCACTAACAGGTATTGCCTCCCCATGGCGGATCACTGTGATAGTTTCTTGTTTCTCTTCAATTAATCGAGCGAAAGGAATATCTAACGCGACACAAAGTGCCCATAAGGTTTCAATACTTGGGTTACCACTACCAGATTCCAATTGAGAAAGTGTCGATTTAGCGATACCCGCTTTGCGAGATAGCTCTGATAGTGATAGCCCACTTTTTTGTCTTTCACGGACAAGGGCTTTCGAAATCAACTCAATGGGAGGAGAAGGTAGATTCAATTTTAATTTCCTATTTAGATTGCACTTTATATTGCCTATCTACATAATGAACGAATGTATTATATATCGAACGGTTTAGGAATGCTAACGTCAATAAGCTCAACATTAAATCATAGCACAGTGAAAAACATAGCTCTTGTCTGTTTTGCTGACTTAATTGTCGGCATTTCTTATGGCGCATTGGCGCTTTCACAAGGATTTGACTGGTGGGTACCACTCACTTTATCTATTTTAGTGCTCGCAGGGGCGTCTGAGTTTTTGTTTATTGGTGTTATTTTTGCAGGGGGAAGCCCACTTTCTGCTGCACTTGCGGGGTTGTTAGTCAATTCACGGCATATCCCTTTTAGTTTTGCGACCAGTGATTTAACGGGTAAGGGAGCAAAGTCATTACTGGGCTATCACATTATGAATGATGAGAGTGTTGTATTTGGTTTAGCTCAAGAAACTGAGTCAGAAAAACGTGCGGCCTTTTGGTTATGTGGAATAGGTATTTTACTGTGTTGGCCAATAGGTGTTGTGATAGGTGAGGTATTGGGCAGCTTTATTAGTGATACACATATATATGGGATGGATGCGATGTTTCCTGCGATTATTTTAGCGCTTTCATTACCTGCGTTATCGGATAAACGGCTTAGATTAACCGCCATTATCGGTGCAATCATTGCGGTTGCGACCACACCGATACTACCAGCAGGGATCCCCGTATTACTCGCACTATTGAGCTTGGTTATTTATATAAGGAAATAAATAATGACAAATAACCCATGGTTAATTATTAGCGGTATCTTACTGCTGGCGATTGGTACTTATTTAATGCGAGCGTCAGGCGCTTTGCTGCGTGGTCGAGTGGTACTTTCTGAAAATAGCAAAATGTTATTTTCAGCGGCAGCTATTGTTATTTTATTCTCAGTTGCGGCAACGTCTACGTTATTTTCTGGTGATGAAGTTTCTGATTGGCCTAAAATTGTAGGGGTGCTAGTGGCAGGGGTACTAACGTGGTTTAAAAAGCCATTTATTATCATTGTCTTGTCAGCTGCGATTGTGACTGCGTTACTTAGGTTAATTTAAGGGGTTAATTTGAGCTGGTTAATCTAAAAAAAGTTAATATGAACAATGGACTGGTCTGAGCCGTAGCTAATTGAATAGCGCTGATTTATGTAAATTATATAGTCAACAGCTAAAAATAGTGAACAGATAGGAATAGCTAGCAGATAAAAAAGTAGCCCCGACTTGAAAGGAGTGGGGCCACTGAAATTTACTCAGTTAGATCTTTTATTGTTTCAGAAGAGCCATTTTTTTGGACAGAGGCAATCCCTTTAAGCGCAGATTGCTTAGAAGCATACATTTCACTTTTAGCAATCACTTCATGATTCGCTGCTTTTAAAACGAAATAGTAAGGCTGAGCAACGTCTTTAGTGGATTTTTTTAATTCAAAATACCCCATGATAAGCTCCTGATTTTCTATTGAAAGGGTGTCAAACAAAGTGTTAATAAGTCGCAGTTATTAACAATCTGCTTGAATTAAGATTAGTCGCTATTAGGTGTTATTACTAGGGGAAAGGGTTCAATTCAGATAAACTTTTTTTCTAAAAAAAAAAGCCTCTGGATACAGAGGCAATCGTAGGATATATAGAACTCTTTATTATTTAACTAAAATATCGGTTTTTTCTCTCAACAGCTATCTGGTTGTACATATCAATATAAAAGGTTTTGCCGATAACTTAATTAATATTCATTAATATTAGCTATTGATTTGCTGCTGGAGCACGCATTGGTTCCGGTGTTGGCATCGTATTCATTGCTTTAAATTCAGGGGCTTCCATCACTGTGACTTTGACCACATAGCGTTTGCCATCTTCAATTTTTGGGGTGCTATTGGCCAGTTTTTTTACAGTTTCATTTGGTGTCGTCGTTTGTTCTGTAACGCTATATACCATATTGTGGTGGTTACCCATGTGCTGACGAGGCATTTTGTGGTTAACGCCATTTGCTGCCGCAGTAAAACCGACGGTTAATAATGCTAATGCTAATAAACTGGTATTTAATTTTTTCATTTCAATTTCCTCTGTATTGGTGATGAGCAAATCATTCACCAATTCATTTTGTCTCGCAATCGCTTTTACCTCCCCTGACGGAAGCTTCATAATTACTGCACTTTTTATTCAAGCTTGTTCCATAATTTTTATAAAACAGTGGTTTAGTAGACGATAATTTACATTTTTAGACCACTTGTGCTAATGCAAGTTTCAGTGCTGGAGACATCAAAGAGGATAGTCTAGGATGGTAAGTTAGGTTCAATAAAACTCTTACAAAGTGAGTGTGTATGTCAGATAAAAAAATCCCCCTTTCTTTACTCGATCTTGCGCCAATTATTGAGGGTTCGACAGCGAAAGAGGCCTTTGCTCATTCCCTTGACATCGCCCAACTCGCAGAAAAACTGGGTTATCACCGCTATTGGCTAGCGGAACACCATAATATGACGGGGATCGCCAGCGCCGCTACGTCGGTATTGATTGGCTACCTTGCTGCGAATACGCAATCACTACGACTCGGTTCTGGTGGTGTTATGTTACCAAACCATTCACCGTTGGTGATTGCAGAGCAATTTGGCACATTAAATACACTTTACCCTGAACGTATCGACTTAGGTATCGGGCGTGCGCCAGGAAGTGACCAACGAACGATGCAAGCTTTACGACGTCATATGAATACGGATATCGATAATTTTCCACAAGATGTGGCTCAAATTGTAAATTGGTTTGATGCAACTAACCCAGAGCCAGCCGTGCGCCCCGTTCCGGGTTTTGGTGAAAAAATTCCTGTTTGGTTATTGGGTTCAAGTTTATACAGTGCAAGGCTAGCCGCGCAAATGGGGCTACCATTTGCCTTTGCTTCCCATTTTGCCCCTGATTTATTGTTGCAGGCGCTGGATGTTTATCGTGTTAATTTCCAACCATCACAGAGACTCTCTAAGCCATATGCGATGGTGTGTATCAACATTATTGCCGCGGACACTCAACGTGAAGCGGAGTTTTTATTTACCTCGATGCAGCAAGCGTTTGTCATGTTACGTCGTGGCCAGCCTTCTCAATTGCCTGCACCGGTCGAGAGCATGGAAAATATCTGGTCGCCTGCCGAGGAGTTTGGTGTTCAACAAGCACTAGGTATGTCATTGGTAGGGGATAAAACCAAAGTACGTCATGGGTTGGAAACGATATTGCGACAAACTCAAGCAGATGAAATTATGGTTAATGGCCAAATTTTTGATCATCAAGCTCGTTTACACTCTTTTGAGTTGGCAATGCAGGCCATGAACGAAATTATGTAGTGTATATAGTGGAATGCTTAACACCAATGCAAGGACGCATTTTCAGGCTGGGTTCAAAAAAGAGATAACCCAGAAAAATCTGGGTCATTGACGGCTAGCAAGCTATTTGTGGTTGATGAGGCTCTAAAGGGGGTAAACCATGAGCGGCACGTGCTCTATCGCAGGCCTCATTGTAAATACCATCCTGCCAAGATTGTTCGAACTCACGACACGGTGTGGGTCTTTGTGCATAAATCGAACAAGAGACACATTCACCTATCGTGCCTTCTAAGGCCTTACAGCGAGTATTTTGTTTTTGATTAGTTCCCTGCATACAACTCATAAAGGGGGTGACCTGCTCGGTTAAATGTTGGGGCACAATACCGCCTCCGCTCTCTGCTTCAGCCCAATAAAAAGAGACACGAAAATAGGCACAACACGCACCACAGCTGACACAAGGGTTATCTGAAGGGTCAGTTTTTAGGATATGGACATTATTAGTCATATTAAAAAACCATAAATGATTGTTGATAAATCCCCATAGGAAATGGGGTGACGCAACACAAGCAGGAAGCTCAAGAAAACGTTGCTCAGGTTTTATTATCTTACGAAATTCCAGTTTATTGCAATGTTAATTAGCACAAAAAACTGGTTTTTTTGATATTCTCCAAGGTAAATAAAATCAGCATGTTTATAACAACGATAAAAAAAACCTGCCGAAGCAGGTTTCTAATATAGGTGACAGTTTAATTATTAAACATGTTTTAAATCTGCATCATCATTTTGATTGAATATTGCTTTATCTGTTTCACCCATCAACTGGCTGGTCACTGTACCTGCTGTCATTGAACCACTGACATTCAATGCAGTACGGCCCATATCAATTAGCGGTTCAACTGAAATTAACAGGGCAACTAATGTGACAGGTAAACCCATCGCAGGCAGTACAATTAACGCTGCGAAAGTTGCACCGCCACCGACACCAGCAACACCCGCTGAACTGATAGTAACGATACCAACGAGTGTCGCTATCCATAGTGGGTCGAATGGATTAATACCCATTGTTGGCGCGACCATCACGGCTAACATTGCAGGATAGATACCCGCACAACCATTTTGACCAATTGTTGCACCAAAGGATGCAGAGAAACTAGCAATCGATTCAGGGATACCAAAACGACGTGTTTGTGTTTCAATATTCAGTGGAATACTTGCAGCACTTGAACGGCTAGTGAATGCAAAGGTTAAAACTGGGCCTGCTTTCTTAAAGAACTTAATCGGGTTCAAGCCTGTTGTCGCAACTAAAATGCCATGTACAACAAACATAATGCCTAATGCAACATAGGACGCAATAACAAAAGTTCCTAGGTTGATGATGTCATGTAAGTTTGAACTTGCTACGACTTTAATCATCAGCGCCATCACACCATACGGTGTTAAACGCATGACTAAGCGAACTAATTTCATTGCCCAAGCTTGCATAACATCAATCGCTGCTAAGGCTTTTTCACCACGTTCTTTATCGTCTTTAAACAATTGTAGTGCGGCAACACCCAGGAAGGCGGCAAAAATAACGACACTAATAATTGATGTTGGATTTGCACCCGTTAAATCCGCAAATGGGTTTTTTGGAATAAACGATAAAATTAGTTGAGGTACGGTTAAGTCAGAAACTTTCCCAATATAGTTGCTTTCTATTGCAGATAAACGTGCTGTTTCGGATTGACCTTGAACTAAGCCTTCCGCAGTTAAGCCGAATACATTGGCAATTAAAATACCCACTAACGCTGCAATAGCGGTGGTAAATAACAAGGTGCCAATTGTTAAAAAGCTTATTTTACCTAGCGAAGATGCTTTATGTAGCCTTGCCACTGCACTTAGTATTGAAGCAAATACCAATGGCATAATCACCATTTGTAATAGCTGCACATAACCATTTCCGACAATATTAAACCACAGAATGGAGTCTTTTACCGTTTGGTGGCCACTACCATACACGAGGTGCAGTACTACCCCATAGGCAACACCGAAAACCAGGCCAACTAACACTTTTTTAGATAGGCTCCAGCCTTTAGCCCCTAGTTTTGCTAACAGTATTAGTAGTGCTACAAAGCCGAGCACATTAATAATTAGAGGAATATTCATTCCGAACTCCAAATCATATTTTTATAAGGTATGTTACTTGCCCTTTAGTCCTTATTGGTTATAAGGATTTAGTTGCTTCAAACAACTGGTTATATGTTATCAGCTGATAAAACACATTTCTTATATCAAAAAGTAATAAGATAGTATTATTCATACTTACATTATATTACAAAACTATAATTTATGTGGGGAGATATGTATCTATTTGATTATGAATATATTTTATAATCACATCAATATGACTATAAAAATCGAATTGATAACCAGCAGGTAACAAGCAGGCACAAACAGTCAAAACAATGGCGACAAAGCGTTCTCCACGTTGGCTATTTTTACCGCGGATCATGGGAAAACAAAAACGCTGGGGGAGTGGCCATAGTAACGGTACTCCCGAAGGCGTGAGCATATCGGCGACGAGATGACTGATATAACCCAATAAAAAGGCTTGGATAATATCAGCTGGGATTGCCCATTCAGAAGGTAGCCATTGATAACAAGAAATCATCAAGAGAAACCATGCAACTAGGCTATGAGTAAACCCCCGGTGCCCACACAGTTTGGATATGGGTAATGAAAAAATCCGCAGTAGTCGACCAGGAATTGAAGAAGGGTGGTCAATATCGGGCAATAATGCGCCTAATAAGGCTCCTGGAACCATGTGCAGCCAATCACCATGAGCAATCTCTGGGGTGATTTGAAGTTTATGAGCCATTATCAAAGAGGCGACGGAAAAAAGCAGATGCCCTTCAGCTGTCATGGTGGATAAAATACCATCTGTTTATCTATACAGTTGATTGGCAGTATAAAGTGTTTGAAAAGAATATGATAGTAGTAGAAAGGTAAAAAAACTCTTATTTATTAGCAGATAAGGGAAGAGTTTTATAATCTGACACAATTCCCCTACCTAAGTTAGATAGGGGAGAACACTTATTAGGCACACAAAGTATTTTTAACGTAAATGTTCAGCTTTTAAGTCATTCAATGAGGCTAGCTTGATATCCGCTAAACCAAAGCGCGGGTCATTAAAATGCTTGCTATCAGGTACCACAATTGAACGCATTCTGGCGGCTTTTGCAGAAATCATACCGTTAAATGAATCTTCTAATGAAACGCAATTGACTGGTTTAGTCGATAACTCAGCTGCTGCTTTAAGATAAACTTCAGGATGAGGTTTACTCAAAGGTAAGTCAGACGCAGAAATAACCGCAGAGAAATAGTCACGAATATCCAGAAGGTTTAATACTTTTTCCAACATATACAAAGGAGAGGCGGAAGCCAGTGCAATTTTTAAATCCATTGAACGGCAAAGTTCCATGGCATGCTGCACGCCAGGTAGAATAGGGCGAGTTTCTTCAACTAAGCCAACAACACGGTCAATGATACGTTGTGTGGCTTCTTCTTGGCTACATCCTTGCCAAGGGGAGGCGTGGTACCAAAGCTCCACCACATGGTCAATACGTAAACCTAAAGTATCAGGCAGGGTATCTGCAATTGAAACGTCGACACCCAATTGTGAAAAAATCTCAAGTTCAGCCTGTGCCCAAAACGGTTCCGAGTCGATCAGTAAACCATCCATATCAAAAATGACCGATTGGATGGGAAGATTATGGTACATGTCAAAACTCCATTCATGTCGTATCTATTAACGAAGGAGCAATGATATCAGTAAACTGACCTCAAGCGTATTACTTGAGTTAGTATTAAAACAATATTGAAGGATATTCGGACTGCATGAAGTAGAAATATCATGATAATGAATAACCACACTATTTTGATTAGTCTGAAAGTCTAAACATTGTTATCAATTATGAATTGAAATTTGGAGGCAATGAATATTTTCAGCTATGATTAGCCTTGAGAAATCATTGTAAAAACTTATCAAAAATAATAACGCTGAGGAAAAGCAGTAATGAATTACCATAATGCCAATTATGTCGCAGTCGGCAAACGTATTCTGGGTTGGGTTGTTTTTCTGTTAGCATTAATTTCGACATTGGTGTCTTTAATTAAATTGGCTGGCATGAAGGGGCTCGCAGGTGAAGGGGTCAATGCGGTCGCTAATGATTTTATTAAATTAATGGCGGAAATGACTCGTCAAACTACACCATTCCTAAATTTCTTTTGGAATAATTCACCAGTACCTCAAGTCGCTAATGGGTTTTCCGGCAGTAATATCAGTTTTATCATCATCTTTATTTTCATTTTTGTTGGGCTGGCGCTTAGTGCATCAGGTTTGCGCATGTACCGACAAATTAAGTTTATTCGTGAAAGTTTAGAAGATCACGTGATCATAGAAAAAGCAAAAGGCGTAGATATTTCGAAAGAAGAGCTTGAAGCTAAGGTGACTATTCCACGCCATACGATATTCACTCAATTTTTTCTTCTTTATTTTTGGCCAATTGTATTGGGGGTAGGGTTGTATTTTCTTTTACGCTTCCTTAATTGGTAATTTTCGA
>NZ_JAMPNU010000042.1:0-21259 GCF_028479505.1 Providencia sp. PROV205 | reverse complement strand
TAATGCAAGCCCACTTGTGATAGTTATACCATGGCGCACGAAACTCTTTACAAATAGGTTAGTCCATGTTCTGCCGTATTCACTTGCTCTACGACTTCCGACTATAGCAATTTGGGGTGTTACCAATAATTCACTTTTGCCCACGACAAAAAATAAAAGAGGGGGGCGGTAGATTTGCTTTAATAAAAAAGGGTAATGTGGATCACAAAAAGTAACCATTTGATGATGTTTACTTGAAAGCCATGCCTGTACTTTCTCAAGCCGGTGCATGGACACATTCATAAATTGCAATTGTTGTATTTCATTCAAGCCATGATGATGTAAGGCCTGATAACTAATTTTATTTAATTGTTTTAGCTCATTAATTATTCTTACTGCATGTAAAGGTAATAGCCTTTTAACCTGCGACATCCTTAACCAAATCTCTTGGGTATTCATTATTGTCATCCTGACTCATTAACAGATAGGTTATTCAGTGAACAAATCGTAACCAATACTGTCAATATGAAGGAGAAATGTCTAGAATAGTCATTAATTCCCTTTCACATTTTGGAAACCGCTCGAAAAATTTATGTCAGTCTTAAACGTATTACATTACCCAGACGAACGCTTACGCACAATCGCTAAGCCAGTAGACAAAGTTGATGCTTCTATACAGCGTATCGTTGATGATATGTTCGATACCATGTATGAAGAAGAAGGTATTGGCCTTGCAGCAACACAAGTCGATATCCATCAGAGAATCATCGTCATTGATGTGTCCGAAACCCGTGATGAGCGTTTGGTTCTTATTAACCCTGAATTACTTGATAAATCTGGGGAAACCGGTATCGAAGAAGGTTGCTTATCTATTCCAGAACAACATGGTTTCGTCCCTCGCGCTGAACAAGTAAAAGTTCGCGCACTAAACTATAACGGTGAGTCTTTTGAACTAGAGGCTGATGGTTTATTAGCTATCTGTATCCAACATGAAATGGACCACCTTGTTGGTAAACTATTTGTTGACTACTTATCACCTTTAAAACGTCAGCGCATCCGCCAGAAAGTTGAAAAATTAGACAGACTAAGAGCAAAAGAAGCCAAAAATAGCTAATTCGCTACATATAAATAGGGAAATTAACGTGTCAGAGCCATTGAAAATTATTTTTGCGGGTACACCAGATTTTGCGGCCAAACACTTAGCTGCTCTCTTAGATACTAGACACAAAGTCGTTGGCGTCCTCACTCGCCATGACAAACCTGCTGGAAGAGGCAAAAAGTTAACACCGAGTCCTGTCAAGGTTCTCGCTGAAGAACACCAACTACCTGTTTTTCAGCCAGTTTCTCTTAAGGATAGCGAAAACCAGCAGTGGATAAAAAACCAAAATGCTGACCTAATGATAGTTGTTGCCTACGGTTTGATTTTACCGCAAGCAGTTCTCGATATCCCTCGCTTAGGTTGCTTGAATGTTCACGGCTCTTTACTACCTCGCTGGAGAGGAGCTGCACCTATTCAACGTTCTATTTGGGCTGGTGATACGGAAACTGGTGTGACTATTATGCAAATGGACGCAGGTTTAGATACTGGTGATATGCTTTACAAAGCAATCTGTCCAATTACCCCTAGTGATACTAGCGCCTCGTTATATGCTAAATTAGCAATAACAGGCCCTGAAGCATTAATTCATACTGTTGAAATGCTATCTTCAGGCCAATGCATTGCTGAAAAACAAGACGAGTCATTAGCAAATTACGCAGAAAAATTATCGAAAGAAGAAGCTCGTATTAATTGGCAAGATGATGCTGTACATATTGAGCGTTGCATTCGTGCTTTCAATCCTTGGCCAATGAGCTATTTCATAGTTGAAGAACAACTCATTAAAGTTTGGCAAGCTGAAGTACTCACAGAAGCCCATGATAAGCAACCAGGAACAATTATTAGCGCTGATAAAAAAGGTATATCCATTGCCACAGGAAATGGCATACTAAATATTATTCAGCTACAACCGCCTGGCAAGAAAGCAATGAGTGCACAAGATATCCTAAACTCTCGTCGCGAATGGTTTATCCCAGAGCAAATTCTAGCATAACGAACTTGTAAACAGCCTGATGCCTTCAGGCTGTTTTATTTCAGTCACTAATGAATTCATCTTCTCTATATGAAAAATACATATAATTTACGCAGTATTGCGGCAACAGCAATTAACCAAGTCCTTGATAATGGCCAATCATTAAGTACTGTACTGCCTGACTTACAGCGTAATATCAATGATAAAGACAAAGCATTATTACAAGAAATTTGCTTTGGTGTTCTACGTTATTTACCTAAGCTTGAATGGTTTATTAACCAGCTAATGGAAAAACCATTAACGGGTAAACAAAGAATTCTACATTACTTAATCATGGTTGGTATCTACCAGCTCCTTTATACTCGCATTCCCCCTCATGCGGCATTAGCTGAAACAGTAGATGGAGCGGTTGCACTGAAAAAGCCCCAATTAAAAGGGCTTATTAATGGCGTGTTACGTTCATTTCAGCGCCAGCAAGCACAGCTAGAAGAGAGAATAGCTAACAACACTAGCCAATATTTGCATCCGAGCTGGTTATTAAAACGCCTACAAACAGCCTATCCAGATGATTGGCAATCTATTATTGAGGCAAATAACCAACGACCACCTATGTGGTTAAGAGTAAATTCTCAACATCACACTGCTGCACAGTATCTCAACTTATTAGAACAGTCTGAGATAACCGCACATTTGCACCCTTTACACCCAAATGCTATTCGGTTAGATGAACCCACCGCAGTATCTCGTCTTCCGGGCTTTGAAGATGGCTGGTCTACAGTACAAGATGTCTCAGCTCAAGGCTGTGCTGAATTGCTAGAACCTCAAAATGGGGAAAGTATTTTAGATTTATGTGCTGCACCCGGTGGAAAAACAACCCATATTTTGGAGCTAGCTCCTAAAGCGAATGTTATTGCTGTAGATATCGATGAACATCGTCTTAAAAGAGTAAAAGAAAATCTGATTCGCCTTAAGCAACACGCTGTTGTTATACAAGGAGACGGTACACTTCCCGAAACATGGGCTAAAGATCAGCGATTTGATCGTATTTTACTTGATGCTCCTTGTTCTGCTACAGGCGTTATTAGGCGTCATCCTGATATCAAATGGCTACGTCGTGACTCAGACATAAATGAATTAGCGCAGCTACAAGCTCAAATTCTTGAAGCTATCTGGCCTTATTTAAAACCGGGCGGCACGCTAGTCTATGCGACTTGCTCAATTATGCCCGAAGAAAATGGAAAGCAAATACAATATTTCCTATCTAAACATAATGATGCCAGTCTAAATGATGGAACCGATGCTGGGTTACAAGTATTACCAAGTACTCATGGTGGTGATGGTTTCTTTTATGCACGCTTAGTCAAAAAAGTGTAGTAAATTGTAGCCAGCTCTCTGATATAGGAAGATGTAATGAAGATCATTATTCTAGGTGCTGGGCAAGTTGGCGGAACACTTGCTGAAAATTTAGTTGATGAGAACAATGATATTACCGTCGTTGATACCGATGCTGATCGGTTACGTCAATTACAGGATCAATTCGATCTTCGAGTGGTAAATGGTCATGGTTCTCACCCTAGAGTGCTTCGAGATGCAGGCGCAGAAGATGCGGATATGTTGGTAGCGGTCACCAATTCCGATGAAACTAACATGATTGCTTGCCAAATTGCGTATAGCCTATTTAATACCCCAAATAAGATAGCGCGTATCAGGGCGACTGAATATATCCGTGAAGCCGACAAATTGTTTCTACCTGAACAAATCCCGATTGACTATTTAATATCGCCAGAACAATTAGTTATCGACTATATCTATAAATTAATTCAATACCCTGGCGCGCTTCAGGTTGTAAACTTTGCAGAAGGCAAAGTCAGCATAGTTGCTGTAAAAGCTTATTACGGCGGTTCACTCGTTGGTAATGCGCTATCGAGCTTGCGCGAACACATGCCACATATTGATACTCGTGTTGTCGCTATTTTCCGCCAAGATAGGCCTATTCGCCCACAAGGCTCAACAATCATTGAAGCAGGTGATGAGGTTTTTTTTGTTGCTTCAACGCAACATATCCGAGCTGTAATGAGTGAGCTGCAAAGACTAGAAAAACCCTACAAACGTTTGATGATAGTGGGTGGTGGTAACGTCGGAGCCGGCCTAGCAAGGCGACTAGAAAAAGATTACAGCGTGAAACTTATTGAGCGCAACCAGAAGCGCGCAACAGAACTTGCTGAGTTACTACATGATACCATTGTATTTTATGGCGATGCATCCGACCAAGAGTTACTCACAGAAGAACATATTGAGCAAATGGATGTTTTTATTGCCCTAACAAATGATGATGAAGCTAATATTATGTCTGCAATGTTAGCAAAAAAAATGGGCGCTAAAAAAGCAATGGTGCTTATACAACGCTCTGCATATGTTGAACTCGTTCAAGGAGGGGTAATTGATATTGCGATTTCACCTCAACAGGCAACAATTTCTGCTTTATTAAGCCATGTTAGAAAAGCGGATATAGTCAATGTTTCATCTTTAAGAAGAGGCGTAGCGGAAGCTATTGAAGCAATTGCACACGGTGATGAAAATACGTCAAAAGTGGTTGGTAAAAAAATATCTGAAATTAAACTTCCTCCAGGAACTATTATTGGTGCAATTGTTCGTGAAGAAGAAGTCATTATAGCTAGTGATTACCATACCATTGAACAAGGCGACCATGTCATTATGTTTATTACAGATAAAAAATATGTACCCGAAGTTGAAAAATTATTCCAACCAAGTCCATTCTTCTTATAAAAATAAACATAGTAAATATTTGTAGCTTAATAATTTTAGCGACTATAATTTGTTAACCTAATACATGTTTTGTTTCAATTGAATTATTTATTAAGGGGTCGTCTAATGAGCTTTTTAAAAGATTTCCGCGAATTTGCTATGAAGGGCAATGTAGTGGATATGGCAGTTGGTATTATTATTGGTGCTGCATTTGGTAAAATTGTATCTTCATTAGTTGCTGATATCATCATGCCTCCGCTAGGTTTACTGATCGGAGGTGTTGATTTCAAATCATTCAGCGTGGTATTAAAGGAAGCACAAGGGGATTTACCTGCGGTAGTACTAAATTATGGTATGTTTATACAAACCGTTTTTGACTTCGTTATTGTTGCGTTCGCTATCTTTATGGCAATTAAGATCATGAATAAAGTTCGCCGTGAAAAGGAAGCAGCACCAGCTGAACCAGCTCCACCATCTAAAGAAGAAGTCCTGTTATCAGAAATACGTGATCTTTTAAAAGAACAAAATAAAAATTAACTAAAAGGCCAGTGGTAATAAGTAAATAAACCTATTACCACTGGCCTCCCAATTAACTGAATTCTTATTCTTTTCCTTTCTTGTATAACTTCCTTTCCCTTTTTTATTTTTTTCAACTCTTTGACGAAATAGTGGGTCATGGAGTAATGCTTCAATCGCATTATCTTTAATCTCACCACGTTTATGTTGATATTTGCTCATAACATACCTTTATATAGTTAACAGATTATAGAATTAATAAACTTTAGACGCCCCTTTTTCTAATATCTCCATAATAGAGCAATAGGTTGTCGCATGTTCTTCACCACAACATGCCGAGCTTAACATTTTCAGTGAATCACGCATAATAATAAGCTCTTGTATCTTTTTTTCAACTTCAAGTAATCTGAGATCAACAATCTGTTTAGATTCTTGACAAGTATGATGTTCTGGATCCACTCGAATTGAAAGCAGTTCAGTGATAGCTTCTAAAGTAAAGCCTAGCTGCTTTGCATAACGAATAAAACGTAATCGCTGGAGGTCTTTCTCAGTAAATAACCGATACCCACCTTCAGTTCTCTCTTTATGCCCCATCAAACCTTGTTTTTCATAAAAACGGATCGTATCAGGCGTCACATCTGCGAGCCTAGCAATTTCACCTATCTTATACATGCTCATCGTACTCACCTGTAAATAAGGGTTAATCACGAAAAATCCAAGGGAAAAAATTATTTGGAAAGATAAGAATAGCAGGTACAAAAAAACCGGGCAAATATACCCGGTTTTCTTGAAAGCGACGGCAGATTACTCTGCTGCTGCTTCTTGAGACTCAACAGCACGGTCAACAAGCTCGATGTAAGCCATCGGAGCGTTGTCACCTGTACGGTAGCCACACTTAAGAATACGAGTGTAACCACCTGCACGAGCTGCGAAACGAGGTCCCAGTTCATTAAATAATTTTGCAACGATCTCGTTATCACGAGTACGTGCGAATGCCAGACGACGATTAGCTACGCTGTCGGTCTTGGCAAGAGTAATCAGCGGCTCAACGACGCGACGCAGTTCTTTCGCTTTAGGCAGAGTCGTCTTGATGATCTCATGACGAACTAAAGAACCTGCCATGTTACGGAACATAGCTTGGCGGTGGCTGCTGTTGCGGTTCAATTGACGACCACTCTTACGATGGCGCATGACCTTATCCTTCTCAGTAAAACCTTAACCTGTGATCTTAATCATCAGCAATACTTGCTGGTGGCCAATTTTCTAGACGCATGCCCAGAGAAAGACCACGAGATGCCAAGACGTCCTTAATTTCAGTAAGAGATTTCTTACCAAGGTTCGGAGTTTTGAGCAACTCAACTTCTGTACGCTGTACCAGATCACCGATGTAGTGGATAGCTTCTGCTTTGAGGCAGTTAGCAGAGCGGACAGTCAATTCCAGATCGTCAACTGGGCGCAATAAGATAGGATCGAATTCTGGTTTCTCTTCTTTAACTTCAGGCTGACGAACATCACGTAAGTCAACAAAAGCTTCAAGTTGTTCAGCCAGAATGGTTGCCGCACGGCGAATCGCCTCTTCAGGATCGATTGTACCGTTAGTTTCCATTTCAATAACTAACTTATCCAAGTCTGTACGTTGCTCAACACGAGCTGCTTCAACATTGTAGGCAATACGCTCTACTGGGCTGTAGCAAGCATCGACTAACAAACGACCGATTGGGCGCTCATCTTCTTCCGAATGAACTCGGGCAGAAGCCGGCACATAACCACGACCACGCTGTACTTTAATTCGCATATTAATAGATGCGCTTTCGTCAGTAAGGTGGCAGATGATGTGCTGTGGCTTGACGATTTCGACATCACCATCATGGATGATGTCGGCTGCAGTCACAGGGCCAATGCCAGATTTATTCAAGGTTAAAATAACTTCATCTTTCCCCTGAACTTTTACCGCCAGCCCTTTCAGGTTGAGGAGAATCTCCAGGATATCTTCCTGTACACCTTCTTTGGTGCTGTACTCATGCAGTACACCATCAATCTCAACCTCTGTCACCGCACAACCCGGCATAGACGAAAGCAGAATACGGCGCAGTGCGTTACCAAGAGTATGGCCAAAGCCACGCTCTAAAGGCTCAAGGGTCACCTTAGCGTGCGTCGAACTCACTTGCTCGATATCTACCAGGCGCGGTTTTAGAAACTCTGTCACAGAACCCTGCATTGTGTCCTCTCTTTGGTGCTAAGCTTTACTTGGAGTAAAGCTCGACGATCAGGTGTTCGTTAATGTCCGCAGACAAGTCAGTACGTTCAGGAATACGTTTGAACACACCTTCCATTTTAGCAGCATCAACTTCCAGCCAAGTTGGCTTCTCACGCTGTTCAGCCAGCTCTAAAGCAGCCTTAATACGAGACTGTTTTTTAGCTTTCTCACGAACGCTGATAACGTCATTCGGGGAAACCTGATAAGAAGCGATATTAACTACACGGCCATTTACCATGATAGCTTTATGGCTAACCATTTGACGTGCTTCTGCGCGAGTTGCGCCAAAGCCCATACGGTAAACGACGTTATCAAGACGACCTTCAAGCAAAGTCAGCAGGTTTTCACCTGTGTTGCCTTTCAGACGTGTTGCTTCTTTGTAATAGTTACGGAATTGACGTTCCAGAACACCGTAGATACGACGAACTTTTTGTTTTTCACGTAACTGGACGCCATAGTCAGACAGACGCGGTTTACGCGCACCGTGCTGGCCTGGAGCCTGTTCTAATTTACACTTGGTGTCAATCGCGCGAACACCAGACTTCAGGAAGAGGTCTGTTCCTTCGCGACGGCTCAGCTTGAGCTTAGGACCCAAATATCTAGCCATTTTCTTTCTCCAACAGTCCTAAAAAAAACGAAACGTATTAAACGCGACGTTTTTTCGGTGGGCGACAACCGTTATGAGGGATAGGAGTCACATCAGTAATATTAGTGATGCGAAAACCAGCGGCGTTCAGAGCACGAATTGTTGATTCGCGACCCGGACCCGGTCCCTTAACCATAACTTCCAGGTTTTTGATTCCGTATTCTTTCACAGCTTCTGCGCAACGCTCTGCTGCAACCTGAGCTGCGAACGGAGTAGATTTGCGAGAACCACGGAAACCGGAACCACCGGCAGTTGCCCAACCTAATGCGTTACCTTGACGGTCAGTAATAGTAACGATTGTGTTGTTGAAAGAAGCATGGATATGAGCCACACCGTCTGAGACTTGTTTTCTTACACGCTTACGTGCACGAATTGGTGCTTTTGCCATTATTCAATACCCCGACTTATTTCTTGATCGGCTTACGCGGACCCTTACGGGTACGAGCGTTAGTCTTAGTACGCTGTCCGCGTACAGGAAGACCACGACGATGACGTAAACCACGGTAACATCCAAGGTCCATCAGACGCTTGATGCTCAGGGTAATTTCACGACGTAAGTCACCTTCTACAACGTATTTAGCAACTTCGTCACGCAGCTTGTCGATTTGTTCTTCAGACAGCTCACTGATCTTAACATTTTCAGCAATACCAGTTGCTTCACAGATAGCCTGTGAACGGGTCTTGCCGATGCCGAAAATCGATGTTAAAGCGATTACGGTATGTTTATGATCAGGAATGTTAATGCCTGCTATACGGGCCACTATGCACTCCTAAGTTAAAATATACATTACTGTGCTGAAAAGCCCGTTTTCAGGATACTCAAACAATAATGTATCTTAGATAAAAAAGATTGGCTGGCTAATTTAGCCAGCTCAACCCAACTTTGCAAGAAAAAAATGCTTTTTCTTAACCTTGACGTTGTTTATGTCTTGGTTCAACACTGCAAATTACACGAACGCTACCATTGCGACGAATAATTTTGCAGTTACGGCATAATTTCTTGACGGAAGCACGAACTTTCATTTTTACTCTCCGTAACTTCTAAGCAAACCATAACCACACTAAGTGATTACTTACCTTTCAGGTTTGCTTTCTTCAATGCAGACTCATACTGACTTGACATCATTAGAGTTTGCACTTGAGCCATAAAGTCCATGATAACGACAACCACGATTAAGAGGGAAGTACCACCAAAATAGAAAGGTACTTTCATTGCGTCACGCATGAACTCCGGGATTAGGCAGATGAAGGTAATATATAATGCGCCAACTAGTGTTAAGCGAGTCATTACCTTATCAATGTACTTGGCCGTTTGCTCTCCCGGACGAATTCCTGGTACAAATGCACCGGACTTCTTCAGGTTATCTGCCGTTTCTCTTGGGTTGAAAACCAACGCCGTATAGAAGAAACAGAAGAAGATGATCGCAGATGCATAAAGTAGCACATATAACGGTTGACCAGGCTGCAAATACATAGAAATAGTCGTCAGCCAGTCCCAGCCAGTTCCATCACCAAACCAAGATGCTATTGTACCCGGGAATAGTATGATACTGGAAGCAAAAATTGCAGGAATTACACCCGCCATATTCACTTTTAACGGTAAATGTGTACTTTGTGCTGCATAAACACGGCGACCTTGCTGACGTTTAGCGTAGTTAACGACGATTCGGCGTTGTCCACGTTCCATAAACACAACAAAGAAAGTAACCGCGAATACTAACACCGCAACCAACAGCAACAGGAGGAAGTGCAGATCGCCCTGCCGAGCTTGCTCGATGGTATGGCCAATGGCCGGCGGTAATCCCGCAACAATACCAGCGAAGATAATGATAGAAATACCGTTACCGATACCTCTTTCAGTTATCTGTTCACCCAACCACATTAGGAACATTGTTCCTGTGACTAAGCTAACAACTGCCGTAAAGTAGAACGGGAGGCCTGGATCAATAACTAACCCTTGCATCCCTGGCATATTCGGTAGACCCATTGCAATACCAATAGATTGGAATATTGCTAATACCAGAGTACCCCAGCGAGTATATTGGCTTATCTTCCGACGACCTGCTTCTCCTTCCTTCTTGATCTCTGCTAATCGTGGATTAACCACAGATAATAATTGGATAATAATCGATGCCGAAATATACGGCATGATACCCAAAGCAAAGATAGAAGCACGGCTAAGAGCACCACCAGAGAACATGTTAAACATTTCAATGATGGTGCCTTGTTGCTGTTCGAGCAATTTGGCAAGCACAGTGGCATCAATACCAGGGATTGGAATAAAAGAACCAATTCGGAAAACAATTAGCGCACCAATTACAAACAAAAGTCTGCGTTTAAGTTCGCCAGCTCCACCTTTGGCACTTTGAAAATCTAATCCTGGTTGTTTAGCCATCTGTCACTTATTCCTCAATTTTACCGCCGGCAGCTTCGATTGCAGCGCGAGCACCTTTAGTAACACGAAGGCCACGTACAGTAACTGCACGGTTCACTTCGCCAGACAGAATAACTTTAGCGTATTCAATCTGGATGCCAACAACGTTCGCGGCTTTCAGTGCGTTCAGATCAATAACATCGCCTTCAACAGCAGCAAAATCAGACAGACGAATCTCTGCAGTGATCATTGCTTTACGTGAAGTGAAGCCGAATTTCGGCAAACGACGGTATAAAGGCATCTGGCCACCTTCGAAACCACGACGTACGCCACCGCCAGAACGAGATTTCTGACCTTTGTGACCACGGCCGCCGGTTTTACCCAGACCAGAACCGATACCACGACCTACGCGTTTAGGCGCGTGCTTGGCACCTTCAGCCGGAGACAGAGTATTTAAACGCATCTCTTACTCCTCAACTTTAACCATGTAGGAAACCAAGTTGACCATACCACGTACAGCAGGAGTATCCTCGCGCTCTACTGTATGACCAATGCGACGCAGACCTAAACCGACCAGTGTTGCCTTATGCTTAGGCAGACGACCGATTGAACTGCGAACTTGTGTAATTTTAATAGTCTTAGCCATAGCCGATTACCCCAGAATTTCTTCGACGGATTTTCCACGCTTAGCTGCGACCATTTCTGGAGACTTCATGCTGTCTAAAGCATCCAGTGTTGCACGAACCACGTTGATTGGGTTTGTGGAACCATAGGTTTTAGCCAGTACGTTGCGAACTCCAGCTACTTCTAAAACAGCACGCATTGCACCGCCGGCAATGATACCGGTACCTTCGTGAGCAGGTTGCATAAACACACGAGAACCAGTGTGTGTACCTTTCACAGGGTGGAACAATGTGCCGTTGTTTAGAGCAACGGTTTTCATACTGCGACGGGCTTTTTCCATCGCTTTCTGGATTGCTGCCGGAACTTCGCGCGCTTTGCCGTAGCCAAAACCAACGCGACCGTTACCATCACCAACTACAGTCAGTGCGGTAAAGCTGAAAATACGGCCACCTTTAACGGTTTTTGCTACGCGGTTTACCGCGATCAGCTTTTCCTGCAGTTCGCCAGCTTGTTTTTCGATGTGAGACATCTTACACCTCTACCTTAGAACTGAAGGCCAGCTTCACGGGCAGCATCTGCCAGTGCCTGGACTCTACCATGATATTGGAAACCAGAACGGTCAAAAGCAACAACAGTGATGCCTTTTTCCAGTGCGCGTTCAGCAACTAACTTACCAACAATTGCTGCTGCGTCTTTGTTTCCAGTAAACTTAACTTGTTCATTGATAGCTTTTTCTGTAGTAGAAGCTGCAACCAATGTTTCAGAACCGTTCGGTGCGATAACCTGCGCATAAATATGGCGTGGAGTACGATGTACCACCAGGCGAGTCGCACCCAACTCTTGGATCTTACGGCGTGCGCGGGTCGCACGACGGATACGAGCTGCTTTCTTATCCATAGTGTTACCTTACTTCTTCTTAGCCTCTTTGGTACGCACGATTTCATCGGCGTAACGAACACCTTTACCTTTATAAGGCTCAGGACGACGGTAAGCACGCAGTTCTGCTGCAACTTGACCAATCACTTGCTTATCCGCACCTTTCAGTACGATTTCAGTTTGTGTTGGGCATTCAGCAGTAATGCCTGCTGGCAGTGCGTGTTCAACCGGATGCGAAAAACCTAAAGACAAGCTTACAGCATTGCCTTTGATTGCTGCACGGTAACCAACACCGACCAGTTGAAGCTTTTTAGTGAAGCCTTCGGTAACACCAACAACCATTGCATTGCACAGTGAACGAGTCGTACCCGCTTGTGCCCATGCATCTTCAAAACCTTCACGAGGAGCGAAAGTCAGTTGGTTGTCTTCGTTTTTAACTTCAACTGCATTATGGATAGTACGAGTAAGCTCGCCGTTTTTACCCTTAATCGAAATAACCTGACCGTTGAGTTTTACCTCTACGCCGGCAGGAATGACGACGGGTGCTTTTGCCACACGAGACATTCTTTCCTCCCGAATTAAGCTACGTAGCAGAGAATCTCGCCACCAAGACCAGCTTGGCGAGCTGCACGATCAGTCATGACACCTTTAGAGGTAGAAATAACAGCGATACCTAAACCAGCCATAACTTGTGGCAGCTCATCTTTTTTCTTATAGATGCGCAGACTTGGGCGGCTTACACGCTGAATGCTTTCTACAACAGCCTTACCTTGGAAATAACGTAAAGTCAGTTCCAGTTCTGGCTTGATGTCGCCTTCAATTTTAAAATCTTCAATATAACCTTCTTCCTTCAGCACTTTGGCAATTGCCACTTTCAGCTTGGAGGAAGGCATGGTGACCGCAACTTTGTTCGCGGCCTGACCGTTACGGATACGGGTCAGCATATCCGCGATGGGATCTTGCATGCTCATCTGTCTTTACTCCCGTGATTCAAATGGAATTACCAACTTGCCTTTTTAAGGCCCGGGATTTCACCGCGCATAGCGGCTTCACGGACTTTAATACGGCTCAGACCAAACTTCCGCAGGAAACCGTGCGGACGCCCTGTTTGACGGCAGCGATTACGCTGACGAGAAGGACTTGAATCACGTGGCAGTGTTTGCAGCTTGAGAACAGCGTCCCAGCGATCTTCATCAGATGCTTTAACATCAGAGATGATAGCTTTCAGTTCTACGCGTTTTGCGAAGAATTTCTCAGCTAATTTAGCACGTTTAACATCACGCGCTTTCATAGATTTCTTAGCCATGAGTACCCTGCCTTACTTGCGGAACGGGAAGTTGAACGCTGCTAACAGTGCGCGACCTTCGTCATCTGATTTCGCAGTAGTGGTGATAGTAATATCTAAACCACGTACGCGATCCACTTTATCGTAATCGATTTCAGGGAAGATGATTTGTTCACGAACACCCATGCTGTAGTTACCGCGACCATCGAAAGACTTAGCGGGCAAGCCACGGAAGTCACGAATACGTGGTACAGCAATAGAAATCAGACGCTCAAGGAACTCCCACATGCGTTCGCCACGCAGGGTTACTTTACAGCCGATTGGATAGCCCTGACGGATTTTGAAGCCTGCAACAGATTTGCGTGCTTTGGTGATCAAAGGTTTTTGACCTGAGATTGCTGTTAAATCAGCTGCTGCGTTATCCAGCAGTTTTTTATCAGCAATCGCTTCACCAACACCCATATTCAGGGTGATCTTCTCGACCCGAGGGACTTGCATGACAGAAGTGTAATTAAACTCAGTCATGAGCTTATTAACTACTTCGTCTTTATAGTAATCATGCAGTTTCGCCATCGTATACTCCAAAAATTACTTGATAGTTTCACTGTTAGACTTGAAGAAACGGACTTTTTTGCCGTCTTCGAATCTAAAGCCTACACGGTCAGCCTTGCCAGTTGCCGCGTTAAAGATTGCAACGTTAGAAACTTGAATAGCCGCTTCTTTTTCAACGATGCCACCTGGTTGGTTCAGAGCCGGTACAGGCTTCTGATGTTTTTTAACCAGATTGATACCTTCAACGATAACTTTACTAGAAGAAATAACCTGTTTTACTTTACCGCGCTTACCTTTGTCTTTCCCAGTTAGCACGATAACTTCGTCATCACGACGGATTTTCGCTGCCATAGTTCGCTCCTTAGAGTACTTCAGGTGCCAGAGAGATAATTTTCATAAACTTCTCATTACGAAGTTCACGAGTTACCGGCCCAAAAATACGCGTACCGATTACTTGCTCGCTGTTGTTATTTAATAACACACAAGCATTACCATCGAAGCGAATGACAGAACCGTCAGGGCGACGTACACCCTTCTTGGTGCGCACCACTACCGCTTTCAGGACATCACCCTTTTTAACTTTACCGCGTGGAATTGCTTCTTTAACAGTAATTTTAATGATGTCGCCTACATGTGCATAGCGACGGTGCGAGCCACCTAGAACCTTGATACACATTACGCGACGTGCACCGGAGTTGTCGGCCACGTTCAGCATAGTCTGTTCTTGGATCATTTTAGTGCTCCGCTAAATGTCAACTACTACTGAGCCACCTCATTATGAAGAGGCCGTTCAAATATACCCATACTACGAGGGCGCGGCATTATAACACCACATCATCGTGTTGGACAGAAAAAAATAAACGGCTCAGTCAAAAAAGAGCCGTTTATTCATCAGGAAAAGTTATTCTATTACAGAACAGCTTTTTCTACAACGCGAACTAAGGCCCAAGACTTAGTCTTAGACAGTGGACGAGTTTCGCGGATTTCTACCACGTCACCGATTCCACATTCATTGTTCTCGTCATGTACGTGCAATTTAGTCGTACGACGGATGAATTTACCATACAGAGGGTGTTTCACCATACGCTCGATAGCAACAACAATAGATTTCTCCATTTTATCGCTAACTACACGACCTTGCAGAGTACGGATTTTATCGCTCATTACGCACCTGCCTTCTCAGTCAGTAAAGTCTTCACACGTGCGATATCGCGACGCACTTGTTTCAACAGATGAGACTGTTGCAGCTGACCACTTGCAGCCTGCATACGTAAATTAAATTGTTCACGTAACAGGTTCAAAAGTTCAGCATTCAGCTCTTCAACGCTTTTTTCGCGCAGCTCTTGTGCTTTCATTACATCACCGTCTTAGTTACAAAGGTGGTTTTGATAGGCAGTTTCGCTGCTGCCAAAGAGAATGCCTCACGAGCCAGCTCTTCAGGCACACCGTCCATTTCGTATAGAACTTTACCAGGCTGGATTAAGGCAACCCAATATTCTACGTTACCTTTACCTTTACCCATACGAACTTCGAGTGGTTTCTCAGTGATTGGTTTGTCTGGGAACACACGGATCCAGATTTTACCTTGACGCTTAATAGCACGGGTCATAGCACGACGTGCCGCTTCGATCTGACGTGCAGTCAGACGACCACGGCCAACAGCTTTAAGACCGAAAGTGCCGAAGCTAACATCCGTACCTTGCGCTAGACCACGGTTGCGGCCTTTGTGCACCTTACGGAATTTTGTACGCTTTGGTTGTAACATCAGCGACTCTCCTTACTTGCGGCCTTTACGCTGCTGCTTTTTAGGTTGAGCAGCTGGTTTCTCAGCTTGTTCAACAGCAGCCATACCACCCAGAATCTCACCTTTGAAGATCCATACCTTAACGCCGAGAACACCGTAAGTGGTGTGCGCTTCTGAAGTGTTGTAATCGATATCAGCACGTAATGTGTGCAGTGGCACACGGCCTTCACGATACCACTCGGTACGAGCGATTTCAGCACCGCCTAAACGGCCACTGACTTCAACTTTAATACCTTTAGCGCCCAGACGCATTGCGTTCTGTACTGCACGCTTCATAGCACGACGGAACATAACACGACGTTCCAGCTGTGAAGAAATGCTGTCAGCAACTAATTTAGCGTCTAGTTCTGGTTTACGAACTTCGGCGATATTGATTTGCGCAGGAACACCAGCGATATCCGCTACTGTTTTACGCAGTTTTTCAACGTCTTCACCTTTCTTACCGATAACGATACCTGGGCGAGCAGTGTGAATAGTCACACGGATGCTTTTCGCAGGACGTTCGATAACGATGCGAGAGATTGACGCTTTTGCCAGTTCTTTATTCAAGTACTGACGTACTTTAAAATCGCTGTCTAGGTTGTCAGCGAATTCATTGGTGTTCGCATACCAGGTAGAGTTCCAAGGTTTGACAATACCCAGGCGAATACCATTAGGATGTACTTTCTGACCCATTGCTAGTCTCCAGAGTCTCAGCGATCGGACACAACCACAGTAATGTGGCTGGTGCGCTTAAGAATACGATCTGCACGGCCTTTCGCACGCGGCATGATGCGTTTCATGGTTGGACCTTCGTCTACGAAAATTTTCGCAACTTTCAGGTCATCAATGTCAGCGCCATCGTTTTGCTCTGCGTTAGCAATTGCAGATTCAAGTACTTTCTTCACTAAACCAGCAGCTTTCTTGTTGGTGTAGGTCAGAATTTCCAGAGCTTGCGACACTTTCTTACCGCGAATCAGGTCGGCAACTAAGCGAACCTTCTGGGCAGAAGAACGAGCGTGGCGATGCATAGCTAAAGTTTCCATCTCTTCCTCCTATCCTTAACGTTTCTTAGCTTTCTTATCTGCCGCGTGGCCGCGATAAGTGCGAGTCGGTGCGAATTCACCCAGTTTGTGACCAACCATTTCGTCGGTTACAAAAACTGGAACATGCTGACGACCATTATGGACAGCGATGGTCAATCCGATCATATTAGGAAAGATCGTTGAACGACGGGACCAAGTCTTAAGAGGCTTCTTGTCTCCGCTTTCCACCGCTTTCTCTACCTTCTTCAGCAAGTGCAGGTCAATAAAAGGACCTTTCTTGAGAGAACGTGGCATGGTTTATCCTCTAATTATTTTTTAGAACGATGACGTACGATGAATTGATCAGTACGCTTGTTGCTACGAGTTTTCTTACCTTTGGTTTGAACGCCCCATGGTGTTACTGGGTGTTTACCAAAGTTACGGCCTTCACCACCACCATGTGGATGGTCTACTGGGTTCATCGCAGTACCGCGAACGGTAGGACGAACACCACGCCAGCGGCTAGCACCAGCTTTACCGAGAACACGTAACATATGTTCAGCGTTACCAACTTCACCAAGAGTTGCACGGCAATCAGCTAAAACTTTACGCATTTCACCAGAACGCAGACGTAATGTGACATAAGCACCATCACGAGCAACGATTTGAGCGTAAGTACCTGCTGAACGCGCTAACTGTCCACCTTTACCTGGTTTCAGTTCGATGTTATGAACTGTAGAACCAACAGGGATGTTGCGCATCGGCAGTGCGTTACCAGCTTTGATTGCTGAATCAACACCAGATTGAATCTGGTCGCCAGCTTTCAGGCCTTTTGGTGCAAGAATATAACGACGTTCACCGTCTTTATATAGAACCAGTGCAATGTTCGCAGAACGATTTGGATCATACTCCAAACGCTCAACAACTGCAGGAACACCGTCTTTGTTGCGTTTGAAGTCAACTAAACGATAATGCTGCTTATGGCCACCACCGATATGACGGGTAGTGATACGGCCATTGTTGTTACGACCACCGGATTTGCTGTTTTTTTCTAACAGCGGAGCATAAGGTTTACCCTTATGCAGCTCAGGGTTAACCACTTTAACTACGTGGCGACGGCCCGGAGACGTAGGTTTACATTTAACAACTGCCATTGTTCTTTACTCCTCCGACTTACTCAGCACCGCTAATGAAGTCCAAATTTTGGCCTTCTTTCAGCGTGACGTAAGCTTTTTTCCAGTCGCTACGACGACCGAAACGCTGACCGTGGCGTTTAGTTTTGCCTTTAACCAGCAAAGTGTTAACACCTTCAACTTCAACTTCAAACAGTTTCTGTACAGCAGCTTTGATTTCTGCTTTAGTCGCGTCTTTCGCAACTTTGAGAACGATGGTATTGCTTTTTTCCATCGCTGTAGAAGCTTTTTCAGATACATGCGGCGCGCGCAGTACTTTTAGCAGACGTTCTTCACGGATCATGCCAGCATCTCCTCAACTTGCTTCACAGCATCAGCAGTCATAACCACTTTGTCGAAGGCGATCAGGCTTACTGGATCAATACCTGCTGCATCACGAACGTCAACCTTATACAGGTTGCGCGCTGCTAAAAACAGATTTTCATCTAATTCAGCAGTGATGATCAGAACATCTTCCAGAGCCATATCTTTCAGTTTCTGTGCCAGCAACTTAGTTTTAGGTGCTTCAACAGAGAACTTCTCGACAACGATCAGACGATCTTGACGTACCAACTCAGAGAGGATGCTTTTTAAAGCACCACGGTACATCTTCTTATTTACTTTTTGACTGTGGTCCTGTGGTTTAGCTGCGAAGCTAACACCACCAGAGCGCCAAATTGGGCTCTTTACTGAACCAGAACGTGCACGGCCAGTACCTTTTTGACGCCATGGTTTTTTACCAGAACCAGAAACTTCAGCACGAGTTTTCTGAGCACGAGTACCTTGACGAGCACCAGCTGCATACGCAACAACTACTTGGTGAACAAGCGCTTCATTGAAATCACGCCCGAAGGTAGTTTCGGAAACAGTCAGCGCGCTTTGCGCGTCTTTCATTACCAATTCCATTCCTATCTCCTCGACGTTAAGCCTTGACAGCCGGTTTTACGATCAGGTTGCTACCAGTTGCTCCTGGAACAGCACCTTTGACCAGCAGCAGGTTGCGCTCAGCGTCAACACGTACTACATCTAAGCTTTGAACGGTTACACGCTCATTACCTAGTTGGCCTGCCATTTTCTTGCCTTTAAACACTTTGCCCGGAGTCTGGTTTTGACCGATAGAACCCGGAACACGGTGAGACAAGGAGTTACCGTGAGTAGCATCTTGAGTACGGAAATTCCAGCGCTTAACTGTGCCGGCAAAACCTTTACCTTTAGATGTACCAGTAACGTCGACTTTTTTAACGTCAGCGAAAATTTCAACGCTAATGCTTTGACCTACTGTGTATTCTGCACTATCTTCAATGCGGAATTCACGCAGGATACGGCCAGCTTCGACGCCAGCTTTAGCGAAATGACCTGCTTCAGGCTTAGTTACACGATTAGCTTTTTTGCTACCAGTAGTAACCTGAATTGCATTATAACCGTCAGTTTCTGCAGTTTTAACCTGAGTAACACGGTTATTTTCAATTTCGATAACAGTTACAGGTATAGAAACGCCATCTTCAGTGAAGATACGAGTCATACCGACTTTCTTACCGACTAAACCTTTCATTGTTTCAACCTCTCAATCGTTCGACGACCTGATTAACCCAGGCTGATCTGCACGTCAACGCCGGCAGCCAGGTCCAGACGCATCAGAGCATCAACGGTCTTTTCGGTTGGCTCAACGATGTCAACCAGACGCTTGTGAGTGCGAATTTCGTACTGATCACGCGCATCTTTGTTAACGTGCGGAGAAATCAGAACGGTAAAACGCTCTTTACGTGTCGGCAGCGGGATAGGACCACGAACTTGCGCACCAGTGCGCTTAGCAGTCTCTACGATTTCCGCAGTTGATTGATCGATTAAACGATGATCAAAAGCTTTCAGGCGGATACGGATTCTTTGGTTCTGCATGAGACCAGAGCTCCAACTATTTATAAACGTAAAATGATTACTCCTCGTACCCATTTCGATTGATGGGAGAGTGTAATCGTTCTTGATGTAACTTCCAAATCGGAAGTATTGTCTAAATGAGCAACAAATCGTTGACTCAATACTGATATTTCAGTCCTAAAATATAGGGCTTACTCATCAGTAAGCCCGCGCATTATACGTAAATTATAGGGAAACACAAGTAATCGAGGAAAATATGTGCGTTTTTTTTGAAGAGAATTATCGAAAAGCCCCCTCAATCTTGAAAAGAGAGATAACTGGGGGGCTTTTTATACAAATTTACTTAGTTAATGACCGTAGGAATACTATGTTATTCTTCTTTAACCTGCGCTTGTAGGTAATTTTGAAGCCCCAAACGGCTAATTAGCCCCAACTGGGTTTCTATCCAATCAATATGGTTTTCTTCATCAGCTAAAATTTCAATCATCAGATCTCGACTGACATAATCATGAACCGAGTCCGCATATTTAATAGCTTCTTTTAGATTCTTTGCTCCATCAATTTCAAGCTGCAAATCTGATTTCAACATCTCTTCAACATCTTCACCGATATTTAACTTGCCAAGGTCTTGTAAGTTAGGAATACCGTCGAGAAACAGAATTCGCTCTATATATTTATCTGCGTGTTTCATTTCATCGATTGATTCGTGATATTCCATCTCATTGAGACGAGTAAGTCCCCAATTTTTAAACATACGTGCATGCAAAAAATATTGGTTGATTGCAACTAGCTCATTGCCCAGTAGTTTATTTAGGTGGGCTATCATTTTTTTATCACCTTTCATTTCTACCTCCATCGCTTCCAGTCTTTTAAGTGTAGTACTGAAATTGATGTTAGTATAATTTTCACTCAATGCATTTAAACAAAAATATTGTTAAACAAAAGATGGTAGGTTTCGAGGGAATAAATTTGAGTGGTATTAAAGACTATGCAACCTCAGTGGCACACGCATCCTCAAAAATCATTTGTTCTTCATATAAAATTGCCTTTGTTTGTCTAATACACTTTCCACATTCTAAGCCTACAGGCAAAATTTGCCGTAGGCCCTTCAACGAGGTCACTTGATATTTTCTTGCGGCATTTCTGATCTGTTTATCAGTAATGGCTTCACAAAGGCAGATGTACATGATGCTTACCTGTATAAATCACATACAGATAGTTTAAATAAAAATGATTTGCATTTCAATTATCATTACCAGTGATTTACAAAGACCCTTAATTAGTAATAAGTCTGTTTTCAAGTAATTTAAATTAAAAGAAGAAGTTACTTACGATATGAACAATTCAACATATAAAACAATGCCACCCGATAATGGTGTTATATAGGCTAAATTTTTCTCACAGAAAATAAAAAGGGCACCTTATTTAGGTACCCTTCTTTAAAGCTAAATGAAGCTATG
>NZ_JAMPNU010000041.1:0-20840 GCF_028479505.1 Providencia sp. PROV205 | reverse complement strand
CCCGACGGTGATATCAAAACCGCCTTTGCCTGCATTAATACCCGTTTGTTTATCTACCGATTGATAATCGCTGTGCATCTCGGTTTTATTAACATTCACCGAAGCGGTGGTATTTAAGCCTGTTCCAATACTGCCGCTTAAACTGCCGCCCTGTTGCTTTGAGTCATACTTATCAGTAACTTGTTGGCTCGATAAAGTTAAATCCCCGCCCACATTGGCTTTAACAGTTTCCCCACTCGCGTGTGCGCCTGTCAGCGTGGTATCTTTGCCGCTGTTGAGGGTCAGTTGTTTGCCTGCGTTCACTTCCGTATCGGTGTAGAACTGGCTGTCACCTTTTTCAAAGCCGCTGCCTTTATTCACACTCGCATTGACATTCCAACCGCCCGTACTGATACCCGCACCGATTGAGCTGCCTTTGCTTTCGTTTTTCCCATCCACTTTTTGCGTGTTGGTGGCACTGGTCAGGTTGATATCATTTTTGGCGGTTAACGTGACGTTTTTATCCGCATCCAGTTGGCTACCTTGTACTGTCAGATCCCCTTGGCTACCCTCTTTTTTACCCGTCGCAGTAAGGGTGATGTTATCCCCCGCACTTAAACTACTACCTGACGCCGTATGCTGCTCGGTTTTGGTGGTCGATTTAGACGAACTGCTGCCATATGACACATTAACGCCAAAGGCATCTGCCACACTGCCGCCTTCTTTCAAACCTGCTAGCTCACCCGCTTGTTGAGCCTGAACGCCTTGTAGACCTGCCTTCATCCCTTTAAGGGCCGCTAATTGTCCGTCATCTTCTTGTTTTGCCGATTTCGCGGTCTGCGCCATTCCATCTAACATGCTGCCCGCTGCACCGCCGAGGGAAACCGTCAACCCGCTGGATTTGGTTTCCACTGTGGTGATATCGGTACGGCTATTTTCAGCAGCCGTAATATTCACATCACTACCGGTCACATTGATATCTTTCGCCGCAATCACATCACTACCATGAATGCTTGCTGTACCACCTGCGGTCAATGTCACATCGCCTGCCGTACTCCCAATCACACTGCCTTTTTTCTGGTTACTATCCGTATCGGTGGTCACTTTTTGTGAATTTGAACCAACCGTGAAACCAATGCCGCCGGTGCTCATCAGGCCTGACTTGGTTGTTTTCGACATATGTGTTTCATGGGACGCTTCATCAGAAGTGGTCACATTTAACTGATTTCCAGCGGTAACATTGACATCGTTGGTTCCAAGTAAATTACTCCCTTCGATATTGACGTTGTTCCCTGCGGTCACTTTCACACTATCGCCGCTAAACGTACTACTGATAGCGGTACGTTCGTTCACCTCATCATGAGTTTCTTTTGTCGTGCTTGATAAAAAGCCTTTATCCGTGCTTTTTGTGTGTTTCGCATAGTCACTGGTTTCAATACCAGAGGTAATATTGATGTCACGTCCAACATTGATCGCCAGCTCTCCACCGCTGGCCACAGTCGTTGCACGAGCGGAAAGATCTTGCCCAGCCGATAAGGTTAAATCCCCTTTAGTTTGGATTTGCGTGCCGACTTCAGTGCTATTAGCCCCACGATAGTAATTGCTTGAATTATGCGTGTAATCAAATGCCGAGCTGACATCACGAGTTTCTAAACTAATATCGCGTCCCGCAATAATGGAAGTTTTGCCATCAACACCTAAATTGCCGACATCTGTGGCGATCAAGTTGATATCTTGTACCGCTTTTAAGATAAGCTGGCCATTATCACCTGTGACATAAATACTGGCTGGTCGGTCGAGCCATTGTGATTGGCCATCTCCACGCTGCGCAGTTTCACTGAGAATATCGCGGCCAGCTAAAAGCGAAACGCTGTCTAATCCACGAATTTCCCCACCGATATTCTTAATATCTTTTAGGGTATCAAGTTGTACATCTTTACCTTGAATGCGCCCACTATTTTCGATATTTTCAGCACGTAAATCGGTCAGTTCACGGCTACTGATTTCACCGCTATTAAGGATATTACCGGTCATGTTGGCGGAAACATTACGCCCCGCTAACAATGCACCATTACCGTTTAAGTCCCCTTGACGGGCTCGGACATACACTTGCGGAACACTAACCATTTCAACGCGGCCATCCGGCAGTGTGACTTCTTTATTCACCATCCACACGATGTCTGTGGTTAAGTTCGCCATTTGCTCTGGTGATAATGCAATGCCCGGAGTCAGGTTAAATTGCTTACCAAACGCAACACCGTTAGTTAGCAGCGCGCGATATTGCTCTTCATCACTATTGTAGTTGCCTAATAAGCGCTGTCCTGTGGTTTCAATCAGTTGATCACGAACTAAACGTTGCTCATAGTAACCATCCCCCAAACGCTTATGGAGCTGCTCATTGGTGACAATATCAATACTCGACAACCATTTCTTGTAGTTAGTGAAACGCGGGTCGGTTTCAATCAAAAATTGGCTATCACTACCCGGTGTTAAGTTAAACAGACTATTGTCGGGTAATTGAGTGTTTGGCCCAACGGTTCTTATCACGGTATCGAGGTTGTCTTTCCCCTGAGGCCCAGTCTCCGCAGTGATATTTTCCCCTTTGCCTACATCAGTTTGCCCTTGAATGTCAGCCCCGTTACCGATGTTGGCATCATCAGCGTGTAATGATGAGTCAACCGATTTGTCGTCTTTAACATCCACTTTGTCTGAAATTGAAGGTAACTGCGCCACTTCCATTTGTTGGCCTGGCTTCAGGTCTAATGGCGTGTTTTTGCTATCTTTTAACGCTTGCTCAGTAACAGCTGCACCTTGGTTTTCTTGTTGATTAGCGTCAGAAACACGTTCGGCTTGCCCATCCAGTTGGTTCACTTTCACTGAATCGAGCTGAGTTTTATTGATCCCCCCCGCGTTCTCGGCAACCTCTAATAGATGTAAGGCTAAATCTTCTTCGCTATTAACCCCTTGGTATTTTGACGTGCTAGTACGCGTTTTCCATTTTTTACCACCTTTATAGCGATAAATCGTATTTCCATCTTCAAAGATACGGCGAACACCCTGTGCTTCTTCGTTGTTGAGATCATAGCCTGTTAAGATCAGGTTTTGCCCCGCAACAACGCGTGAATTTTCATTGTTCAGCTGCTGACCATCAATCGTCAAGTGCTTTCCACTCGTAATCAATGCGGCATCGCGTTTGATAACTTGGGTTTCATAAATGATACGGTCGTAATCGTATTCATAAAAATTCTTAGTCCAGTTACCATACTCAAACATCCGCCAGCGATTAGATTTTTCATAATGAATACCCACTTCCTTGTTCAGCGTACCATCTTCATTAATAGCGTAACGCGTTTGGTTGCCATTACGCGGCTGAATTTTATAACGTCGCCCATTACCAAAATCGTACCAATCAAAATGTTCACGGCTCACTTCCACGGCTTCATCAGTCAGTTGTAAATGGATATCTTTATTTTCAAGTAAATCCGTTTTTAGTGTGAGGTTACCTGCCGCTTCAATGTTAGCACTATGGTTTTTCACGCTTTTAGCATGACCGGTGGCTTTTAGCTGGTCGTTTAATTGGCTACCGATAGTTAAATCACCATCACTGTAAATTAAAGCGTGATCACGGTTCAACAGTTCACCAACTGCAAGGTTGGCCTCTTTACGCCCAGCAATAACCGCTGCTTTATCTCCTTGTTTATCATTGACTAAGCTATTTACTGCGATGGCAAGGAAATCACCATAAATGCGGCCTGTTCCTAAGTTACTTAAGGAATTAGCAACAATATGGGTTAATACGCCATCAATGAGCCCAGTGTTATGTACCTGACCACTGGCTTTTATACGGGTACTTTGCCCACTGATCTCACCTGAAAGTTGGTTAATAACGGTCGTTGTGTTTAAAACCAGCTCGCCAAGACTAGAAATTAACCCTTTATTGGTAAAACCTTGAGCAAAATTAGCCGTTAGGTTTTCACCTGCCTGAATGCGTCCCGTATTTTCAAATAGTTGATTGAAGGTGAGCGATAACGCTTTTTGCGCGATAAGTTTACCTTCACCTGTTAACTGGTTCGCCGTGATCGTGGCAGAGCCATTACTGACTATCACCCCTTGCTGATTTAATACCGCTAAGACTTTACCTTGCGCTTTATCGGTTACATTCAAATCCGTTCCCGCAGATAGCATCCCTTGTATGTTATTCAGGCTTTGTGCGATATTCGCTTCAATCGCTTGCCCTGCACGAACCGCCCCGCTTTGGTTATCTAAATGTGTGGTTCTGAGGTTAACATTTGCCCCTTCAAGGCCTTTACCTGCTTGAGCTGTATTTTTGTTATCAATAGACTCCGCAGAAATATCAAGGTTTTCATTGGCTTTGATCCAGCCTTGTTGGTTTTCAATTTGCTGTTTGACTACCAGTTCAACATTATTGAGACCTTGAATAACACCACTCATATTATTGAGTTGTTGGGTATTTACGTTCAGGTTTTGACCGGACAAAACCTGCCCTTGCTGGTTATCAATCCGTTGATGAATATCCAGCGTTGTACTCCCCTGAGATTGAACAACCCCTTCAGTATTATCGAGGTTTTTTCCTGTCACTTTTAACGCCGATTGGCTCAGTAATAACCCTTTTTGGTTATCAATTTGCTCAGCATTCACTGTGAGTCCAAGTTTTCCTTGAGCCACACCTTGGGTATTATTTAAATCCCCAGTATTCAATTCAAGCTTGTCATTACTCGCTAATGTCCCTTGCTGATTTAGCAATGCCTGCTGCTGGGTATTGATATCCATCGACTGCCCAGCGAAAATTTGCCCGTTCTGGTTCTCAATACCTGTCGTGGTGAGTGATGCCGCCCATGAGCTTTGAATTTGCCCTTGCTGGTTAAGCAGTCTGCCACTGTCAATCGATAAACCGCCCCCACTTAATAAACCACCATTTTTTTGCGTAAAGCTATTGTTTATCTGCTCACCATGGGTGTTGAGTGTGAGCTGCTTTCCTGCTTGAAGTCGACCTTGTTGGTTATCCAGTGCCCCCGTGTTTGCCGTTAAATTATTGACGGCAAGAATTTCCCCCTCCGTATTATCAACACGTTTTTTCTGACTATCGAGGGAGATTTGGTTCGCTTGTATTTGCCCTTGGCGATTGATTAACTCACCAATTGTCATCGCCAGATTTTGGCTAGCAAAAATGCCTTGATCGGCTTTTTTAGCAAGATTCGTCAGTTTCTGCCCCTGTGTGTCAATACTCACAGAGCGGCCTTTAATCACGCCTTCACGGTTATCCAATAGTTGCGTTGTCATTGAGAGTTCAGACTGGCTGCCCACCAAGCCTTGCTGGTTGTTAACACCTTGGCTGTTCAGATTAAGCGTGTTTTTCGCCACAATACGGCCTTGCTCATTATTGAGTTCCCCCGTTGTTAGGGTTAACCCACCTTGCGCATAAATGCCTTTATTGTCACCGCTTTGGGTGTTATTGAGCTGCTCACCGTGAGTATCAATCAGCATGTCATTACCTGATTGAATTGACCCTTGTTGGTTGTCAATTTGGCCACTATTTAATACTAATGTTTGCTGAGCTAATAACGAACCTTGTGTATTATCAAACCGCTGGTTATGGGTATTAATATCAATGGTATTTGCTTGTAAATAACCCAACTGGTTTTGTAGTGCTTGGTTGCTCATCTGCAACAGTTGCCCTGCGGCAATTAACCCTGCTTGGTTATTGATACCATTAGCCACATCCAGTTTTGCATCACCATGGCGAGCAACCAATTTTCCTTGCTGGTTTTCGATATCACTTGCCGTTATGTTCAGCCCATTCTCACCAATGAGAGCCCCGCTTTGGTTTAATAATTCACGGGTTAAATCAATGCCTAGCTGACCATTTTTTGCAGTGATGACTTGTCCATCACGATTATCAAGACTATTGGCGGTTAATGAAAAGTCGCCATTACTGCCTATTTCACCCGCTTGGTTATTCAGCTTCCCTTGTAAATTGATTTTCCCGGCTTTATCGCCAGTTTGTAATAATTTCCCGCCTTGGTGATCAAGGGTATTTGCCGTTATTAAGATATGATCTGCTTGGGTGACAGCCTGATTTAGCGAAAGCATTCCACCTTCAATATTCAAGGTGTTCGATGCCAGTATTTCACCTTCATCACCGTCTAGTGATTGACTATTTAAGGTGACATTCCCCATGCTCGCAACCACTTTACCTGTGCGGTTAATCAATGATTGGGTTTCCACAAATACACCCTGCCGGCCGGTCAATGCTCCACCTGTGTTATCCAGCACTTGTTGAATTTGTAAATCAAGCTTACCCATTCTTGCGCTGAATATTTTACCTTGTTGATTATCAAGGGTATTTGCTTTGATTAGCCAAGAGCCGTTACCACTGATATCCCCTGCGCTATTGTTAATCTGTTGGGATACCTCAATAGTACCTTCACGTTCACCCAGTTGGGTCATTGTTCCTTGCTGATGGGTTAAATTATTCGCTCGCAATTGGATATGCTGCGCTTGCGTATTTGCGGCTGTCAGGTCAATCCCTTTACCACTTAGTGATAAATCGCCTTGAGCAATGATTTCCCCACGCTGACCTTGCAAGTCTTCAGTGGTCAGCAGCATATTCCCTTGTTTACTAATTGCTTTACCGTCAATATTGGTGAACGACTGTGTGTTAAGGGTAAAGTCTTGTTCTGCAAATAAGGTGCCTTGGGTGTTATCTACGCTCTGCTTCGCATTTAGGATTAGTGACCCGACTTTTGCCGCGACCACAACACCTTGCTGGTTAGCAAGCGTATTGACATCAAGACTTAGTGTGCCTTGGCTGCTAATATTCCCTGACTGGTTATCAAGGGTTTGAGCAAGCTTGATTTGCCCTTTTTCACTGCCCGTTTGCAGCATTTTCCCACGCTGATGAGACAGGTTTTGTCCTTCAATTTGGATGTTATCGGCCTGCGTCACCGCGTCATTGAGATTAAGTTCATCCCCCGTTAAAGCCAGTTTGCCTTTCGAGAGAATTTCCCCTTTTTCACCATCCAACTGTTTAAGTGTCAATTGGTTATCACCAAAGCTGGCAATAATTTTACCGGATTGGTTAATTAAGCGTTCCGCTGCTAGCTGAATACCTTGATTGCCTAATAATGTCCCTTGTGTATTATTCAGCGCCTGTTGAATAGCCAACGTCAAATGGCCTAATTTTGCCGCAATAATTTTGCCGTCTTGGTTGTTTAGCCCGTTTGCCACAATATCAATTTGGCCATTACTGGAAATTTCACCTTTCTGGTTATCAAATTGGTTTTGAATATGTAGCTCAGTTTTACCTTCCCCAGTTTGCAACAAGGTGGCACCCTGATGGGTAAAGTTGTTGGCTAAAATAGAAACTTGGCCTGCTTGCGTGAAGCCTTGGTTTAAATTGATATCGGCACTTTCTATGCGCAATGCATTTTGCGTATAAATAGTCCCTTTTTCACCTGCTAAACGATTTGCCGTTAATAAAGCAGCACCGGATAAACTGCTCATTTTACCTTGCTGGTTGATCAGCTTATCGGCTTTGATCATCAGGTACTTATCGGTTTGAATAACCCCACGAGTATTATTCAATTCACCAGCAGATGTTAGGTCTAAACGATGGTTCGAGCTAGTGAGGATTTTACCGTCCGTGTTGTCAACGGCCCCTGCTTGTAAATTCAGATCACCTTTGGATGCAATACTCCCTTGGTTGTTATCTAATCGATTAGCTATATTGAGTTTCAGCGTTTTATCACCCGTCTGCAGCATATTTCCTTGACGATGAGATAACGTATTTGCTTGTAAAGTGATGTGCTCTGCTTGTGTTGTACTTTGGTCAAGATTGGCCGATTTTGCGGTTAACCCCAGTGCACCACTGGTCAGAATTTCCCCTTTCTGCCCATCAAGCGTATCTGTCTTGATGATCAGGCCTTGTTTACCGGATGCGAGTAGCGTGCCTTGTTGGTTGCTCAGGTTTTTGCTTTGAATATCAACCTTGCCATCACGGCTGAGTAACTGCCCAGACTGGTTATTTAACTGCTGCGTCGTGATTGAAGTATCACCTGCAAGGTTAATTTCCCCTTGCTGATTGTTTAATAGCTTGGTATTTAAGGTATTTTTTGAGTTACCCGTTTGAACCAATTTGCCTTGCTGATTATCAATTAACTCAGGTGCAATTAACGTGAGCTCATTGGCAACAATCTCGCCGCGCTGATTATCAATGCCCGTTTTAGCCGTCAATGTGGCTTTATTCGTGGCTTTTAGGTGCGCATTTTTCGTTCGAATATCGGTTGTCGTTGAGGTCAACACAATATTGTTGGCTTGGGTATTAGAATCAGACAAATCAAGTGAACTACCTGTCGCGGTTAAGGTGTCTTTGGCGACAATATCCCCTTGTAATGCAAGTGATTTATCCCCTTTAACTGTTAACGACCCCGCGGAAGTCAGCTTACCTTTGCTATCGACCCCTGCCGCCAATAAAGCACTACGATCACTGTTAATTTGCTCTGCATGAACTGCTGCATCACGCCCTGCAACGATTTGGCCTTTATCGGTGTTAGTTATTGCCTGTTTCGCTTTGAGCTGGATATCGTTTTGCGCCAGTATAGTACCGGTATTATTGATAGCATCTTGGCTAGTCAGGGCAATATTTTGGCTAGCGGTGATCACGCCAGAGTTACCTACTTTCCCATCCGCTGACAGGGTAATATCCCCGGCTTGTGCCCCAATATGCCCCGCATTACGCACGCCTACACCGTGCTCTGTCCCACGCATTTTAATAGTATTGGCGTACATCCCCCCTAATGCGGCAACATCTAAAGCAAATTCAGGCTTATCATCGGCAGAGGAATTATCCGTTTTAAGAATGGTTGTTCCATCCGCTGCCACGGTATTTTTCCCTGTCGTGATCGCTAAATCTTTGGCATGCAATTTCGCATTGATATTCACTGAGCGGGCAATCAACGCGGTGTAGTTGGTACCATTGCCATTATAGCCTTTCCCAAGAATATTGATGCTGCCTTTATCGACCTCAAATCCTTTGATTTTACCGTTTTCAATTAAAGTTTTTCCCGCCGATAGCAAAGCTTTATCGGCATTGATAAACCCGCAACCGTTACAGGTGATCCCCGCAGGGTTGGCGATGATCACATCCGCTTTTTTCCCTGCCACTTCAATAAAACCATTAAGTTGACTCGGGTCACGGCTATTTACCTCATTGAGGATAATTTTGGCTTCCCCTTTAGCGAGCCAATCATTACCTTGGATCATCCCACCAAGTTGTGTGTTCGTGTTGGTGCTGCTGTTATTGAGGATCGCCCCTTTATGATCAACATCGAACTGGCTGTATTGATTACGAGAGACACCATCACGGTTAGGCGCTTGAATATTAACTTGCGGTAAACCATTTTGCGTATTAACAATGGTCGGTTGTTGGTTACCCGGAGCCTTACCATCTGCAACGATGGTCGATGACGAAACGCTAAAGCTCACCATTCCTAATGTAAACCACAAAGAAGTGACTATCGGTTTAATTGACCAGCGCACTCGTCCACTTGTTGCTTTCTCTACGTGATTTTCACTCGAACCCGCAGGACCCGCACGATGGCTGCGCGTAATATCTGAAACCACCATCACCATTTGGCGAGCAGCATTAAAAATTAGGCGGTAAAATAACTTGTTCATCCTGAGAGTCCTTAATAATTCCAGTTTACAGAGAAAGCAAAAGTGGCAGGGTCGGTTCTAAAACCATCAGGTTTAGAGAAGGGAGTACCGATAGATAAGTCATAACTCAAATTGGCAGGGGTTATTGCCCCACGTAGGCCAATCGCCCCACCCGCAAGGTGAGTCCCTAAATTCTGGTTAGTCCAACGCCCACTGATTTTGCCGTAATCAGCCCCAACATAGAGCTCTTGAGCAGGAATAGGCAGTGACCATGACAAGGTGTTGCGAAGTGTCCAGCCTTCATCCGCACTGAGTGTGCGCTCACCATCAAAGCCGCGTACCGTCCAGCGGTTACCAATACTAAATTGATCTTGAGGCGTTAAGGGACGGTCGCTTATTTGACGCGAATACTGAGTATCAAAACGCAACGATTGTTCGGCCACTGTAAAAGGGATACTAGCTGATGCGTTAAACTGCATCACAATCGCGAGGGCTGTCGCATAATCTTGAGAAGCTTTACTACGAAACTCTTCAAAAGCAGGCATAGCGCCAAACCAACGCGTCCCGTGTTGGTAACTCGCCCCCACGTTAATGGTTGATTGCCCCACATACTGGCGATGGTTTAGACCTAACTTCCACGCTGTAGTGCGCCGTTTTTGATTTTCAATTTCAGTGTTTTGCACAAAGTTACGGGTTTCGCGCAAATTCAGATCATAGGTAGCGGTGGTTTTCGCTGTGGCATCACGGTAAAGCACATTGCTCAGTTGCAAATTCAAGCTTTTACTTTTACCGCGATATTCAATATCACTATTTGCACCAGCAATAGTTTGAGTGTATTCATAATCACTCGCGGTGGTGGCAAACTGCCAATAACCAAACGGCACCGAGTAGTGCGCGCTGTAGTTGGTGGTGTCTTTATCGCTAGAAAAACTTAAATCGCGAGTCGCTGTAAGATAGAAAAGATCGCTGAGAGAAGTCGGGTTATCCAATGCAAGCATCACACCCGCTTGGTTTTTACCGGTACTTTTTGAACCCGTATTATCCACCCACGCGCCCGCATGCCAATAGCGTGATTGCTGACGGTTGATCACAATTTGGGTTTCACCCGGGCCATCACCGGGGATCATTTCCATCGATGCTTGTACGGTTGGCAAACGTTGTAGATTTTCTAAGCCTTGCTCAATATCCCTCAAATCCAATAAATTACCTGAATGGGCTGGCATTGCGGTATACAGCGTACTGTATTGTGATGAGTCATCAGTAAAAATGACTTTTTGTACTTTGCCTGGCATGACAACTAATTGGAGAACTCCTGTTGATAAATCTTGTTCAGGAACCAATACACGACTGGTGATCCAGCCGTGGCTAATCAGCCGATTTTGTACGTCAGTGACTAATAAATTGATGCCATCAACACCAATACAATGACCAACAGCCTGACCCGCTAACCTTTCTATAGGTACCCAATGTGGGAAGGCATCTTGCCCACTGACAACAACCTGTTCAATTAAAAAACAAGGAGTCTCTTGCGGAAATTGCAGACGTGTTTTTGCAATGGAAGCAGATAAGTTCACATCGGGAGATTTTGCATCAAACTGCTGTTGTAACGTTTGTTGCTGATGCGTTTGACGATTGAACAAGTTATCTGTGTTATCTGGTTTCAATAATGACGCTTTTGCAAGAGCAGGAAAACAAAAGGCAAAACAAATTGATCCGTTCAGTAAGGTACGTACATTAAGCATTAGTTTTTTTTAACGGTTTGGATTTAGGTTAAGTTAATATACGCAACTTTACATACTTTTTATTAAATAACAATCCAATTGGTTCGCATTTTTTGTTAATTGTCTGCTTAATTTTAAAATAACCAATTACTTTCAATAAAAACAAAATAAACTTATATATCAATTAATTATAAAAATAAAAAACAAATTTAACTTGTAGGGAATATTATATTCAAGCCAGATAAACATCAAAAATGCACCTTAAGGCGTAATTTTTAGTGACTAAAAATCAAATAGTTGTAGTACCCTCTCTCTTATAAAGAGTAAAGAAAATCTAACCAATTACATTTGAAATAAATTATTACAACTTTATAAAAAAGAGGGTAAGAAAGATCGGTAATTAGGGCATATCAACGCCCTAATTACCTATTGATGAGAAGAGGTGAGCAGCTAACTATTGCTAATATTAAGTTTCAACGCAGCAGCTATCGCAAGTGGCGAAAAAGTAATACTGGCGGCAAACAGCGCTGCGAGAATGGCAAAAT
Source organism: Providencia sp. PROV205 (assembly GCF_028479505.1). Lineage (NCBI taxonomy): Bacteria > Pseudomonadati > Pseudomonadota > Gammaproteobacteria > Enterobacterales > Morganellaceae > Providencia > Providencia sp. PROV205. Next base: position 8,920 of record NZ_JAMPNU010000041.1, on the reverse strand, counting down.
AGCCATCTAGCGGCATTTTAAAGCTATGCGCCTCCATTGTACCTGTTGCATAGATAAGCACAGGAATATAAAGCGGTAAAACTAGCAGGCTGACTAAAACGCCACCTTTTTTTAAAGAAACCGTTAATGCCGCGCCTATCGCACCAATAAAACTCAATACAGGCGTACCCAGTAACAATGTTCCCGCTAAGACAAATAGCGTGTCTGCGCTAAAAGACAGCATTAATGCAGCAACTGGAGATAACAAGATCAAGGGCAGCCCAGTGACTAACCAGTGTGCAATGACTTTAGCAAAAACGGTAATAAATAAGGGATGTGGGGCCAAAAGTAGCTGTTCAAGGGAACCATCGAGGTAATCATCCTTAAATAAGCGCTCTAACGATAACAGCGAAGACAAAATAGCGGCAACCCAAAATACCCCAACCGCAATACGTGCTAATAACTGAGGTTCAGGACCAATACTAAGAGGAAATAGTGTGATAACAATTAAGAAAAACCACAACGGGTTAACCAATTCAGAAAAACCACGAAAAGCAATTTTAAGTTCTCGTTTAATTAATAACCAAAACATGTTTCAACCCCACCCGTCAGTTTTAGTGAGCCAAATTGCCCTGACATCGCTTGGTGAGAGGTAAACAAAATAATCCCCCCTTGCTCTGCATGTTGATGAAAACGTTCTGTTAAACGTGCCACTCCCGCAACATCAATTGCAGTAAAAGGCTCGTCAAGTACCCACAGAGGGGCTTCGCTTAGCCATAACCTCGCTAAATTAACACGCCGTTGTTGGCCCGCAGACAATTGACTTACAGGGATATCTTCATAACCAATTAGCGAAACTTCCTCTAAAGCGGCCCAAATACGGTCACCTTCACTGCCTTTATTATGCATTCGGTAATAAAATTTGAGGTTTTCATACGGGGTCAATAATGATTTCACTGCGGGTTTGTGCCCTAAATAAAGCAGATGACGCGTAAACTCTTCTTTCAGTTTTTCAATCGATCGATTATTCCAACAAACCGCACCCTCATCAGGTTTTAATAGCCCCGCCATCATGCGTAACAAGGTGGTTTTCCCCGCACCATTAGGCCCTTCAACTTGCAAGATCTCACTGGGCTGAACGGTAAAATTTAGCTGGTGAAATAGAACCCTATTTTGCCGAAGGCAACTCACATCTTGAGCACTTAGCATGCAGCACAATTCCTGTTGTTTTTATTTTAAAGGTTAGCTTTTTGCAACTTTGTTCAACAGCATATCACTAATAGAGTCGCTCGATATTGCTTCACCGCAAAGCACTTGCATCAAAACCTCTGAACCTAGCGTAGATAATGAAAACAACATATCAGGCTTAAGTAAGCGAACTTTATCCATATTGCTTTCTTGGTTAATTAGCACCACAGTTTTTACCGAACTATTTTCCCCCGCTTGCTCTTTCACCCCCAATAAAGCGAAAGTACTGAGCGAATCGCTATCTGTCATGACTAACACACACTTTGCATGTTTAACATTAGCAGCGGCGAGCAATTCGGAACTGGTTGGGTCACCGGTCACAATATTATCCTTTTCAGGGTAATGGCTGCGATGGTTTTCTTGGCAAATCACGGCCACCGGCAGTTCTCGGTTTTTCAGCCCTTGATAGACATTGACGGCCATTGGTGTGCTACCAATCACCACATAATGATTTTTCATATAAGAAAACCTCTTACGCACGATTTCTTTCGTACCTTTAGCTAACACCCCAACAATATAAACCACTGAAGTGGTAAAAATTGTGATCCCTAAAATAATCACTGTCACTGTGAATACACGCGCATCAACCGTAACCGGAACAATGTCACCAAACCCGACCGTTGTCATGCAAACTAAAGCAAAATAAAAGGCCGTTGTGCCGTCTTTAACGACTGGTGAAAATTCATCACCAATATATAAAGTACCAAAAATGGAATACAGCAATAATGCAATAATACAGGTTATTGCCACAAACCCGGCACTGGTTAAGCTATGGTGATGATACAGCTTCCAAAAAAGGCACAAAGCAACCAATAAAAAGAGGGAAAAATAACCTTGATGTATGTTTTCTTGTGTTAACCGCAGGTCAACAAATGAAATAATCCCAAGTAAAAATAATGAAAACACCCAAGCGATACGGGCTCCGTTAACCATAAATAGCGATAGGAAAATCAGTGAAATTCCCAATAAAAATCTCGGGATATCCAGCAATTTCATAAAACCCAGTGACTTCAACCACTGTGTTAGCCCAGACTCACGCCAATCAATGTAGTCGGTATAAGCGCTTAATACAGGCTTTAAAATCATTGCGCCATCAATAATAATTAGCAATGAAAGAAGCACCCTAATTGATAGGGGTGATTTCAAAAAAGCCACAAATGAGTTATCTAACATGTATTGCTCTCACCCTTCACTGATGCATTCACCAAATTTTCTTATATACCATAAATATGTCAAAGGATAGTATCAATGGCGTAAAGACGATTACAAATGCTAATTCGCCATTTACTATTTTGCTAATGGCGGGCAAAACATCGTCTATAATTGAATATCACAAGAACTGCCCCATTAAAACCAAACACGTTCTTTGCAAAAAAAACACTAATAAACATAGCGTTACGGAATTATTAAGAAATTATTATTTATAAAGGATATATTTTGGAACTTAAACTACGTCTTTATATCTAAAAATCGATTTCTCAATTATTTTTTAATTCGACTTAACAATAATAGAAAACAAGAGTTTAAAAACCTATGGGTAACACTACACACTCAGAAAAATTTAGCTGGATCTCACTGCTCTGGTTACTAATCTACTTTTGGTATTTTTCATCCCTATTACAACTGTATGTGCTAGTAACAGGGCAAAGTAATTCCATTGGCCTAAGAGATTCACTACTCTACAGCTCTCTTTGGTTGATCCCTGCCCTACTTTTTCCTAAAAAAGTTAAGCTAATTGCAGGAGTAATTGGGATTGTTTTATGGCTTTCCTCGGTTGTTGCTCTCGCTTATTTTGTTGTTTATGGGCACCAAATATCACAAAGTGTCATGTTTGTGATGTTTGAAACCAATACCAATGAAGCAGGCGAATTCCTTAAACAATATTTTAGTTTCAAAGTATTAGGTGTCATACTCGCTTACACGGTCGTCGCTATCTTCCTTTGGACGCGCCTAAAACCGGTAACATTACCAAAACCAGGGCGCATCGGTATTTCATTGCTGATTTTAGTTATTTTGTTCGGAATTCCTTATTATAACAAAGGCATTAAACAAGACCGGCCAATAGCTAATGTCGCATCTTATTTGAATAGTAAACTCGCCTATGCTGCACCATGGCAGTTTGTTAGTGGTTACCTTTTATATAAAAACCAGCTGGCAAACATGGAGGAGTTAATCCGCGACAACAGTAAAATTCCACCATTAGAAAACTTCGTCGATGCAAACGGTGACACCCCCCGCACATTTGTGTTAGTGATTGGTGAGTCCACCAGCCGCGATAGAATGAGCCTATATGGCTATTCACGCCCAACCACCCCTGAGTTAGATGAGCTAGCTAACGATTACCCTGCTAATTTATCTGTATTCAATGATGTGGTGACATCACGACCTTATACTATTGAGGCACTACAACAAATTCTGACGTTTGCGACACAAACAGAGCCTGAACTGTTCAATTCACGCCCTTCTATCATGAACATGATGAAGCAAGCAGGTTTTAAAACGTTTTGGATCACTAACCAGCAGACAATGACTGAGCGTAATACCTTATTAACGGCGTTCTCTCGCCAAACAGATAAGCAATATTATTTGAACAATGACATGGCGCAAAGCTCACGTATTTATGATGACGTGGTTTTTTCTCCATTCAAAGAAGCGCTTGCAGACCCTGCAGAAAAGAAATTTATTGTTGTCCATCTGTTAGGAACCCATATGCGCTATGAATTCCGCTACCCAGAAGATAAAGCTATTTTCAAAGATAAAGACAGCGTGGTTCCAGCGAATCTAAATGATGATGAAGTAAAAGATTACAATGCTTATGATAACGCGCAATATTATAACGACTATGTTGTTTCAACATTAATCAAGGACTTTGATTCTTCAAAAGAAAATGGTTTTCTGGTGTTTTTCTCAGACCACGGTGAAGACGTTTATGATACCCCGCCTCATAAAATGTTAGGGCGCAGCGAAGGAAAGCCGAGTAAAGTCATTTACAATGTGCCTTTCCTAGTTTGGCAGTCACCTGAGTGGTTATCAACTCATCAATTTGATTTAAATGATAAAACAGCCCGACCATTCAGTAATATGGACTTTATCTATGCGTGGTCTGATTTAGCAGGTTTAAACTATACCGGGTTTGAGCCCGAAAAAAGCCTGTTTAATGAGGCATTTAAACCTCAACCTCGTTACATTGGTGACCCAGATAATAAATCCTCATTAATGCTTTATGATGATTTAAAACAATAATTAGGTCTCTGTCGGTGAAATGTTACCTGCATTTCACCGACTTATTCATTTAAGCTATAACTTTCAGGTGCTGTGCACCCTTGCGGTTTATTTTACCATCTCGCAAAATAAACGTGACTTCACCACGCCAAAATTCAGCTAAGAAAATATCGTTTATTGATTCAATACCTTGTAATTCAATTTGCTGTATTAACCAAGCCTCGTCTCTTTCGATAGATTCCAAACCATAGCTTCTAATTACCCCTTCTTTTATCAGGATCACTGATGGCATATTTTTTTCATCACAAATAATGGTTAGCTGCCCATCAGGTTCTATTTGCGCATAATAAATTTCTTGAAAGGAGTGAATGCCTTGTGCATGAATTCGAGATGAAATATTGATGAGGTCTATCTTATTGGCTTTTTCTAAGATGTTTTCCATTATAAATTGGCCTTTTTTAATAATGGGTATGGGATTACCAATGGCCACATTACGAAAAAAATTAAATCTTTTTGTTAAAAAGTTCAAAAAGCTTATAAACAAAACACCAATAATTAAAATAATCACATACTGGTACAATGGGATAGTATCACTGTAAATCACCCCACCAATAATGCCCCCTAAGACAAAATTACCAATAAAATCAATAGGAGTCATTTGGGAAAGCTGTGTTTTCCCCGATAGATTCATATGAGTGATAACAATGGCAAAACCGATAATAAATTTTAAAATAATCAACGAATAATAGTACGCCATAATGCTATTCCTTTGTTATCTAAGCCATAAATTTGTTTTCATTATTTATTTAATAATAAGTTCAATCAGTTTAGCTTGATTCTCTATCTTTTATAACTCTATAGCATGGAACAAAAGATGACTTTCCAGAAAATAGGCTTCCACTTGAGTCAATAGTAAAAAAATATAATTATTTCAATTGGTTACCTAATTATTTTATAACTCACTTAATTTCAACTATAGTTAAATATACACATTGGCGATTATGCCAATATCGAGCTTCAATAACATTTTTACCAGCATCGTGCTAAGGATATGTTTATGAATATAAAACTCATCACTTCACTTCTTTTCGCGGGGATCGTTACAGTTATCGTAGGTTGTGATGACTCATCCAAACCAAGTGACACCGTTAAACAAGCTGAAGAAAAAGCCCAGCAACTAAAAGAAGATGGTGAACAAAAAGCTGATGAACTCACGAAAGATGCGCAAAACAAAGCTGAAGAATTAAAACAAAATGCGTCAGAACTGAGCCAAGAAGTTAAAACAGATGCGATTAATAAAGCCGATGAAGTGGCAACCGATATGAAAGAAAAAACGGAATCGCTCAAAGCAGAAAATGACGCAGAAACTGATAAAAAATAATTATCCTCTCAATTCCCTTCAAGAATGTGGGCTTAAAATGCCTGCATTCTTATTTTCCTCCGAAAAGCACCAAAACCCTCCTAACTAATTCGCCATTCCACGATATAATTGCACTTCTTACTCGTTAGCTCTCAGGAAAACTAATGCAAATTAAATATAGCATTGGGTATGCAAACCCAGAACTCCTTACCGATGCCTTCAACCTGCGCCAACAAGTTTTTACTCAAGAGCAAGGGTTTCCCGCTGATATCGATGTCGATGAATATGATGAGTCCGCATTACATGTCGTTTTGTATTTAGAAGGACAGCCTGCTGCGGTATTACGTTGTGTGCTACTTGACGATAACCTCATCAAAGTAGGCCGCGTTGCAGTACAAAAACCACACCGTGGTAAAGGGCTAGGACGTGAATTAATGAAATTTGTAGAGCAATATGGCCGTTCCCATCATTACCGTAGGATTGCGCTCTCAGCACAACATACTGCCATTGATTTTTACCATACTCTGGGGTACCAAACTGAAGGAGAAATGTATGATGAAGAGGGAATGGACCACATTTATATGACATTATCTTTAGAGTAATAATTGCTCTTGAATTAAATTTTCTCGCCTCAATATTGATATAAGGTCAATATTTAATCAAGTAGGGGTGAATGATGGCAAATGGCTGGGCAAATGAAGATGCTGTTCAAGAACAAATTGATGCCACTCTCGATGATGCGGTAGCGAAAGCGCGTCGCCAATTGCACTCAGGTGAAAGTGCCGAGTTTTGTGAAGAGTGTGGTGAGGCAATTCCTGAGGCTCGCCGTTTAGCATTACCCGGCGTTAAATTCTGTATTAACTGCCAAAATGAATTAGATAAAAAACAATCTACATTTAGCGGCTATAATCGGCGTGGCAGTAAGGATAGCCAATTACGCTAATCACATTTCCTCCTCTACTTATCGATGGTTTTTACTTATCTCGTACTTACTTTCGCTCATTTACGTTAACTTATTGGTACAACATGTAAATATTACATTGTTAGTTATTAATTTAATGATAATTAACATGATATTTTTATCCTCTATTTAATGTTATTTCCCGATATTGTTGATCATTCACTCGTATCATGGCAGTATAACCGCCTATTTTTTAACTTATGAAGGTGATAAAGACTCGGGTTTCATCATTATATTTGGCGGTTTAGTCTGCCATCAACACCCTATTATTGTTCTTTCTATCTCGTTTCCTTAGGGAATCTTTTCGCAATTATTCACTGTTTCATTAAGAAGGACAGCTCGCTGCATACTTTGTTGATATCGGTATGCCAAAAATAAAATAAAACAAAAGAAGGTTGTTATGAGTCAAATTGATACTGATTCTAAAAAAATTCGTTCTAAAATTAGTCCCCCTGTGTTTTATAGCTCTGCCATCATTATTTTGGTTATCGTAGGCTTTGCCGCTTTGATGCCAAAAGTCGCAGAATCTCATCTAAGTCATCTTCAACAAAATTTATTTAATAACGCTAGCTGGTTCTACATTCTTGCCGTTGCTATTGTTCTTTTGAGTGTGACTTATCTGGGACTCTCTCGTTATGGGCAAATAAAATTGGGGCCAGACCACGCCCAACCCAATTTTAGCTATGTGTCATGGTTTGCTATGCTTTTCTCCGCAGGTATGGGGATTGGGTTAATGTTTTTTGGGGTTGCTGAACCTGTAATGCATTACCTAAACCCGCCAGTTGGTGAACCGCAAACCATTGAAGCTGCTAAAGAAGCGATGCGTTTAACCTTCTTCCATTGGGGGTTACATGCATGGGCGATTTACGCCATTGTCGCATTAATTTTAGCATTTTTTAGTTATCGCCACGGCCTACCTCTGACATTACGTTCAGCCCTTTACCCTATTATTGGTGATCGAATTTATGGCCCTATTGGCCATGCAGTTGATGTGTTTGCTGTTGTCGGTACCGTATTTGGTGTCGCGACCTCATTAGGGTTTGGCGTATTACAGGTCAATGCTGGGATGAACCATTTATTTGGTTTGCCCGTTAATGAAATGGTACAAGTCGGGTTAATTATTGCTTTTACTGGTTTAGCGACTATTTCTGTCGTCTCTGGACTAGATAAAGGGATCCGTATTTTATCTGAACTCAACCTTGGCTTAGCATTTCTATTATTGCTGCTTGTGGTGATTTTAGGTCCTACTGTATTACTATTAAAATCTTTTGTAGAAAATACTGGCGGTTATTTATCTGAAATAGTCAGTAAAACGTTTAATCTTTACGCCTATGAACCCAAATCAAGCAGTTGGTTAGGTGGTTGGACGCTACTGTACTGGGGATGGTGGCTATCTTGGTCGCCATTTGTCGGTATGTTTATTGCCCGTATTTCTCGCGGCCGTAGCATTCGTGAATTTGTTATGGGAGTACTGTTTGTCCCCGCAGGTTTCACATTGATGTGGATGACATTCTTCGGTAACACAGCGATTGATTTGATTAAAAATAAAGGCGCAACATTATTAGCCGAAACTGTTCAAGCGGACGTATCTCTCGCTTTGTTTGAATTCCTTAATTATTTTCCATTCTCTTCGGTCTTATCTTTCTTCGCCATGCTAATGGTTATTGTGTTTTTTGTGACTTCAGCGGATTCAGGAGCCATGGTCGTTGACACGCTAGCCTCTGGAGGCGATTCTAACACGCCAGTTTGGCAACGTATCTTCTGGGCAGGTTTGATGGGGGTAGTTGCCATTACCATGCTTCTCGCAGGTGGTTTGCAAGCCTTACAGACACTCACCATTGCGAGTGCTCTGCCCTTTGCTGCCGTTTTGCTTGTCTCCATTTATGGGTTATTTAAAGCCTTACGCGTCGACGCTTATAAGCGAGATAGCCAGCAATTAGCCACCATCGCCCCTACCGCTAGCCGTAACCCGATTCCGTGGCAGCGACGCTTGCGTAACATTGTCTATTTCCCTAAACGTGCACATGTTAAGCGTTTTATGGAAGAATCTGTGAAGCCATCCATGGAAATGGTGTCTGAAGAACTCGCTAAGCAAGGTACTGTGTGCCATATCCATACCGATAAAGATGACCGAATTGGGTTTGAAGTCG
>NZ_JAMPNU010000040.1:0-1942 GCF_028479505.1 Providencia sp. PROV205 | reverse complement strand
TTCACGATATTCTTGATCAGTACGAAAAACATATTCACTTCTTGCACTTACTGGGTAAGTAGTCCTAAAAAAGAAACATTACCTAAAATGTGTCGATAAAAATTCACAGGCGGCTAAAATCATAACCGCCTGTGTTTATTCAATTGTCTATTAATGCAATAGAATCCTATTTTATGACATTTGCATTTTTGATAATAAAGTACTGATGCTAGCTAAGTCTGGTAAGATTTTAGTGATCGTATATTCACATAATATTCCTTGAGTATTACCCTCTCCTTGTAAATAATATTTCATTCCAATCCCTGAGGTTGATATTTTTTTATAGACGAATTTCGACTAAAGTAATTAATAGTAAAATCAGTTAATCGTTTTGCTAAATATCCAACACTCACAAGACGAAGTTGATTTCGGGGTCAGATCCCCATGATAGGTTCCACACTGGAACCCACCATGTGCACAAAGATTGAAAGTCAATTAAAAACAATATGTTACACTTTCCTTTAACTAGTTAAGTTCACTGTACCACTACACTCTCCATATAATATTTAGGATATTTAAATTAACTCCACAATGAATGAATAACTATTAAATTTTACGCTAATTCGTTTCTTGATTAATTATAGAATTATTTTTTGGACCTGACCAAGTTAGTTGATCTTTTAACTCATCAGGTACTAAAATAAATAACATTCTAATATATTCTATATTTTTTGAGTAAAGCACACTGATTTTCGGAGTGCAATTTTCATAATAGTATTTAGCTTGGTAGTTTAAAAATGATATATCACTACTAGTGAACTCATTCGTTAGAATTTTATTTGGTAAGTTATGTATTAGCTCAGATTCATAATAACATGATAAATCCTTAGATTTTATTTTTTTATCCTGAGATTGAATATTTCTTATGTATGGAAGGATCCAAAATAACATGTCTACATATATTTCATTTTTTGTCATGATATTACCCTATTAATTTCTAGATGGTAATGGTTTTGCTCCAGCAGGAGCAGATTCAACTACAGTCCATCTACCATTTTCAATCAATTTATTAATATACTGCGAGTCACCTGTTTTAACATATATTTCTTTAGCTGCTACCATTCTATGATTGCCTTCTGATATATAATGAATACCTCTTTTATCGACGTATCCAGCAATAATACCTTCTGGTGCAGTGAATCTATAGTTATTGCTGAGCATATCTATTTTCATTTGATCTATTTGACTAGGATTTTTAAGGCCCGTTTGTGTACTTTTTATCATTAATGTTATTTCATCAGAGCCTAGTTTTGACACTGTCAATACGCTCTTTTGTATAAGTTGTTTTCCTATCCAACCTAATGAAATAACTGAGGCTTGTATTTCAGGATCTGATATTAATACTGCTGCTTTTGTCCAACCCGGTGTTTTTGCGTTTATTTTATTTAAGTCTTGTGAGTTCCAATACATTAAGTACTGTTTTGCTAGGTCATTTTGCATGACATCAAAACCTAGATAACTAGCCCAGTAAGGCCTTTTAGCTAAATCAAATGCATTTGATATTCTCGTTTTAGTGATATCTTGTGTAACTAATGGGTTATTAGTTATTTCTACATCTAAATTGCCACTGTTAATTAAGCTGAACATAGCATATTTTTTTATTTGTGTAGCTTCGCAGTTTGTATTACCAGCACACTTTTGCATTTCATTATCAAAATCCATTGCAAGTTCATGAAGTAAGTGATTAAACCTGAAGGTACTTTCTCCCGAGTCCGCACCACTGTAGACCCCACCTGCATTACCTGTGAATATAGCACCCGCAAATCCCCCCAACACGCGGGATAATTGAGCGTATTTCTCGGAATCTTTTTGCCATTCTTTTTCATTGATTAAATTGTTGTTTAGTGTGATCCCTGCTAACTGAACAGCAAGACTACCAACTATAGCTCCTTTGGCATTTCCA
>NZ_JAMPNU010000039.1:0-27633 GCF_028479505.1 Providencia sp. PROV205 | reverse complement strand
GGCCGCCATTGCGCGTGCGAAAGCCAAAAAAGCAGCTCAAGTGCAACCTGCAACTGAGCCAGTTGCTGATATAGTAACTGACGCTGAAGTTGACCCACGCAAAGCCGCTGTTGCAGCTGCCATTGCGCGTGCGAAAGCCAAAAAAGCGGCGCAAGCGGAACAACTTGCACAAGAAGAGCTCACCCCAGCAGCTGAACAACCCATTGAAGAGGAAACCGATCCTCGGAAAATTGCCGTTGCCGCAGCAATAGCGCGGGTAAAAGCCAAACAAGCACAAAAACAACATGAACAAACGACTACAGAGTAAGTGATAACGAGATGAAATTTAGGCCAATTGATGCGAAAAATCGCCGTTTAAAAATTGCTAGCGCGCCATTTACTCATAACAAACAAAGCACCAGTTTAGTCATGCTTTGGGTACTTTTAGCAGCAATACCCGGTATTGCTGCTCAAGTTTATTTCTTTGGCGTTGGCACCTTATACCAAATTATTTTAGCGATGCTAACAGCCGTTATCACAGAAGCGGTTTCTATTCGTTTACGCCGGCAACCTGTAGTTCCTGTGCTAAAAGATAATTCAGCCATTGTGACCGCACTATTATTAGCTATCAGCCTACCTCCGCTCTCACCTTGGTGGATGATCGTATTAGGGACATTTTTTGCTATTACCATTGCTAAGCAATGTTATGGTGGATTAGGGCAAAACCCTTTTAACCCCGCGATGGTGGGTTATGTTGTTTTGCTAATATCATTCCCAGTTCATATGACAAACTGGCTACCCCCGCATGAATTACAGAGTATGTCGATTTCAGCACTTGATAGCCTATCAATCATACTCAGTGGCCATACGCCAACAGGGATCACCCTCGAACAGCTACGAACGGGAATTGATGGCATGAGCCAAGCGACCCCGCTTGACAGTTTTAAAACAGGGCTACTGACTCACTCTATTTCTGAGGTTTTACAGCAACCTATTTTACAAGGTTCCTTAGCGGGTATTGGTTGGCAATGGGTGAATATTGGCTATTTAATCGGCGGTTTATTATTATTACAGCGCCGAATTATTAGTTGGCATATTCCTGTATCATTCTTAGGTACATTAGCGGTCTTAACTATTGTTAGCTACTTAGTTGATGATAGCCAACATGCATCACCATGGGTTCATCTGTTGTCTGGCGCCACTATGCTAGGGGCGTTTTTTATTGCTACTGATCCTGTCACTGCATCGACGACGCCTAAGGGGCGGATTATTTTTGGTGTGATTATCGGTTTCCTTGTTTGGGTGATCCGTGTATACGGTGGTTACCCTGACGCTGTCGCCTTTGCCGTGTTACTCGCCAATATTACCGTCCCATTAATTGATTACTATACGCAGCCTCGTGCGTACGGTCATGGACATGAGTAAGGATAACCGTATGTTGAACACGATGAGACGCCATGGGGTAACGTTAGCCATCTTTGCAGCAGTAACCACTGCGCTTAGTGCTGCTGTATACACGTTAACGAAAGGGACTATTGCTGAGCAAGCAGCTATTGTTCAGAAAAAACTACTCGACCAAGTAATACCAAGTGATTTATACGATAACGACCTCGCAAAAGAGTGTTATTTGGTCACTAATGAGGCCATACTGGGTAATAAACAACCTAGACGTTTGTATCTCGCCCGTAAAAATGGCGAACCTGTTGCTGCCGCATTAGAAACAACAGCACTAGACGGCTACTCTGGGGCTATACATCTATTAGTTGGAACCGATTTTCACGGTACCGTACTAGGTACTCGCGTAACAGAGCATCATGAAACCCCTGGGCTTGGTGACAAGATTGAGACTCGAATCTCTGATTGGATCACCTATTTTAGTGGTAAAAAAATAACCTCTGACAATGACCCTAAATGGGCCGTTAAAAAAGATGGAGGTGAATTTGATCAGTTTACTGGCGCAACAATTACACCCAGAGCAGTCGTCAACGCGACTAAGCGTACCGCTGTATTTATGCAACAAATTCCACAACAATTATCGAATTATCCACGCTGTGGGGACGAATAATGAGCGATTCATCTAAAGACTTATTAATGCAAGGTTTGTGGAAAAACAACTCTGCATTAGTCCAATTATTAGGGCTTTGCCCTCTTCTTGCTGTTTCATCGACAGCAACAAACGCATTAGGGCTAGGCTTAGCGACAACATTAGTCTTAGTTTGTACTAATGTTACCGTTTCTGCTTTACGCAGGTGGGTTCCTTCGGAAATTCGAATCCCTATTTATGTGATGATTATTGCGTCTGTTGTCAGCGCAGTACAAATGTTAATCAATGCATATGCTTTTGGTTTATATGAATCTCTTGGGATCTTTATTCCGCTAATCGTCACCAACTGTATTGTTATTGGACGCGCAGAAGCCTACGCTTCTCGTAATCCTGTTGGGCTATCAGCCCTTGATGGGTTTGCCATGGGCTTAGGTGCAACGGCGACCTTGCTTGTTTTAGGTTCAATTCGTGAGATTTTAGGAAATGGGACCTTATTTGATGGTGCTGACTTACTTCTAGGGTCTTGGGCCACCTCTCTTCGTATTGAAGTGTTACACCTTGATTCGCCATTTTTACTCGCTATGCTACCACCTGGTGCCTTTATTGGCCTCGCGCTACTCTTAGCAGCGAAGTATTTAATTGATGAAAAAATGAAAAAAAGAGCCGCACGACAATCCGGTATCCAACCCGAACGTGAATATGAAAAACAGCAAGGTTGCGGCAGCCATATTTCTTAACAGTGATATTTTGTGAGCAATGAATAAATCAAAACGCATTGAAATTCTAACTCGTCTACGGGATAACAACCCACACCCTACAACTGAGTTAGAGTTTAACTCCCCCTTTGAGCTGTTAATCGCCGTTTTATTATCAGCTCAAGCCACTGATGTGAGCGTCAATAAAGCGACAGCAAAGCTCTACCCAGTTGCTAATACGCCTGAAACTATTATGGCGCTCGGTGTAGATGGGATAAAAGAGTACATTAAAACCATTGGCTTATTTAATACCAAGGCTGAAAGTGTCTATAAAACCTGCCAAATTTTGATTGAAAAACACAACAGCCAAGTTCCTGAAAACCGAGAGGCCTTAGAGGCTTTACCGGGTGTCGGTCGCAAGACGGCAAATGTGGTTCTTAATACCGCATTTGGCTGGCCGACTATCGCGGTTGACACGCATATTTTCCGTGTCTGTAACCGCACTAACTTTGCCCCTGGTAAGAATGTCGTTGAAGTTGAAGAAAAACTCCTTAAAGTTGTACCAGCAGAGTTTAAAGTCGATTGTCACCATTGGTTTATTTTGCATGGACGTTATACTTGTATTGCCCGCAAACCTCGCTGTGGCTCTTGTATTATCGAAGATTTATGCGAATTTAAAGAAAAAATTTATCCAGAAGATTAACCACGGTACTATTTTTATAGGTTACAGATAATCGATATTTTTAATAAAGAATCTAGTCTGTAACGCATTTTTTCCTTGCTCTAAGACTTTGTCTTACGTAACAATAGAGCCAAACCCAACATCAATAAAACGGTAAGTATGTTCCAAGACAACCCACTGCTCGCGCAACTAAAACAAACATTACATGCCCAGACTCCACGCGTCGAAGGGCTGGTGAAAAGCACTGAAAAAGGCTTTGGCTTTCTCGAAGTTGATGGCCAAAAAAGTTATTTTATTCCACCGCCTCAAATGAAAAAAGTCATGCACGGTGACCGTGTTGTCGCTGCTGTTCATACAGATAAAGACCGTGAATTCGCAGAGCCAGAAGAACTGGTAGAACCTTTCTTAGACAGGTTTGTTGGGAAAATACAAAAAAAAGAAAATGATAACCGCTTATTTGTGATCCCTGACCATCCCTTACTTAAGGACATGATTTCTTGCCGCCCAGTCAATGGCATTACTCATGAATTTAAGCAAGATGATTGGGTGGTTGCACAAATGCGTCGCCACCCATTAAAAGGTGATAAAACTTTCTACGCTGAAATTACTGAGTTTATCACCGATGGTGACGACCATTTTGCCCCATGGTGGGTAACGTTACGCCGTCACCAATTAGACCGTGATGAGCCTCAAATGGTTGATAGCGAACGAGATGACCAAGGCATTGAACGCGTTGATTTAACTCACTTACACTTTACGACGATTGACAGCGCTAGCACTGAAGATATGGATGACGCACTCTATGTCGAAAGAATCGATAACGGTGACTTAAAACTGTATATCGCTATTGCTGACCCAACAAGCTATATCCCAGAAGGAAGCGAGCTAGATAAACTGGCTTTAGCACGTGGATATACCAACTATTTGCCTGGTTTTAATATTCCAATGTTACCGCGCAAATTGTCAGATGACCTATGCTCTTTGCGCCCAAATGAACGTCGCCCTGCTTTAGTCTGCATTGCACTCATCAAAGAAGATGGACGCATTGATGATAACATTGAATTTTTCAGTGCTTGGGTTGAATCAAAAACTAAATTAGTTTATGACGAAGTCTCTGATTGGCTTGAAAATACAGGTAGTTGGCAGCCAGAAAATGATATTGATAAGCAACAAATTATACTGCTTAAAGAAATGGCTGACAGGCGTTTGCAATGGCGTGAAAACAATGCACTCGTGTTCAAAGATCGCCCTGATTACCGCTTTGTATTAGATGATAGCGGAAATGTGGTTGATATCGTGACCGAACGTCGCCGCAGTTCTAATCGCATTGTTGAAGAAGCGATGATTACTTCTAACCTCTGTGCTGCAGCGGTACTAAAAGAAAAGCTAGGGTTTGGCGTATTTAATGTACATATGGGGTTTGAACCTCTGCAAATTGACCAAGTTGTTCAAACACTAAAAGACAATGGCATTGAAACAACGGCAGAATCGCTATTAACACTAGAAGGCTTCCGTCAACTACGTCGCCAATTAGATGCTCAGCCAACTCAATTCCTTGATAGCCGTATTCGTCGCTACCAAACGTTTGCAGAAGTCAAAGCTGATCCTGGCCCGCATTTTGGTTTAGGGTTTGATGCTTATGCGACATGGACTTCACCAATCCGTAAATACACAGATATCGTCAATCACCGTTTAATCAAGTCGATTATTGCGGGTAAACCTTCCGCGGATAAACCCTCCGAAGAGTTATCAATCAAATTAGCAGAACGCCGCCGTGCAAACCGTATGGCTGAACGCGATGTTGGTGATTGGCTCTACTCTCGTTACTTAAAACCTTTTGAAGGTACGGATACAAAATTCCCAGCTGAAATTATTGATATCACCCGTGGTGGAGTACGAGTCCGTTTAGTCGACAATGGAGCTGTCGCATTTGTTCCCGCCCCCTTCATTCATAGCGTTCGTGATGAAATCCAATGTAGCCAAGAAACAGGTAATGTTCTTGTGAAAGGTGAAATCGCTTATCAGCTTAATGATATTATCAATGTCACCATTAATGAAGTTCGCATGGAAACACGTAATATCGTCGCTAGACCTGCCGAATAATAACTTTTGTGCTACTCTTAAAAGACCATAGTTTTTGATACCTATGGTCTTTTATTCCTCTGTCTGTTATTTTTCAACCTCAAATTCGGTTAAGCGTTAAACTGCAGGTGTTTTCCCATATTTTTTCCTGATTATTCTTATTCGTAAATTTACCTATCGTGATATTTTATTAACTGTTAAATCTGCACTAAGGGTCAATAAAATGAACACAGTAAACAAACGTATTTTATCATTTGTGGTGGTAGCCACTGTCGCTATCAGTGTCAGTGCCTGTTCAAATATGTCTAAACGCGATAAAAACACAGCGATTGGTGCCGGTGTAGGTGCTGTTGGTGGCGCGGTACTGACTGGCGGGAGCTCTATAGGTACCGTTGGCGGTGCTGCTATTGGTGGAATAATTGGCCACCAAGTAGGCAAATAAATCTCATCATCTCCTATAGCCGCTCCCCTTAATCTAGAATAGCGTTCCTCATGAACGCTATTCTATTTTTCATATCCGATAATCGATTAAACTATTGACGCCAAAAAGTGTACAAAGTACACTTATGTTTAATACAAAGGGAGGGAACCCTGTGAGTCACGCAATTGAATTTATTGAAACCAGCTTTTTTACCAAACAAATCCAATCTATCGCCACACAAGAAGAACTTAGGATATTACAAAATGAACTTATCGCATGGCCAGATAAAGGCGATATCATCCAAGGAACAGGTGGGCTACGTAAAATTAGGATGGCAACAGGTAATAAAGGGAAAAGTGCAAGTGTACGCGTTATTTACTTCCTAGCTACAGCAGAAATTATTTATTTTATAATGGCTTACCCAAAAAATGTCAAAGACACGCTAAGTGACTTAGAAAAAGCAGAATTAAAGAAACTAACGAAATTACTAAAAAATGAGGTGTAAAATGAGTATATTCAACGAATTAAAAGCCTCTTTAGAAGAAGCTGTTGAAATAAAACATGGTCATCAAAAAGCCGCTAATGTTACTCGTTACGAAATTACTGATGTCAAAGCTATTCGAGAACAACTGAATGTCTCACAAAGCGAATTAGCCCATGCACTAGGCACTAGCATCGATACCATTAAAAGTTGGGAGCTTAAACGACGAAACCCAACAGGATTAGCGGCTAAAATACTCATCGCCATTAAGCGTAATCCGGCTTTGTTTGCTGAATTAGCAGAAATTTAATCATTTCAATCTTTATCAAATGAGTGGCTCTCTAATAGCCACTCATGATAAAAAACTCTCAAGTCAATCAGCCACCAGCTAGCTTAACTTGAAAACCTTTCGCCTCAAGGTACTGTTTGATAACATCACGTTTATCACCTTGAATTTCAACATTACCGTCTTTGACTGCACCGCCACAACCACATTTCTTTTTAAGATCAGCCGCTAATTTAGACAATTCGCTGTCTTCAAGGTCAAGACCAGTTACAACACAAACCCCTTTTCCTTTACGGCCTGAAGTCTCACGGCGAATTCGCACAATACCATCGCCTTTAGGTCTTTCAACTTTGGGCTTATCTTCAGCAATACGCCCTGTCTCAGTACTGTAAACAAGACGACTATTTGAATCACTCATAGCAAACCTTCAATAGATTGATTGATTTGTTGTAATGTGACTGTTGGGTTTTCACTGCGTGTAATTGGACGACCAATCACCATATAATCGACACCCGCTTTTACTGCATCTTGTGGTGTCATGATACGTCGTTGGTCACCAACATCACTCCCCGTAGGGCGAATGCCTGGGGTAACTAATTTGAAATCAGCACCACATAGCTGCTTTAAGCGTTGTGCTTCATGGGCTGAGCAAACAACACCGTCTAACCCACATTGCTTAGTTAATAAGGCTAAACGCTCGGCATGATCTGCCGGTGAAGCATTAATCCCAATACCGATAAGATCAGACTCATCCATACTCGTTAATACGGTTACTGCGGTAAGTAATGGTGCATCTTTGCCATAATGTTCAAGTGATTGACGTGCAGCTTCCATCATACGAGCACCTCCACCAGCGTGAACATTAACCATCCAAACCCCCATTTCAGCCGCAGCTGCAACCGCACGGGCGACAGTATTAGGAATATCATGGAATTTCAAATCTAAGAAAATATCGAAACCACGCTCATGGAGTGACTTAACAAATTGAGGACCATTAAAAGTAAACATTTCTTTGCCTACTTTTAAGCGACAATCACGTGGGTCAATGCGATCCACAAAAGCCAAAGCCTCATTAGCATCTTCATAATCAAGTGCCACAATAATTGGCGAATGTGTGTGGTTCTCAGTTGAGGAAATCATTTCTTAGCCTTTAAAGAGTCGTTATTATTTAAGAAGGTGACGCTGTCACTGCCCATCCAGCCCGCGAATAGGCTTAATTGTGTCCCAAGAGCGACAAGATGGGCAATGCCAATATAATGCACGCGATGTAAACCCACATTTATGGCAACGATAATCGGGTTTTGTACGAATTTGTTCTCCTACCATTTTACGAAGCAAAATCAAACTTTCTTTTGCCCTTCCATCTTCGGCTTCTTCAAGATGGTAGTCCATTAAACGATAGAATAAACGCATGGTAGGATGGCGTTGAATTTGGTCATTAATATAATTTGCAGCAGCTTCATGGTTTTGTTTTTCAACAATAATATCAGCTAAATAAAGTTCTGCGATAGCCCCTGAATTACCTGCAACACACTGACGTAGGTAATCTTCCCATTCATCTGCTTGGCCGGTATGTTGGTAGCAATCAAACAGTAAAGGTAATGTTTCAGCGACTAGCTCTCTATCTTGTTCATAGACTTGTTTTAGAACATGAATCGCTTTATCGTAATTACCTTGTTCGATAAATAACCGCCCCTTCATAATTGAAACCCGAGCACAGTGGTTATCGGCTTGTTCTGCTTTATTTAACAATGTCAGAGCATCTTCAAGATCATCACTCGCGAGTTGTTGGGTCGCTAATTCGCAATAAAAATGGGCAATTTGCTCTCGTAGTTCTGGATGCCCTGATTTAACCAGTTTACCTGCTGTTTCAATGGCTTTAGTCCAGTCACTAGTTAGTTGGTAAATATTTAATAGGGATTGTAAAGCACTTTGTTTGAAATCAACTTCATCCGTTAATTGCTGGAACATATTTTCTGCACGGTCATAAACGCCTGCAGCCATATAATCTCGACCAAGTTGTTGAGTTGCTAATAAACGTTGTTCAAATGATAAAGCGGCACTTTCCACCAGCGACTGGTGAATACGGATGGCACGTTCAACTTCACCTCGAGAGCGAAATAGATTTCCCAAAGTGAGATGAGCCTCAAAAGCGGAGCTGTCTTCATTTTTTAGCATGTCGAGGAACAAATCGACAGCTTTATCTTGTTGATTAGATAATAGAAAGTTAACGCCTGTCACATAATCACGTGACAAGCGATTCGCATGTTGTTGCTTATCTTGTTGAGCACTTCTGCGCCCCATATACCAACCGTAAGCAGCAGCAACCGGTAGCAGCAGAAACAGCAACTCGAACATACAGGATTATTCCTTGTTCTGAGTCGTCACTAATGAGGTTGATTCGGAAATATTATTTTCTCCAGCACCTAATTGTGATTCTAAACGTCTAATTTTACGACGTGCATTTTTCAGGCTAACAATGACCCGTAAATAAAACGCAGCACAGACTAGCCAACCTAGCACAAAACCGACACCAAAAAGTGATGCAAGAAGGGTTGATAATGAAAAATCCCCTTTTGCAATCAGGTAGTTAAATGTAATAACCTGATCATTGCTTGAACCTAGCGTAATCGAAATAATAAAAAAAGCGACCGCTAGTAATAAAATCAGAAAATATTTCACATTTATTCCCGTTATCAGTTCTATTCATCCAATAATATCTACCTGTTAAGGTAGCATTTCCAGCGCATTCAGACAAAGCAATTTATTTTATACAATGAGAGATTTAAGCTATATCCCCTCTAATAATGGTTAACTTGATGAAAGATTAATCGGCTTTGTTAAATACCCCCCATGTCCGCAAAATATAATAACCAAATATGGTAAAACAGGCACTGATGATCACGGAAGTAATTATATCAATAGGCCAATGCATGCCCAACAGCATACGGCTAAATGCAATACCCTCAGCCCAAATAGCAAGCCCTATCGATAACGCATATAAACGTTGTTGCCAAAAGAGCGCGATTAAAAACAATGCCCAGCCAGCTGCAAATAGCATATGACCAGAAGGAAAAGAATACCCTGTTTCTGCTTGCCAATGCTTACGCTGCCATTTAGGTACATTTTCATCTTGTTTAACTGTGTCTTTAATTAATTTCGCTCGTATACTACGTTTTAACTCATAAAAATCTGATGAAGGAATTTGATATTCGGTTGCCAACCATTCTACATAAGGGCGCGGTTCTTTAAATGTGCTTTTCAATGCGCTCTTCAAACCTTGTTGCAGTAATACAACGCAGATAAGAACAAACAGAATTTTTAGTCGCTGTTTCTTTTTTGAACGAAAAACAAATGCAACCGCCCCTAGAAATAACAGAGCCGTTAAAACACTGTAAGGCGCTCCCGCAGTGTCTGTCAGCCAAAGAAGCCATTTCATTGAGTTAAACTGGGTTTCTGGTGACCAATGCCAGCCGGTGATTATCATCAACATAGGCGGTGTCATTAATAACAATGCAAAAGCACAAACGACCAAAACAGTTTTTTTCATTCAATGTATTCCAAGTAAAGTTCTATTAAATATACAAATATTACATTCACACATTATTAACTCTGTTATAGTAATACAGTGTTGGTCGTGTGCAAAGAATACCAACCTCTATATGCTAAACGTCATATAGCATCGATGTAATATAGTTAAGCTACTTTATATCGATAAACGTTATTAATTAAGCAAGAGTTACTTTAACTAATGAAAGAAAATATGCAGCTAAAACGCGTTGCTGAAGCAAAGCTCCCAACACCTTTCGGTGAATTTTTAATGGTGGGTTTTGAAGAAATCGCAACCGGTCGTGATCATGTAGCGTTAATTTTTGGCGATATCTCTGGAAATACACCGGTTCTCAGCCGGATCCACTCCGAATGTTTAACCGGAGATGCGTTATTTAGTCTACGCTGCGATTGTGGTTTTCAATTAGAAGCCGCGCTCTCTCAGATTAGTAAAGAAGGCCGAGGAGTATTACTTTATCATCGTCAAGAAGGCCGAAACATTGGCTTGCTGAATAAAATTCGCGCTTATGCATTACAAGATCAAGGCCTCGATACGGTTGAAGCCAACATCAAACTCGGATTTAAAGCCGATGAGCGTGATTTTACCTTATGCTCTGATATGTATAAGTTATTGGGGATTAATGAAGTTCGCTTATTGACGAATAACCCGAAAAAAATCGACATCATGCGTGAAGCAGGAATTAACGTTGTAGAGCGTGTTCCACTGATTGTCGGCCGCAACCCAAGTAATGAACATTATCTTGACGTTAAAGCAGAAAAAATGGGGCACATGCTATTTAAGCACCAGTGATCTCACCAAAGGAAGAGTGTTCTGCTCTTCCCTTTGTTTCTCCTATTTCATTATAGCCTCTCAAAGTGTGCCATTTATTGGCTACTATATTCACTTTCTTTCCATAAGGTTTATACTGTTAGCCATCTGATTACCCTGACGAATAAACTGAATTCTTGAGGCTTATTCCGCATACTACCAGGAGATACTGTGAACAACCTGCATTCCATTCAACGCATGAGAAGATTGCGTAAAACTGAAAAACTCCGCACTTTATTCCAAGAAACACATCTTTCCGTTAATGACCTTTGCTTGCCAATTTTTGTTGAAGAAGAGCTCGACGACTATATGCCAATCAATAGCATGCCGGGTGTTATGCGTATTCCAGAAAAACGTCTTGCTTATGAAATTGAGCGTATCGCAAATGCAGGAATAAAATCAGTGATGACCTTTGGGGTCTCCCATCATCTTGATGATAATGGTAGTGATGCATGGCAAGAAAATGGTTTAGTGGCACGTATGTCACGTATCTGTAAAGAAACCGTTCCTGAAATGATAGTGATGTCTGACACCTGTTTTTGTGAATACACCTCCCATGGCCACTGTGGAGTCATGCACGGCCATCTCGTTGATAACGATGCAACCATCCATAACCTAGGTTTACAAGCGGTTGCCGCTGCACGCGCAGGTGCTGATTTTATTGCCCCTTCTGCCGCAATGGATGGTCAGGTAGCAGCAATTCGCCATGCACTTGATGAAGCTGGTTTTACAGACACCGCAATTATGTCTTACTCCACAAAATTTGCTTCAGCGCTGTATGGCCCATTCCGAGATGCAGCGGGTTCATGTCTTAAAGGGGATAGAAAAACGTATCAGATGAACCCAATGAACCGCCGTGAAGCACTCCATGAGTCATTAATTGATGAACGTGAAGGTGCTGACGCATTGATGATAAAACCTGCGGGAGCCTATTTGGATATTATTCGTGATTTACGCGAACATACTCAATTACCTATCGGTGCTTATCAAGTCAGTGGCGAATATGCGCAAATTAAATTTGCTGCTCAAGCGGGTGCAATTGATGAAACGCGTGTGGCTCTTGAAACACTCGGGTCAATCAAACGCGCAGGGGCTGACCTCATTTTCACTTATTTTGCTTTACAATTAGCCGAAGCCAACGCGTTATAACCTCTTTCCGTTAAAGAAAACCGCACTACTGTATATAATCACAGTAGTGCGGTTTTTTGCCATTTTTGGTGAATAATAATACTTAAACTGCCTTACTTATAACCAAATGGCTATTTTACTCTTTGCAATTCAAGTTGTTGAGTTAAAGTTTGGGCATAATGCTTCGCCTGTTCTGCCGTTGCCAAACCGGCAATTAATAAATCTTGTTTACCCGCAGATGTCGTTGCAACCACTCCCCAGTAATCAACTTCAACTGTAATACTTTCAGGGTCTTGATCTGGCATTGGCAAAATATCAAAGTAGTCTTGTAATGGTGCAATAGTAATGGCGGTGTAATCTGCATTTAAGCCCAATGGAAATTCTTTATCTGCATATAGACGCAAATCATGAACTTCCGTTTCAGGTGTTCTCATCACAATAGAATATAAGTTAGGTATGTGCTCCAAAATGTCACGAACCTCTTCGTTCGCACCATCAAAATGGGATGTGGTTAATAAGATATCTGCTGCCCACAATGCCCCTTTATAGAAATCGGTTTCATTGATATCTGCCATACTCATTTCCTTTATAGTGTTTTCGATAAGCTCAGTCACATGGTGACCTGTACTAAAGCTATTACATTCAATTATTTTGCACAAAGAAACTTATTTATGGCGAACTTCACCCTATTTTCATTTAGCCTAGTTGCGACTATTTTCTCCTTTAATCTACCGTCTATTTAACACCATAACGTAGATTGCCATCAAAAATATTGAGAAAAAACAAGATTGATAAATAAGATTAAATATTAAAAAACAAAAACGCCCGTAGGATACAATCATACAGGCGTTTAGCTATTACGGTTTAATGATTAATGTAGCATCTGCCTTATCACATAATGCAAAATACCACCATGACGGTAATAATCCATCTCAGTTGACGTATCAATACGACAGCGAGTTATAACTTCCTTTATATCACCATTGCCATAAGTGATCCTCACTGTGATATCCTGCCCTGGGGTAATTGATTGTAACCCTGTGACATCAATGCGTTCATCACCTTTTAACCCGAGCGTTTTGCGAGATACCCCATCTTTGAATTCTAGAGGTATAACCCCCATGCCAATCAAATTAGAACGGTGGATACGCTCATATGATTCAGTAATAACGACTCTCACACCTAATAAATTTGTGCCTTTCGCAGCCCAATCTCGGCTAGAACCTGAACCGTATTCTTTACCTGCGATTATGGCCAGTGGGCGATTTTCTTGTTGATACAACATTGCCGCATCATAAATCGCCATTTGTTTGCCAGTCGGTATATGTAAGGTATAGCCCCCTTCAACACCGGGCACCATTTCATTACGAATACGAATGTTTGCAAATGTCCCCCGCATCATCACTTCATGGTTACCACGACGCGAACCATAAGAGTTGAAATCTGCGACAGCAACACCGTGCTCTTGCAGATATCGTCCTGCTGGGCTCTCTTTTTTGATATTCCCCGCAGGAGAAATATGGTCAGTAGTTACCGAGTCGCCGAGGATCGCTAAAATATTTGCACCATGAATATCGTTGACCGGTGCTGGCTGGGCTTTCATCCCCTCGAAGAAAGGTGGATGACGAATATAGGTTGAGTCTTCTTGCCAAGAATAAGTGGAAGAACTTTCAACTTTTAATGCTCTCCAAGCGTCATCACCTTCAAAAACCGCATTATATTCCTTACGGAACATATCTGTTTTAACTTGCTGTACAGCTTGCGCAATTTCAGCACTCGATGGCCAAATATCTTTCAAGTAAACATCGTTACCTGATTTATCGACACCGATAGGATCGGTTTTCAAGTTGATATTCATATTACCCGCCAGCGCATAGGCAACCACAAGTGGCGGTGATGCTAACCAGTTGGTTTTCACCAGTGGGTGAATTCGCCCCTCAAAGTTACGGTTACCTGACAGCACGGCACCAACAGTAAGATCTACTTGTTTAATCGCTTCTTCTATTGGTTCTGGTAATGGCCCTGAGTTACCTATACAGGTTGTACATCCATACCCAACAAGGTTAAATCCAAGCTTATCTAAATACGGCGTTAAGCCCGCAACGGCAAGATAATCAGTAACCACTTTAGAGCCCGGTGCCAATGAAGATTTAACCCATGGCTGGCGAACTAACCCTTTTTCAACAGCTTTTTTTGCTAATAGCCCCGCTGCCATTAATACACTTGGGTTCGACGTATTTGTACAAGATGTAATTGCTGCAATAACGACTGCGCCATCGGTTAACTCAAAGGTTTTATTTTGATATTTAACGGAAGGATAGCTTGATGGGGTTTTCTTGTTAACTTCTAACTCGACTGCACCGCGAAATGCTTTTGGTACTTGGCTGAGTTCAACTCTGTCTTGTGGACGTTTAGGCCCTGCTAAGCTGGACTCCACCGTTGACATGTCTAACTCAAGTGTACTGGTAAAAATCGGTTCATCACCTGCATAACGCCATAAACCCTGCTCTTTACTATAAGCTTCCACCAGCGCAATTTCATCATCACTGCGCCCAGTTAAACGCATATAAGCCAGTGTTACTTCATCAACAGGGAAAAAGCCACACGTTGCGCCATATTCAGGAGACATATTCGCAATTGTTGCTCGGTCTGCTAATGGCAAATCGGCCAAGCCGTCACCATAAAATTCAACAAATTTACCCACTACACCATGTTGACGTAGCATTTGTGTCACGGTTAATACAAGGTCGGTTGCCGTTATCCCTTCGGGTAATTTCCCTGTTAATTTAAAACCAACAACATCAGGGATCAGCATTGAAACCGGTTGGCCTAACATCGCGGCTTCAGCTTCGATACCACCGACACCCCATCCTAGTACACCGAGCCCGTTGATCATGGTTGTATGGGAGTCTGTTCCGACTAAGGTATCCGGGTAAGCATATAATTTACCGTCAATTTCTTCATGCCATACCGCCTTACCTAGGTATTCTAAATTAACTTGGTGACAAATACCGGTACCCGGTGGCACCACTTGAAAACGGTTAAATGCTTTTTGCCCCCAACGTAGAAATAAATAACGTTCATGGTTACGCGCCATTTCAATTTCAACGTTATCATCAAAAGCAGATTGCGTGGCAAACTCATCCACCATAACAGAGTGGTCAATCACTAAATCAACGGGAGACAACGGGTTCACTTGCTCAACATTACCACCTAGTGATTTAACCGCTTCACGCATCGCAGCAAGGTCAACAACCGCCGGGACTCCGGTAAAATCTTGCATGAGAACACGCGCGGGGCGATAAGCAATTTCCCTATCTGCATGCGCGTTTTTTTGCCAGTCAATGATAGCTTGTAAATCTTGTTCGACAACTGAGCTCCCATCAATATGACGTAATAGGTTTTCGAGTAAGACTTTTAATGACTTAGGTAACTTCGTCCCCTCACCGAGCTTTTTTTCAGCAAGCGCTAAACTGAAGTAATTATACTGCTTGTTTCCAACATTGAGTGTCGAGGCACTCGTTGTTTTTAGACTCAACGACATAACTCCTCCTTGGTTTTTATGGCTATGGCAATATATGTATTTACCACTATTATTTTTTGTTAACCAATTGTAATCATAGTTGCTCTAGAGATTTGATTTATAGATTTTGTGCCAAATATTGAATTTATCTCTATTAATAATAGAAAATTTAAGATAAGAATGGAAATAAGTCAGAAAAAAACCGAGAACACCAGCTAGGTATTAATAATAAAAACCCTAGAAATACGATCACTAGGGTTCCTTCTTACAAATTAAGACAATGCAAAAATATAAAGAAATTAAATAATAGGCAGTTTCATATCTTTAAAAAATTCTTCAATTTCGTCATTGTTACGAATAGCCACCGCTTTATCGACCACATCACGCGTTAGATGCGGTGCAAAGCGCCACATAAAATCATACATATAACTACGTAAGAAACTGGTACGCTTAAAACCGATCTTAGTTGTGCTATAGCTGAACTTATCACGCATATCAATTACAACTAAATCGCTATCACTAACAGGATCAACCGCCATACTCGCAATAATACCAATCCCTAGGCCTAATCTAACGTAGGTTTTGATCACGTCTGCATCGGTTGCGGTAAAAATAATTTTAGGCTCAAGACCAATTTTCTGAAATGCCACATCTAATTCTGAACGACCAGTAAACCCATGGGTATAGGTTACAATTTGATATTCAGCAATATCCTCAATAGTGACATTTTTTTTCTCCGCAAGTGGATGGTCTTTTTGCACAACCACACAGCGATTCCAATGGTAGCATGGCAACATAATCAAATCGTTATAAAGGTGTAATGCTTCGGTTGCTATCGCAAAATCACTGTTACCTTTGCAAACTTCCTCAGCGATTTGCGTTGGTGAGCCTTGCTGCATGTGCAATGAAACATGTGGATAACGCTCAATAAAACCTTTGATGGTTGGAGGCAAAGCATAGCGAGCTTGTGTATGTGTCGTGGCAATACTCAAGCTGCCTCTATCTGGATAAGTATGTTCCCCAGCAACCGAGCGGATCGCTTCTATTTTTGATAACACTTCGCGAGAGATCCGCACGACTTCTTCCCCTGCAGGGGTAACATGCGTTAAGTGCTTACCGCTACGTGCAAAAATTTGGATCCCCAGCTCATCCTCAAGCATCCGCACTTGTTTACTGATACCGGGCTGCGATGTAAAAAGCCCCTCAGCAGTTGAGGAGACATTCAAGTCATGGTTAACCACTTCAACAATATAACGTAATTGCTGCAATTTCATATTTCAGTCTACCTCATACATGGATAGTGTGCTTTTGCTATCTATAGCTAAAGAATATTAGATATAATCAAAAGTTATAATGGACTAATTTGATATAACAAATATAACATCATTATCATAAGAATAAACAGTATGATGATAAAATTTCATCTAAGTGCTATCCACAACGATGAAAAGCAGTAAGATTCTGCAAAGACGGATTAACTTTATTTCATTATGTGCTTCAATAAGTGAAATGAATTTTGCAAGACCCTTACTGCAAGGTTTAACGTATTGGAGTGGATATCGTAATTCTCAACGAAGAGAGGTGGTTACATGCGTTTGAATGTTTTGGCTTTATTAATTGGTATGTCAACTATTTCTTTTGCCCCTACGCTATTGGCGAAAGAAGTCAGTTATGGACAACAAAAAATTGTTTTGTCTGATGCAATTGAACCCGGAAATGATTTTTATCGTTATGTTAATGACGATTGGATAAATAAAGCACAAATCCCTACTGGTATGCCACGCATTAATTCTTTTGTGGAATTATATTTAAACACAGAAAAACAAATTCAATCGATTATTGACCAACTACAGCAGATCCCTGAAAACAAGCTCACGCATAATCAACGAAATATTCGAAATTTATACCTCAGTTACCTGAATGAAAAAGCTATTGAGCAAGCTGGAATTACCCCAATAAAATCCGATTTAGATGCCATTTCTAAAGCTAAAAACCATAATGATATTAGCAAATTAATGACAAAACCCGACTATAAATCGCTGATTTCCTACTGGGTAGACTTAGATGCCAAAGCACCTGATACCTATGTACTTTATATCGGCCAAGGCGGTTTAGGGCTACCTAACCGTACTTATTACCTCGATAACACACCGCAAATGGAAGATATTCGAAAAAGTTATATCGCTTATATCGCTACCATGCTAGAGCTAGCCGGTGAAAAAGATGTCACACAAAAAGCACAGAAAATTTTTGATTTGGAAAAAGCAATAGCAACTGTACATTGGAGCCCTGAGGCCCGCCGTGACACGATCAAAAACTACCACGCGATGAGCTTGACCGAAATGAAAAACCATACACAAGGTTTTGATTGGGATAGCTTTATTACTAGCCGAAAATTAACTGATAAACAACTTGAGAAAGTGATCGTTGAAACCGACAGCGCAGTGGAACAAACCGCAAAAATTTTTGCAGATACCCCAGTTTCAACATTAAAAGATTACTTAACCTTTCAGTACATTAGTGAACATGCACGTTATTTAAACCAAACCATCGCAGATGCGCAGTTTAATTTTTACTCGAAGAAACTTAATGGTATTGAAAAGCAACGCACCCGCCAAGAACGTGCGTTGCAAACCGTTAACTCACTCCAAGGTGAGCCTTTAGGGCAAATTTACGTCGAACAATATTTCGACCCACAAGCAAAAGAAAAAATTAAAGATTTGGTCAGTTATGTGAGAGGAACATTTAATTCACGCTTAAAAGTCAATGACTGGATGGATGAGCCCACTCGCCAAGAAGCCCTTAGAAAATTGGAACAATTTACGGTTAAAGTGGGTTATCCCGATCAATGGAATGACTTTAGTTCGATTAACCTCAAGCCCGATTCATTATTAAAGAATTATAAGCAAGTTCTAGCTTGGTCATATGATGATATGATTGGCAAAATTGGCCAACCTGTTCGTCAATGGGAATGGGGAATGACGCCACAAACAGTCAATGCCTATTTCAACCCAGTTCAAAACGAAATTGTATTCCCTGCAGCTATTTTGCAGGCCCCTTTCTTTGACCCTAATGTTGACCCTGCCTATAACTATGGTGCAATAGGTGCCGTAATCGGCCACGAAATGGGCCATGGTTTTGACGACCAAGGTAGTCTATATGACGGTACTGGGCAATTACGTAACTGGTGGAGTGAGAGCGCCAAAACTCACTTTAAAGAAAAGACCGCTAAGCTTGTTGATCAATATAACGCATTTACTGTTGATGGTTTAAATGTAAATGGCGAGCTTACATTAGGGGAAAATATCGGTGACCTCGGTGGGTTAAATATTGCCTTGAGTGCTTATAAACAATTCGCCAAAGAAAACTATCCAAATGGTGAGGCCCCAATTATTGACGGAACAACTGGGTTACAACGTTTCTTCATCGCTTGGGCTCGTACATGGCAAGAACTGTCAAATAAAGAATCTGAACGTAATAAGATTATGACTGACCCTCATAGTCCTAACCAATTCCGTGCTAATGGTGTAGTACGCAATATTGATGATTGGTACCAAACATTCGGTGTCGATAAAAATAGCGCTCTGTATTTGGAGCCAGAGCAACGTATTCGTATTTGGTAATATAAAAAAAGCTCAGATTATTTTCTGGGCCCTTCATAGCTAGGCAGCAAGTGGCGCTAAACCCTAGAGCATACATAAATATGTAACTAAAATTAGCAACCCTGGCCAATAGCACTATGACTTGAAATATTACTCAAATAAACGTTTTAATACGCTAAATAGTTCAAGTTGTGGCTAGCAGCAAGTGGTGCTAAACCCTAGAGCATACATAAATATATAACTAAAATTAGCAACCCCGGCCAATAGCACTATGACTTGAAATATTACTCAAATAAACGTTTTAATACGCTAAATAGTTCAAGTTGTGGCTAGGCAGCAAGCGGCGCTAAGCCCTAGGAGCATACATAAGTATGTGACTAGGGTTAGCAAGCGCAGCTAACAACGCCACAGCTTGAAATATGACGCGTATTATTTGATGACGCCGCAGGCCATTCTAGCCCCACCACCGCCTAACGCTTCTGGATTATCAGAATAGTTATCACCACCCACATGCACCATCAATGCACGATCTTGAACATCTTTGAGTGATTTTAAACGTGGTGCTAATACCGCATAATCAGCATTACCTTGGCTATCAGCAACAAGGCCAGGTAAATCGCCTAAATGCCCAGTATTATCATAAGGGCCTTTATGGACACCTGTTTTAGCTGTGTCTAGATGACCACCTGCTTTTAATGCTGGAACTGATTTACCGTCTTTTTCTCCGGGTTCACAGCTTGGGTTTTCATGAATATGAAACCCATGAATGCCAGCTTGCAGGCCCGTTAATTTGGGCGTGAACAGTAATCCATATTCCGTTTCTGAGATAACAACCTCACCTATTGCTTTACCATCACCTGTTGGGGTCGCTTCTTTTAATACAACAGTAGATTGAGCAGCGTATGCTGTCCCCGCTGTCAATAATGCAGCCAGTAAACACATTTTTAACTTCATTTTGCCTCCGGTGTATAACTTTTATCTATCATTCCATCGACTTACCTAAACACCTTAACAAGGTAAGAACTATTACTGTCAATTAATAACCACAACGACTTTATCTTAAGTTAACACAAATTAGTTATCACTTTGGTGCTACATTTGAGTTTAGTTGAAAATTGGCGGTTATATCACAGTGAGCGATAAGAAATAAAGGAAATGACAGTATAACAGTGGGTTATTCACCGATAGGCATTGATATGAAATTGACAAGTTAACAAAAAAGCCAATCAAATTAAATGATTGGCTTTTTTTCTTGAAAACAAAAGAGAACAATTATTTCTCTTTCACTTCCCATTTACCGTCAACGTAAAATGCACTCCAACCCGTTGCTTTGCCATTTTTTTCTGAAGAAACATATTGTTGCTTCGTTTTACGGCTAAAACGGACGACAGTTGGGTTACCTTCGCCGTCTTCAGCTGGTGCTTCCGCCAAATAAGCAAGTTTTTCAGGTAAACGGTCTTTAAAGCGTTGTAATTCTGCAACTAGTGGTGCACGTGTTTCCCGTGATTTAGGGAATGTATTTGCCGCAAGGAAAACCCCAGCTGCGCCATCACGTAACACAAAATACGCATCGGACTTTTCACATGGAAGTTCCGGTAATGGAACCGGATCTTCTTTCGGTGGTGCGACTTCACCACTTCGTAAAATTTTACGCGTATTTTTACACTCTTCGTTGGTACACCCCATGTACTTACCAAAACGCCCCATTTTCAGGTGCATTTCCGAACCACACTTGTCACATTCAATGACTGGGCCATCGTAACCCTTAATACGGAATTCGCCTTCTTCGATTTCATAGCCTTCACATGCCGGGTTATTACCACAGACATGTAATTTACGGCCATTATCAATCAAATAGCTGTCCATCGCGGTGCCACATTTTGGACAACGACGTTTTGCTCTTAACGCATTAGTTTCCGCATCATCCCCTTCAAGCACATTTAAGACTTCATCTTCAGGGATAAGGTTGATTGTTTTTTTACAACGTTCTTTTGGTGGTAAAGCGTAACCAGAACAACCTAAAAATACCCCGGTTGACGCGGTACGAATACCCATATGGCGTTCACAATCAGGGCAAATGATTGAAGTGATCACCATTGGATTGGTGCGCATTCCACCTTCTTCCGGTTCTTTTTCAGCAACGTTTAGCTGCTTACTGAAGTCAGAGAAGAATTCATCTAACACCGCTTTCCATTCGGCATCATGATTAGCAACGTGGTCAAGTTGGTCTTCCATACGCGCAGTAAAATCGTAGTTCATCAGGTCGTTAAAGTTTTCCTCTAATCGATCGGTTACGATTTCACCCATTTTCTCTGCATAGAAACGACGATTTTCAACTTTGACATAACCTCTGTCTTGGATCGTCGAAATAATCGCTGCATACGTTGAAGGTCGACCAATACCGCGTTTTTCTAGCTCTTTAACCAAAGATGCTTCACTAAAACGTGCTGGCGGCTTGGTAAAGTGCTGGCTAGGCAATAACTCAGTTAATGACAATTCCACACCAACTTGTATTGGCGGTAATGTTTTATCTTCATCATTTTTACGCAATGCAGGCATGACTTTCGTCCAACCATCAAAGCGCAGAGTACGCCCTTTGGCTTTTAGTTCAAAATCCCCTGCTTTGACCGTTAAGGTTGTTGAATCATATTTCGCAGGTGTCATTTGACACGCCACAAATTGATTCCAAATCAATTGATACAACCTTTTCGCGTCGTTCTCCATGTCTTTTAGTGATTCAGGTAAAACATCGACACTCGAAGGACGAATGGCTTCGTGCGCCTCTTGCGAATTATCTTTACTACTATAAACATTCGCCTCTTTTGGCAGGTATTTCGCGCCAAAATTATCATTAATATAACCACGAACCATGTCGAGTGCATCTTGGCTCAAGTTTGTTGAGTCAGTACGCATATAGGTGATGTACCCAGCTTCATAAAGGCGCTGAGCCATCATCATGGTTTTTTTCACGCCAAAACCTAAACGGGTGCTGGCGGCTTGTTGTAGCGTTGACGTGATATACGGTGCGCTCGGCTTGCTTGACGTCGGCCTATCTTCACGGTCAACAACCGAAAAACGCGCTTTCTCGAGGAGCTTAACCGCTGCTTCTGTTTGCGCTTTATTGACCGGCTTAAATGCCTTACCACCTTGTGAAGTGACTTCCATACGCAAGTTAGCGACATCTTTATCCGCTAAATCGGCATGCAGTTCCCAATATTCTTCAGGAACGAAGGCTTTAATTTCCCTTTCACGTTCAACAATAAGTTTCACTGCAACGGATTGGACACGACCAGCAGATAAGCCTCGAGCCACTTTTTTCCACAACAGTGGAGAAACCATGTAACCCACAACTCGGTCCATAAAACGACGCGCTTGTTGTGCGTTAACTCTATCTATGTTTAATTCCCCAGGACTATCAAATGCCTGAGTGATCGCATTCTTCGTAATTTCATTAAATACAACTCGACTAAAACGAGTATCATCTCCACCTATCACTTCGCGTAAATGCCACGCAATGGCTTCCCCTTCGCGGTCCAAGTCCGTTGCGAGGTAGATGTGATCAGCATCCTCCGCCAGTGATTTAAGTTCAGAAACTACTTTTTCTTTACCAGGTAGAATTTGATAATTCGCTTTCCAACCCTGGTAAGGGTCAATCCCCATACGCTTAACTAATGCGTCACGCGGATCTTTTTTTACTTTCTTTGTTTTGTCGGTAGATGAGCCTGTACTCTTTTGTGAGCCGGTTTGTGAACCAGAGCCGCTTTTCGGCAGATCACGAATGTGGCCAACGCTGCTTTTTACAACGTAGCCACTGCCAAGATACTTATTAATCGTTTTGGCCTTTGCCGGGGACTCCACTATAACAAGAGCTTTACCCATATTTACCTTTACCTAAATATCAATAATGGCGCATTTCTACATTAAAATGCGCAAAATGAGGATCTCTTTTTTATATTGCGACACAATCACAATATATCAATATATTTTTAAACAATTATTTGTGTTGAAACAAAACTTATAAATTCAATCACGTTATTCTAAAAAGCACAAAGTGTCTTCTAGTCGACTGATTTTAACCATATAAAGATGTTTAGCCATAATTGAAAACCACACACTCTACCTGATAAAATGCTAGAAGCAACCAATTATTTTTTCAAGGAAGCCAACTTATGCAAGACAGTTTACCATTCATCACAAAGAAAGAGTTACTTGAAAAAGCTAATGATATCATAAAGAAACATGATGATTACATTCATGGTATGTTTGTTGATACCGTTGAGCAACATCGAGGTACTCTGGTATTTAAAGGGGAGTTCTTCTTGGATGAGAACAATATTCCTACTTTAAAGAGTACAGCTGCTTTTAATATGTACAAGCACCTCGCTCATGTACTATCAGAACAATACCAATTGAGTGATAATAACTAGTTAACACGTTTGCTCTTTGTATAAAATTTACCGGCTAACAAGCCGGTAAATTAATAGTAGATTTAAAAACGCTTATTCGCTAGGCGAAATTCAAAATTACAAGAGTGGTTTTTGTCCGCGTTGCCACCAGCGCAATAATAAGTTATCCACGCTCTTTGCCGCGCTTCCCATAAACTTATCCATCATTTTTTTACTTAATACATAACGAATACTAACTATTTCCTTAGTATCAATTGCATTAATAATAAAATCATCACTAACACCGATATTATCCACTAACCCTTTATCAAGCGCCTGTGAACCATACCAATACTCCCCCGTTGCAACAGCGGAAATATCTAAAGATGGGCGATTTTGATGCACAAATTGTTTAAATAATTCATGTGTTGAATTTAAATCTTCGACAAACTTCTTACGGCCTTGCTCCGTATTCTCACCTAACATGGTCAATGTGCGTTTGTATTCACCCGCAGTATGAAGTTCTACATCAACATCATGTTTTTTTAGTAACCGATGGATATTCGGAATTTGAGCGACAACACCGATCGAACCAATAATGGCAAATGGCGCTGCAATGATTTTATCTGCAATGCAAGCCATCATGTATCCGCCACTCGCCGCAACTTTATCAACCGCAATAGTCAGCGGGATATTTTTTTCTTTGATCCTTAATAATTGCGAGGCTGCTAAACCATAACCATGAACCATCCCTCCTGGGCTTTCAAGTCTTAGTAAAACCTCGTCTTGTTGATCAGCAACTGCAAGAATAGCACTGATCTCTTCACGTAAAGAAGCGACTTCACGGGCATCCATGCTACCCTTGAAGTCTAATACATATAAACAAGGCTTTTT
The DNA here is from genome assembly GCF_028479505.1 of Providencia sp. PROV205. NCBI lineage: Bacteria > Pseudomonadati > Pseudomonadota > Gammaproteobacteria > Enterobacterales > Morganellaceae > Providencia > Providencia sp. PROV205. Next base: position 3,053 of record NZ_JAMPNU010000039.1, on the reverse strand, counting down.
AACCCCTGTTTGGCCTAACTTAGCCCCTGTTTTCTCACTTTTTGATTTTGCTTTCTGCTGTTTTTTAAATGCTTTTAGCCACGCTTTATGTTCTGATTCATTCATTTTTATCTGTTGCATTTGGCGCTGACGCTCACGATAGCTCTCACCTAAATCTGTGATTTTCAAAGCACCTTTTGCCCCTTGTCGACGCATGCCTACGCCAAACACAAAAACAGCTAGCAAAACCACCGCCACCAAAATTGTGACGATTTTTGCTAAAAATAGCCCATATAATGAGAAATACTCCACAATCTGATCCTTTTGATGTTTATCTTCAATACAAAAAATAATCTCACGATTACGCGCAAACAACCAGAAAAAAACAGAGTTAGCACGACAAACTTCGTTAATAACTATGTTAGATTAGCCAATTATCGCAATCAGTGCGATGATAACCATACATGCTAATCACTATAGTAGGAAAGAATATGCTCCAATATCAGCCTAGACAAGACCTATTGAAAGGTAAAACAATCCTTGTGACTGGTGCCGGTGATGGCATTGGCCGTGAAGCGGCACTCACTTATGCTCGCTATGGTGCATCCCTTATCCTTGTTGGTCGAACGCAGCATAAATTACAAGCCGTTAGTGATGAAATAGTGGCATTAGGTGGAAAGAATTCGCCGTGCTTTACGTTAGATTTATTAACAGCAACGATTGATGACTGCCATTCACTCGCCTCGCAAGTTGCCTCCATTGCACCTTATTTAGATGGCGTTTTACACAATGCTGGAATACTTGGTGTGGTTGCCCCTATCACTGAGCAACCAAGCGACCTCTGGCATGATGTTATGCAAATAAATGTTAATGCCACATTTATGCTAACCCAAGCTTTGCTCCCTCTATTGCTCAAAGCACCTAATGCCTCATTGATTTTTACCAGTTCAAGTGTAGGTAAACAGGGTCGCGCGGGTTGGGGAGCCTACGCTGTCTCCAAATTTGCAACTGAAGGTTTGATGCAAGTGTTATCCGAAGAATATAAGCAGAGCAATCTTCGAGTAAACTGTATTAATCCAGGCGGTACTCGAACCGCAATGCGAGCAAGTGCATTCCCTGACGAAGATCCACTTAAATTAAAAACCCCTACCGATATCATGCCTATTTATATCTATTTGATGGGTGATGATAGCCTGCGTAAAACAGGGGGAAGCTATGATGCTCAACCAGGGCGAAAACCGGGTGCTGCGGAGTAAAAACAATGTCTCAAAGCCGACACGAAGAACGCCAACAACGTTTAAAAGAAAAAGTGGATGCCCGAATCGAAGCTGCACAAATTGAACGGGGTATCGTGATTGTCTTTACTGGAAATGGGAAAGGCAAAACAACTGCTGCTTTTGGTACTGTCTGCCGTGCGGTAGGTCATGGTAAAAAAGCGGCCGTTGTTCAGTTTATTAAAGGCGGCTGGGATAATGGTGAACGTGAATTACTAGAGCCTCAAGGGGTTCCCTTCTATGTTATGTCAACCGGGTTCACATGGGAAACTCAAAACAAAGAGACAGACACCCTTGCCTGTATGGAAACATGGCAGTACGCCAAGCAATTGTTAAGCGATCCACAGTACGATTTAGTTATTTTAGATGAGCTAACCTACATGGTGAGTTATCATTACCTCCCATTAGCAGAAGTGATCCAGGCATTGCAAAGCCGTCCTGCCAATCAATCTGTCGTGGTCACTGGTAGAGGTTGCCACCGAGACTTAATTGAGTTAGCCGATACAGTAACAGAAATGCGCCCTGTAAAACATGCGTTTGATGTTGGAATTAAAGCTCAAAAAGGGATTGATTGGTAATAATCCGATAATAAAGTGCAATAATACGATGTTTTTTACAGTTATTGCACTTTTAATCTAAAGTTATTTAACTGCTCCATCAATCAATCTATAAAAAATTATTTATTCTTATTCATTTATAACGCCAATTTGGTGTAAATCTTAAATGAATAAATGTTTCAGATAATTTAAATTACTTTCAATAAATTTAGAAAATGAAATATCACAATTAATTTATAGCAATAAAAACAAAACATAAAAATAATTAATGATATTCATTATTATTTATCATTTTCATTAAACTGGATACGTATAACCACATCAGTAAAACTCTCTTATTAGACCAAAAGCACCCAAACACAACCATATGATAAAAAAGAAATTATTTTAAAATAACTGATATTCATCCGCTTTTAGTCAGCTTTGGTTATTTATCAATTAATAACGATATATTTACCCATGTTAACATTATTAATTTTATTTAGTTTTCTATTTAAGCATAATTAATCTGCAATAATGGATTGTTAGTTATCTTAGATTTTTCTATTTTATTTTAAGGAATATATATGAAAAACGCTTCAAGCTCTCATTTGAATTTCACTAAATTGAAATTTAACCCACTCTTTTTATGCATTTCAATAATCGTTGGAACCTCTACTGTTGCCCAAGCGGCAATTACACCAACTAATGGTGCTGGTATATTAAATCAAGGTAATGGGCCAACTGGCGAGCTAAAGTGATTTTAAACGAAATAAATTCGAATTCGGCAACCACCTTAAATGGCATGATTGAAGTTGCAGGAGGAGAAGCACAAGTTATCGTTACTAATGCATCGGGTATTACATGTAACAACTGTGGCTTTATCAATACGAACCGTACAACACTGACAACGGGTAAAGTAGAGCTAGCAAATGATGGTTCTATTGCTAACTATAATGTGCAGCAAGGTAAAATTGCCATCAATGGGAGATTAGATACCAATTCTCCGACAGATTTAATTGCGCGCTCGGTGGCCATTAATGGCATTTAATACCAAATTTGGGCTAACAGACCAAAATGGCGGCTTACAAACCAATAATGGTATCATTAAAGTTAAAGGTGATACGTTACATAATATCAATGGTTCTATTGTTGCAAATGTAAAAAATAATTCTGCAGTACGCAATGATGTTGATATTAATCTCAAAGCAGCACTCAATAATAATTATGGGAAAATTACAGCGGCTAATAACCAAAAGCTTAA
>NZ_JAMPNU010000038.1:0-27665 GCF_028479505.1 Providencia sp. PROV205 | reverse complement strand
TTATTTGTCGTGCTAAATGCTAAAAAACAGGAGCTTATTTTTCGTTGAGTAGATTATCAATAATCGAGCGTGCTTGGTGGTAGCTTTGTTCGTTACCAAAGATATGGGCTTGGTTGAGTAGGTAATAGAGCTGATATATTGGCTGTCTATCTAAAAAGCCATTGGGAAGCGGCCAAACGCTTTGGTAGCCATCAATAATTTGGATCGGAAGATCTTGATATAATGGCAACATCGCAATATCACACTCCCTATCACCCCAATAACATGCAGGGTCATATAGCACCCCTTCAAGATTTTGAGTAATAGCACAGTTAGCTGGCCATAAATCACCATGTAATAAAGAGGGTTGCGGTTGATGCCCAGCAAGTTTGTCCTTAACAATATCGACAATTTGCTGAATATCAGCAAATACCATCCCTTTTTCAGAGGCGAGTTGTAATTGTAAGCCAATACGCTTTTCTGCAAAGAATGAATTCCAGCGCTTTTCCCAACCATTAGGCTGCACAATTGTGCTTAGCATGGTATCAAAATCAAACCCGTAACTAGGCTGTTCTTCCCATTGATGTAAACGCGCTAATTGTTGGCCAAAATGCCATGCATTGGTGTTATCGAAAGGTTTGAGAGGGAAATATTCGAGCAGAAGAAAACTGTGGTGCTTATTGCTGCCAACACCATAAACCTTAGGAACGGTTATCGTTTGGCTTTTAGCGAGCATTTCAAGTTGTTCAGCCTCTTGTTTAAATAAAGGCAAAAACTCACGCCGATTTTGTTTAATGAACACAGTGTGTTCGCCATAGTCAATTCTTAACGTATGGTGAATATCACCACCAGACAGAATGACTTTGTTACGTAGCTCTGCCTCTCCTAAGTGTTCACTTAATAAACGACACATTGCTTGCCACATGACTCACCTCGCTCTGCTTTGGTCTTCATTAATACAATACTATAGCGACAGTTTAGGAATTAACAGTGATAATTGTTTAAAAAGAAGAGGCTATCACGAAATTATAGAACAATTATCAGGTGAATAAACATTAATCTAGCCTATATTCAGCCAAATGAGAATGTTCAGATAATTTAGTCGGAGTGCAAGATCTTGACGCCATCTGTGAGCAATTTCAGGTAAACTGCAAAAAATACTTTCATACTTAAGGAGTGCTATGAACATGGATTTTCAAAAACCGCGTTGGTTAAGAGACTTACTGCGATTTATTCCACTGAAAAGCCAGTTTGTCCTATTTGGTAATGTTCGTGACCTACAAGCCAGCGAAATTGCGCCTACGGTAGTGACACCGCTGCCATTTAACCAAGCACTCTTTAATAACTTATTTCAGGCTGGATATGCCTATGTGATCACCTACACACCACTTATTGGCTTCCAATGCGTGGCAAACCCCAAAGAAAACCCACAAGCGACTGCCACATTGATGCAAAACTTAGGTTTGCATATGGCTGATGATAAAGCCGCTGGTGGTATTGATATGCTAAATCATTTGCTGGAAAAATTTATTAACTACAAGCAGCAGCCAATTGCATTATGTATTGATTTCGCCTCTTGCTTGATTTCCCATCGCGATAATCTAACTCCGGCTGAGCACAGCTTATTTACTCGCGCTCTGGTGGTTTCTCATCAAGCCAAAGCGCGACCAACCGGGGAAAATAACCAGCCGTTCTACAATTCTATTTTTTGGATTGTGGAGAAAGAGACCGACCTGCCAGATTGGTTTTTAGTTAATAACCCACGAATAAGAGCCATTCCCGTGGCGAAGCCTGACAACCAAGTTCGTCGGGTCCTTACGCCAATGTTGCTTGCTTCCTTGGCGGATATTAATGGTATAGAACAGGCTGATAAAGATAGCTTATTTAATGATTTCATTGATGAAACAGAAGGTCTCTTATTATTAGATTTAACGGCAATAGTACAGCTTGCACGGATTGAAAATGTCCCTGTGACACGTATTAGTGATGCGGTACGGCGTTATAAAGTCGGCATAACGGAAGACCCATGGAAAAAAATTGATAAGCAGAAAATACATAACGCACCAGAGATTATTTCTCGCCGAGTTAAAGGCCAACAACACGCTGTCACCCATTTATTGGACATTATTAAACGTGCAATGACGGGAGTGGGGGGGCATAAAGGTGGTCGGCCTCGAGGCGTTTTGTTTCTAGCGGGGCCAACGGGGGTTGGGAAAACAGAGCTGGCGAAAACGGTCACTCAATTGCTATTTGGTGATGAAAGTGCCTACATCCGCTTTGATATGTCTGAATTTAGCGCTGAACATGCAGACCAACGCTTAATTGGTGCTCCTCCTGGCTATGTCGGTTATGACTCTGGTGGTGAATTGACGAATGCCATTCGTGAGAAGCCATTTAGCGTGGTGCTGTTTGATGAGATAGAAAAAGCGCATCCGCATTTAATGGATAAATTTCTACAAATTATTGATGATGGCGTATTGACCTCCGGCCGTGGAGATCGCGTCTATTTCTCGGAATCTTTGATTATTTTCACGTCAAATCTCGGTATTTATCGCTTGGATGCGAATGGTGAGCGAGTGGCGAATGTGCAACCCAGTGAGCCTTTTGAAACGGTGACACGCAATGTGAAAAGTGAGATCGAACGCCACTTTAAATTAGTATTAAATAGGCCTGAGTTACTCAATCGAATTGGGGAAAACATTATTGTTTTTGACTTCATTCGCCCCGATGTGGCACAGCAAATATTCGAACAAATGGTGGGAAATATCCTTTCTGGTTTGGAAAAGCAATCACTGACTATTTCAATCTCACCACAAGCCAAAGAGACGTTAAAACAACATTGCTTAGCCGATTTATCTAATGGTGGTCGAGGTATACGTAACCAATTAGAAAGCTATTTAATTAACCCATTATCTCGCGCTGTTTTCGACCAAGATTTACAACCTAATTCGGCTTATCAAATTGTTGAAATTGCCACAGGCGAAACCACGCAAATCACGTTAGCCGTGATGAGTAATTGATGTGGTGAATATTAGTATTTCACGGATCCATTTCCCAATTACGGCCTTAGGCCCCGGAAAACGTATTGGTATCTGGTTCCAAGGTTGTTCATTACGTTGTAAAGGCTGCCTTTCTCCTGATACATGGCAAGTGAAAGACAATAACATCACGGTAGAACAATTGTTGGAACAGATCACTGAGTGGCTACCGTTGGCAGATGGCATCACGATTTCTGGGGGAGAGCCATTTGAGCAACCTGAAGCCTTATTCGCATTAGTTAGTGGGATTAAACAGCTAACAGACGCGGATATTTTAGTCTATAGCGGTTATCAATGGGATGACATCGAAAAGCGTGTTTCACAAATGGCTCCCTGTATTGATGCCTTGATCAGTGAGCCATTCAAAGTGGATCTTCCGCAAACCCAAATGCTCAAGGGTAGTGATAATCAACAATTACATATGTTGACACCATTAGGAAAAGCACGATTTATGGCATATCAGCGCTCGACGACACCAGAAGATAAAGTACTGGATTTAGCGTTTGACGAGACTGGGCGGCTATTTTTGGCGGGTGTCCCTGAACGTAACGATATGTTGCGCCTACGTACCTTGATTGAGCAGCAAGACCAGTCTTTGCAACAACTAAAAAAATAATTAATTGGATGAATGGATGACCATGATACGTTTTTGCCCACATTGCCAAACAGAGAGACCATTAACTGAAATTTTTTGTGCGGGGCAAATTAGAACACCACAAGGAGATAATCAGTTTTGTGGTTGGGATTTAACCCTTGAAGCCATTCATGAATCTGGCTGGCGTCCTATTGATGAGCCCAATACATCGATTGAGCGTCCACAACTCAATATTGCTGAAAATAATCAAATTATTGAACAAAGAGTTTGTGTGAATGGGCATACCATGGATGAGGGGGATTTTATTTGCCTCGAATGTGGGGAAGATGCTGCGGTTGAGCCAAGCAATGCTGAGGAACAATCTCAACAACTGATAGGCAATTGGCGGCTTGAGCGACGTATAAATCAAAATGATAGTCTACGGGAGCGTTACTTAGTCACACATATTGAAAGTGAAAAAAGTGGCGTACTTACCTTATATCAAAAAGGTGAAGAACCTGATCCAACTATTTACCAAGTACTTCAATTGCTCCCAACAGACCACGTACCTGAATTTTATGAAACAGGCCGCTGGGAAAACCGTGCTTGGCATGTGACTGAATTACTGGAAGGTGGCTCACTCAGCCAATTTATTCAGCAAGGGGATTTTTGGCAACTTCATGAAATTCCGAAATTAGTTGAGGAAATGGGGAAAGCGATAGCGGCATTTACCGAACATGGTTTGCGCCATCGCAACCTATGTCCCGCTAATTTATTGATCCGCAGCCGTGAGCCTTTAGATATCGTTGTTATTGAATATGGCTCTGCGAGTTTGTCTGAGTTTGACCTTGATATCGTGACCCCTTTGGATATTTCCCGTTATAGCGCACCAGAAACTTTAGCAGGCGGTGTAAGCGCTGCATCAGACTGGTGGAGTCTCGGGGTTATTTTATTAGAACAGCTAACCCGAGGGCAGTGTTTCGCTCAAGTTCATGATAATGCGTTCTTAATTCAAGTCATGACCAATGGCATTGATTTACCTGATGATTTAGACCCTAACTTACAATTATTATTACGTGGATTACTGTGTCGAGATCGTTTTTTACGTTGGCAATGGCCACAGGTGTCAGCATGGCTAGAGGGGAAAGCCGTCCAAGCCCCACAAACCGCGATAGCAGGCTCGCCAGCTCAATACCATCAAGTCCAGTTTGCAGGTCAGCAATTTTCTCAGCCAGATACTTTTGCCATGGCTGCTGGTGAACAAGCTCATTGGGATGATGCAGTGCAATTTTTGTTACGCGGGGAGTTAACATCATGGCTCGCAAAATTTGATAATAGCCAGGAGCAGTTAAAGCAACTTCAGGGCTTTTTAGATAGTGAAAAATCGCTAGATGGATCCGTGCAAAGTGAAATTAATCAAGATATTAAGCTAACTTTAGCCTTAAAAATCCTCAACCCGAATATGCCATTTATTTATCGTGGCGAAATCATCACACCAGCGTGGTTATTAGAACAACCTATTCTTGCTTATACCCTCATTAGTGAACCATTAACTCAACATATTCAGAATATTGACCCACAACATTGGTTAGTGCAGCTCTACCACCGCCAGTGTTTAGTACGCCAACGCGCTGAACAATTGAATATATTACTCAATGAAGAAAGCTTGAAACTGTATTTGTTGATCACGTCAATAAGCCAGCTCGCTGCGCGTTGGGAATTGCTGCATAGCCAGTTTCCTGACTCTCATAACGAAAGCCTACAAGCCTTATTAGATAGACAAAATCGACAAGAAATTGATTATATTTTATTGCTAAGTGCCGATATTGGGCAATTTGTTTCACTGACCGCATTAGTCGAGCAATCTTTTGAATTAGCAAAACAAAATGATATCCACAGTTTTGATAGCGAAATAGCCAAAAACCAGCTTTTGTTACCAAGAGGGGAGCTATACCAGCTCATTAACCTCCGAGTCAGTGATTTTAAACGAATTGGGCTTCCTGAACTCGATAGTTGGGTGGATAACTTTTTATTAACGCGTCGCTTGCCATTAGAAAAAATACTCGTTTTGCTCGCTATTCCATTCGAACATTGGCAAGTCCCCGAGTCACAAAAATATGTTCTTGAAGTTCTAAGGTTTTTTACACAAAAGCTCACGTCAGTGACACAACGTGGAAACCTAGTGCGCATGCGTTTAACGCAAAATACTGGGCGAGTCGATTTAATGGAATGTGATAGCCCGGTTCGCCGTGCGAATATGCTACTCGAACACTTATTGAACCGTAAAAAAAGTGCGGTTAGCATTGATAGTGATTTATTATTGCAGCATCGGGGCGTCAATAGCCGATTACGGATCCTACAATCAGATACGCAGTTATATCAACGGGATACGGGTATTGATGGCATGTATCTTGGTTTCCCATTCTTATTATTGCACACACAGCCGAACCAAATTAAACCGCGAATAGCGCCTTTATTTTTATGGCCGGTTTCGTTGCGTACTTCTTTAGCTCAAAATAGCCCCATTCAGCTTAGTTTTGATCAGGAGCGGGGGGCAATACGCTTAAATCCAGCACTCGCAAGCTTTGCGGGTATACCTTCAGTGACTGAATGGCAAACAGTATTAGATAATTTATTATCTAAAGCGGGTTTAACCATTGAAGATATGATGGAAACACTTGCGCCTTTATTACCGATACAAGGTACGGAACTGACGCCACTTCCGTCGATCACGACCTCAATTGCAGAGAACAGTGCACAAATCTGTTGTTCAGCGGTACTCTTCCATACCTCGTTTATTGGCCAGGCGATGAGTAGCGATCTACAGCAAATTGCTGGGCTACCTATTTCCCAAACAGCCTTAGCGACAATGCTAAAAGTCTCACCGCTCAATAGCACGAGCGAAACGCAGCCAGATAATTTACTTAACCAGTATGCGTTGTCATTGGCCGATCCATCACAAGAACAAGTTGTTCAAGCTGCACAAGCGAACACGGGGCTGCTGATTGAAGGGCCGCCAGGGACAGGGAAAAGTCAAACCATCGTGAGTTTGATTGCGGATGCAATAGGATGTCAGCAAACCGTTTTAGTGGTATGTCAAAAACCTGCGGCATTAGAGGTGGTCTATAAGCGTTTGATTGCTAATGGATTAGGAGATAGAGCGCTATATATCAGCCAAGGCCAAAGAGGCCGTGACACTATTTTGGCAGTGAGGGAGCAAATTGAGCAACTTTGGGAACAAGAAAAAAGCCAGCTCAGTGAGCGTGATTGGTCAGGAGAAAGAATTCATCTTGTTAATCGCGTTCAGCTATTTGAACGAAAATTAGACAACTACTTTCACTCGATGAATAATATCGACGAAAAGTTTCAAGTTTCTTATAAACAAGTATTAACCCAATTGATTGAACTTGAAAAGCTTCCTCATTTTGATATTGATGAACAGGAAATTAAGCCATTATTAGTGCAACTTGATAGCCATACGATTGAGCAACTAACGGATGACTTGAAGTTACATGCATATACTTGGTGGCAATTGGATTATGAAAATAATGCACTAAACGCCTTAGCACAGTTTACGGTAGAAGAGCCTCAATATTTATTGTTTAATCAATCTATTACAAGGTTGATTGATACTGAAAAACAGCGTGATGAAGCTTACCAAACACAATATCAGCAAATCACGTTGACTCAATTATCGACTCATGAGCAATGGCTAATACAGCATGAAGTACAATTTAACCAATTAACGGCTGAACAATGGCAGGAATTCTCCCGTTGGTTACCACTATTTCGCGGTGAAACGGGAAATTCCATTATTCAGCAACTTGAGCTGTTGTATCAGCGATTATTATCGATTAATGCAGAAAATATCGACCCGTTATTATTCCCTGTGTTTAGGGGGCTTGATAATCAGCATCTTGCCCAATTATCGCGAGCATTGATGGAAACAATGCAAGGGTCATGGTTACGTTTCTTGAACCCGTATTACTACCGTCGGCAAAACCAATTGCAGTCATTTATGGCAACGAGTGGCTTAGCGTCGACGACTGAAAAACAGACGTTAGTGCTTGACACCATTGGTGTTGAGCAACAATGGCGCTTACTTGAAAAAGAATTACAACCATTATATCAACAGCTTGGTCTTGAACTTCAGCCAAACCACCAGTGGCGTAGCACATTGCAACCGCTGGTCATGCAATTAAAACGAGTGGCAGATATGGCTGAGCTTCTCGCTCAGTATCCTGAACCTGTGCATTTTATAGACGCGATTATTCAGCAACAAAGAACGGGGTTTACTCATCAATGCTGTGAAATCAGGGCGGCAATAGCCAAATTACGCGCAAGAACGGAAAGCTTGAACCAACTGAGTGAGCTAGACAGTGTATTTTCACCAGAAACAGTTGAACGGTTTAAAGTGGCCGTGGCAAACGGCGAGTCATATACGGCTGAACTGGTGAAAATAGAGCAACAAAAAGAAAATTTATTGTGTTACCAATCATTTAGGTCGGATACGCAACACTTTTCACAACAGCATTGGGGGCTCCTTGTGCTATTAAAACCGGCAATCAAGCAGCTTATTGCCACTGACGGTTTCACAACGCAATGGCGAGAACAATTAGTCCAAACTGTTAATTATTACTTCTGTCTGTTCACTAAAGCGCAGTTAGTGGCAACATTGCCTGCATTAAGTACCAACCACGACCAGCTGATGTCGGATCTAGCCGAACTAGAGAGTGCCCAAAGACAATTACAACAATTCAATAAATTGGCATTGACGGCGAATATAGATATTAAAATGTTAGGAAACCGCCGTGAATGGGAAGAAATTACTCGTTTAGCTGGGCCAAGAGCTCGACGTTTAAGGGAGTTTATACAAGAAGGTAGAGATATTGGGTTAATGCAACTACGGCCGGTTTGGCTAATGACACCCGATGTTGCGAGCCAAGTACTTCCACTTGAAAGCGCTATGTTTGACAGCGTAATCTACGACGAAGCCTCACAGATGCCAATTGAATTTGCATTATCGACCTTATTTAGAGCCAAACAGGCTATTGTGAGTGGCGATGAAAAGCAAATGCCGCCATCAAAATTTTTCACAGGTAAGCTAATTGAAGACGACATTGATGACGAAGACGATGACCAACAAGAATTGGCGGGAGAGCAATGGGATTATCGGCAAATCAGTGATTGTCCTGATTTATTGCATTTAGCGCGAACCGTATTACCTATTCATACATTGGATATTCATTACCGTTCTGCCTATCGAGAACTAATCAATTTCTCCAATTTTGCTTTTTATGAAAATAGGCTCAACATCCCAGCACAATTTTCTGCCAAAATGGTCAGTGAAATTAAGCCATTACAGCTTATTCCAGTTAATGGTACCTATGTTAACCAAAGCAATGAAGCTGAAGCTAACGCCATCGTGGAACATTTGGCTTCAATGTGGCAACGGCCTTTCGAGCAGCGGCCTTCTGTGGGGGTCGTCACGTTTAACCAAAAACAAGCAACATTAATTAACCAAATAATTCAATTACGTGCAGCACAGGATGAAGATTTTCTTCAGGCGTATACGCAGGAAAACCAACGCACTCATGATGACGAAGATATGTCATTTTTTGTGAAAAATGTGGAAAATGTACAAGGTGATGAAAGGGATGTGATTTTATTTTCTACCACATTTGGTCGTAATGCGCAGGGGACATTCAGGCGTAACTTCGGGGTACTAGGGCAAACTGGTGGAGAACGGCGTTTAAATGTCGCTATCACTCGTGCTCGCCAGCAAGTTGTGATTATGACATCGATGCCAATAGATGAAATTTCTGATTTATTAGCCACTTACCGCAAACCGGAAATCCCACGAGATTATTTACAAGGCTATCTGGCTTATGCATTAAATGCATGTAACCCATTGATGAAAAAAGAAAATGAAAAACTACTCCACCGCATGTGCCATACACAGTCTGTGGTTGGTAGCGAAGCACTCCCACAAAATGCGTTTGTCGATTCGGTCATGGGCTTTATTCGGCAAAGTGGCTGGCAGGTGACCACCTCAAGCCAAAATGGGGTATTCCATTTTGATGGAGTTGTTGAGGAGCAAACCAGCGGCCGTTTGCTCATCGGCATTGAATGCGACATGCCATCACACCCACTATTGAAAACAGCCCGTTCTAGGGAACTGTGGCGTAGCACTGTTCTGACGCGTGTGGTACCCGCACGCTATCGAGTGTCTATTATCGAATGGTATCAAAATCGCGATTTGGCACAGCAACAACTGCATGATGCCATTTCACAGGCTTTATTAACCTCACCACTCTCTCAAATAGAGAGCCAAAATCCGCAAGAAGGTGCGTTATGAGTTCATCGGTTCATCGTATAACTGTTAGGGAAATGAATGAAATTCAGTGCCGGCGTCAGCTTGCGGTAGCTAAACGTCGATTTAAACAGTGGCAAGTATTGGCAAATAGTAGCCAATATCATCAGTCGCGTATTGCACAAATCACGCAAGCTTATCAGCAGCTAATGGAAAATTCTGCTCAGCTTGCCACATTGTCATCACGCAATTTAAGCTTGTTGAATAACCAATTAGTTGAGTTCACTGGGACACTGAATAACGAAGTACAGGAAGTTCGTGAGCAACAACTTGAAAAACAAGCGCTATTAGCCCGGACAAAAAAACATAGAGAACATAATTTGGCTGAGTTAATCACATTGGTTCGTGAAAAATTGCCAAATGAAGCTGAACTACTTACACAATTAGTTTCGGCAAGTGAACAGGATGAAAGCCAATCTAATAAACTGATTTTTAAAGCATTAGCTATATTGAGCCAGCAATCAATGGTGCTAGCGCCAACAGCAGCGGCATTATTGGAACAGCTAAAAGCACAATCTGAAGGTGTAAAACAATTTTGGCAATCAGGCTTACCTCAAACACCGTTTGCCAAACAATGTGAACAGATCTTATTGATGATTGAAAAGCTGAAATTGATGACCTCAATTGATGATGCTCAACGTGCTGAGCAACAACTGGTTGAGCTTCGGGAGCTTAAAGAAGGAACACAGCGCCATTTACGTGCCGACTCATTGATCATGACATTGGCGGAGCAATTAAAGTTAAGCCAGCAACGCGTTGAACTTATCGATAAAATTGAACAGCTTTGTGATGAATTGGCCATTTTTGCGAGTGATGAAAATGAAGCCATGATTTCGAGTGCGTTAGCGAGTATACAATCAAGCTCGATAGAAGCGTTAACCACATGGGTCGATAAGCTAGGCAGCGCAGTGAGTGTAGCCGAGCAACAAGTTGTTGCTGCTGCACAAAGGAAAACGGTCTTAGATGGGTTAGGGAAACTCGGTTATCAAGTTCAAGATACGGATGTTAAAGCATGGCTGGATGATGGCAAAGTGGTTGTCACACATCCTGCCACGCCGGGATATGGGCTTGAATTAGGCGGGAAACAAGCGCGTTTTCAAGCGCGTACAGTGGCTTTTTCTATAGGGCGAGATAATTCACGAGACCAGGATGTTGATGCAATTTGGTGCAATCAGCACCAACAATTACAAGATATTATTGCCCAAACAGATGCGGAACTTGTTGTTGAACAGGCACTACCAGCAGGAAGTGGCGAAATGAAAGTGTATGAAACTCAATCTGAAGAGCAACGTCGCAATATTGCTGTAAACCACCCCAAAACACGCAGTAAGTAAATATGGCTAAAAAAGCTTTAGTCGCATATTAGGAAATTATTTAAAATAAAAAGCTGAATTCGTTAGGCGCGAATTCAGCTTTTTTGTTATGTCTGCCATTTATTATGCGGTATGCATACTTTGTGGGTTTGTTTGACTTCTTTTACGTGCCAGTACTAGCTTGCTATAGAGCAGGGCTATTACGAAATAAACCGCTTGAGTAACGACTATGGTTGGCCCGGTTGTCGCATTGATGTGAAAACTCAGGATAGTCCCAATAACACTCGATGTTACCGAAGCGATGATGGCGACGACGAGCATTTTGCCGAAGCTCCGACATAGAACAAATGCAATAATCCCCGGTGAGATCAGCATGGCAATAACTAAAATGATCCCAACCGCTTGCAGTGAAGCGACAATGGTTAATGCAAGTAAAGACAGTAAACCATAATGGATCAGTTTGACGGGTAGGCCAATCACACGGGCTTGGTTTGGATCAAAACAATACAGCATGAAATCTTTACGTTTCAGTAAGATAATTGCAATAGTTACCCCAGCAAATAACAGAATTTGCTTAAACTCGCTATCCGTGATCCCTAAAATATCACCAAATAAAATATGCGTAAGGTGCTGCTCGGTATCTATTTTAGCAAACATCACCAAGCCAATAGCAAACATTCCTGAAAAGACGATACCCATTACGGTATCTTCTTTTATCCGACTATTTTCTTTTAAATACCCCGTTGCGACAGCGCAGAATAAGCCAGAGGCAAACGCACCAATAGCCAAGGGAATACCTAATAAAGAGGCAATGATGATCCCGGGTAACACTGCGTGGGAAATAGCATCTCCCATGAGTGACCACCCTTTTAATACTAAAAAGCACGATAAAATGGCACACACAGTCCCACTCACAATTGCGGTGATCAAAGCTTTTTGCATAAAAGGAAATGCAAACGGAGCCATCAATAAGTCAATGAAATCACTCATGAGATGCTCCTTGTTGGTGTGATTGATGCAGCCGAGCTACTTCCTTTTTTGCTTTACGTTTTGAGGCAAAAATACCGTGTTTAGGCGCAAAGAAAAATGCTAGCAGGAAAATAATGGTTTGTAGGGTGACAATTAACCCTCCTGTAGCACCATTAAGGAAATAACTGATATAAGCGCCAACAGCACTGGTTACGGTGCCAATTGTGACGGAGATAATGAGTAAGCGTTTAAATTGGTCAGTTAATAAATAGGCGGTTGCACCTGGCGTGACGACCATTGCGATAACAAGAATAGCGCCAACTGTTTGCAAGGCAGCAACGGTACAAGCACTTAATAATGTGAAGAAAATTATTTTTAGGCGTAATGGATTCAAGCCAATTGACCGTGCGTGACTTTCATCGAAAAAAACGGCTAATAAATCTTTCCATAAACACAACAGAATAATAAATGAAACGCCGATAATAATTTCTACTTGTAATACGTCAGAATCCGCAATACCTAAAATATTACCAAAAATAATACTTTGTACATTCACAGATGTTGGGTTCAATGAAACGATCAACAAACCTGCCGCAAAAAAAGTAGAAAATATAAAGCCAATAACAGCATCTTCACGCAAACGAGTTAGATGTTTTATTAATGTCATGGCAAGTGCTGCAAGGATCCCGGTAAAAAAGGCGCCTGCCGCATAGGGTAAACCTAAAGCATAAGCACCAGCCACCCCAGGGACAACGGAGTGGGAGAGCGCATCTCCCATTAATGACCAGCCTTTTAGCATCAAATACGCTGATAAAAATGCACAGACAGCACCAACAATGGCGCTAACCCAAATGGCTTTTATCATGAAATCGTATTCAAAGGGCTGTAATAACATCTCAATCATTCGGAACCCTTAGCTTGGTTTTTTCGAACGGGAGCATCATGGTCATGACCATAGAATACAGCCGCTCTTTCATCATCGGTAATGACGGTGACAGAGCGTGGGTCATCGTCGTCATGGAGTTCTTGACCTGACAGGTTAATATGACGCAATACACCACCAAACGCGTTTTGTAGATTACGCTGTGTAAACGTGGTTTCGGTTGGGCCACTGGCTAACACCGTGCGATTGATTAAGATAACATGGTCGCAAAACTCAGGCACACTACCCAAGTTATGAGTTGAAACGAGGATCAGATGGCCTTCGTCACGCAAACTACGCAGTAGGTCTATAATGGCATTTTCAGTTTTAACATCAACCCCAGTAAAGGGTTCATCAAGAAGTAAAACTTTACCTTCTTGTGCGAGCGCTCGTGCTAAAAAAACCCGTTTTTTCTGACCACCTGAAAGCTCGCCTATTTGGCGATGTTCAAGCCCTGCAAGGTCAACCCGTTCTAATGCCATTTTGACAGCATCTTTATCGGCTTGTTTAGGGATGCGAAAAAAACCCATTTTGCCATAACGCCCCATCATCACAACATCAGAAACGAGAACGGGGAAGTTCCAGTCAACTTCTTCCGTTTGTGGGACGTATGCAATCACGTTTTCTTTCAGTGCCGTTTTTATTGGCTGATCATTTAATGTCACACTGCCTGAAGATGGGGTGACAAGCCCCATAATGGTTTTAAATAGCGTTGATTTGCCACTGCCATTTACGCCAACTAAGGCACAAATAGAGCCACCAGAGATAGTAAAGCTTGCGTCGTAGATAGCGGTGTGACCATTATTATATGTTACAGTCGCATCATCGACGATAAGATTCGGGTGTTCGAATTGACTTGAATGATTCATATTACTGTGAAAATCCTTTCGCTATCGTGTCTACAGTCGTATTTAAAAGATCTATATAGGTTGGTACTGGGCCATCGGCAGTTGATAATGAGTCAACATATAATACGCCGCCGTATTTTGCCCCGGTTTCTTTACTGACTTGGCGAGCAGGCTTATCAGAAATTGTACTTTCACTGAATACCACAGGGATGTTGTATTTGCGGACAGTATCAATCACTTTTTTCACTTGTTGAGGAGAGCCTTGCTCTTCTGCATTGATTGGCCATAAATAGACTTCTTTAAAGCCGTAATCTTTCGTTAAATAGCTAAATGCGCCTTCACTTGAGACTAACCAACGTTCATTTTCTGGAATACGGTTTAAGCGTTCACGTAAAGGGGTATCAAGCTCTGCAATTTGCTGCGCATATTTTTTCGCATTGGCATTATATGTTTCTGCATTTTCAGGATCATATTTAACTAGAGCTTGGCGAATATTTTCAATATAAATTTTAGCATTAGCAGGAGACATCCAGGCATGTGGGTTCGGGTTGTCTTTATACTCACCTTCACGGATTGGCATTGGCTCAATACCTTCAGTGACTACGACAGCAGGGACATTCTTAAAGTTTTCAAAGAAACGTTGGAACCAAACTTCCAAATTCATCCCATTCCATAAGATTAAATCTGCGTCATAGGCTTTCATAATATCTTTAGGCGTCGGTTGATAACCGTGGATTTCTGCTCCAGGCTTCGTTATAGACTCGACAATTGCCGCATCTCCAGCTACATTTTGAGCGATATCTTGGATAATGGTAAAAGTGGTAACGACTTTAAATTTTTTAGCAAAAGCCGGCTGACTAAAAAAGATGACTGCTATCAAAGCAAACATACTGGTTAGTAAAGGTGCAGATAATCGAGATACGTTCTTCTTCATAAAAGTTGACCCTGACATTATTGGTTTAGCGTTTTTTAACATACAGTTGTTAAGGTTTATAACAATTATATTTTATATCTCAACTGATAATGATTATCAATATCAATTGAGAAAAATAAACATAAAAAATGTGGAATAGCATCATTCGTCATTATGGGCTTCTAAGTCCCATGGTTATTTGTATGACTAAAACACGTCCTGAAGTAAAAGTTAAGTAAAAATTATTTTATTTTTCTTAGGATTAGTTATTCTGCCATCGGCTTCCATCGTAGAGGATTCGACAGTGAAAAAAATAATTGGCGGCACTTTTGCGCTACTGCTACTTGCAGGTTGTTCAAGCGAGCCAGATAGGCCTGTAACAAAACAGCGGATGCTAGAGCCTACAGGGCCTGTAACAGCACAAAATACGACATTCCCAAGAACGCCTTTTGATGAGTTTATTCGTGAGTCTGCGGCTCGTTACAGTGTTGATGAAGCTTTAATTAGGGCCATTATTGAGGTCGAATCCAACTTTAGGCCTGAAGTTGTCAGTAAATCAAATGCAATAGGTTTGATGCAGATTAAAGCTTCGACAGCGGGGCGTGACGCATATCGTTATCAGGGAAAGTCGGGGGAGCCGAGTTCTCGTGACTTAAAAGATCCACAAAAAAATATTGATATTGGTACAACTTATATTCGTATTTTAAAGGAGCAACATCTTGCTGGAATTAGCCACCCTCAGACATTATATTATGCAACGGTTGTCGCTTATGTGAACGGGGCGGGGGCATTATTAAGAACATTTGATAATGATAAAGGCCGGGCGATTGCAATGATTAACAGCTTATCGCCGGAAGAATTTTATCAACACGTACAAACAAAGCATCCTGCACCGCAAGCCCCACGCTATTTGTGGAAAGTTAAGAATGCTTACAATGCATTAGCAATGTCTTATTGATATTCCTTCATTAAGTATGGGAGCTGCGCGACAATTTCAACAATGCCGTTGATAACAAATTGCACTCCCATACAGATTAATAAGAACCCCATCACCCGAGCGATTGCATCAATACCGCTATTACCTAACCACCTCATAATCGAAGTTGCGCCTTTTAAACCAATCCAAACGATAAAGCTTGCAATGAAAAAGGTGATAACGGGGGCGACTTTTAAAACCCATGGAGCGAAACTAACATTACCTTGTAATGATGCAGTAGAGCTGATAATCATGGCGATAGTACCTGGGCCAGCAGTACTCGGCATCGCAAGGGGAACAAAAGCAATACTAGGGGATTCTTGGCGTTTTTTGGGAACATTCGGGTCATCAAGGGCATTGGTAGTCGGGTCTTCTCCAACATCACTGCTAGGAAACAGCATGCCAAAGCCAATAAATGCCACAATTAACCCACCTGCAATTCTAAGACCTGGTATTGATATTCCAAATGTATTCATAACTAACTGGCCTGCATAAAAAGCGATAGTCATAATTGCGAACACATAAATAGAAGCCAATAATGATTGATGGTCACGCTGCTCTTTTGTCATATTAGCAGAAATACTTAACATGACCGCAATAGCAGTTAAAGGGTTGGCAAGAGGAAGTAGTAGCACAAGACCAATACCAACGGCTTGAAATAGTTCAAAAAAATTTGTCATGGAAGTTTGATTCAAGCTCCTGATTAATGTAAATAAAACACCTTATCTCAAATGATAGCAAAATTTCTTATAGATCTGTAGGTTAGCATTTATAGCTAGAGGGATACTTTATGAAAGGGGACGATTACAGTACTGATGGGTAAGAATTAATATCAACTATCATTTATTAGCTTGAAGATAATTGGAGTTGTTCACATTAACTGTGGATAACAATGGCCTTCATCTGTGAATAACTTACTTTATTTATTAAATAACAATGGGATATTGAGTTGTGGTAAAAGTATTCAATTTTTACAGGCAAAAAAAAACCTTTTTATAGGGGGATAAAAAGGTTAAGGGCATTTCGTAACAGGTTGTCTTTAAGTTGATATGGAATGTAGTATATCTGCTGCAATGTTATTTACTGATAATTTATGTAAATTCATTAAAAGAATTCAATGTAATAGGCAACCAAAGAGTAAAAAAATATGTTAAACGGAATCAACCACTTAACGTTAGCTGTAACTGATTTGGATAAAAGTATTGGTTTTTATCAATCACTACTTGGTATGAAGTTACATGCGAGTTGGAAAAAGGGCGCCTATATATCCTGTGGCGATTTATGGTTATGTTTATCATTAGATACAACTCGCCAATTTTCACCCCCAGAAAAAACGGATTACACACACTATGCCTTTAACGTTGATGCGAAAGACTTTCTTATCGTTGTTGATCGGCTAATGCAAGCGAATGTCATTGTCTGGAAAGAAAATAAAAGTGAAGGAGATTCTTTTTATTTTCTTGATCCAGATGGCCACAAATTAGAATTACATGTAGGCGGTTTATTACAACGCTTAAAGAGCTGTCAAGAAAAACCGTATGAAGAAATGAAATTTTATTAAAAAAGTCATGGATTTCTTTACAAAGGATTTTTAATTTTAAAAATAGCTTTACGCAGAGTTGTATATCCTATTTTCAGTTAATTTTGAGTAATAGGAAAAAGAATGAAAAAACTTATAGCGACATTAGCCGGGGCGTCTATGCTATTAGTTTTGGCAGCCGCCATGTTACTAATCGTTTTTCCTCAGCAGTGGAAGCAAAGTATTTATCCGAATATATCCCAAGCCTTACCAACATCGCTCAGTGCTATTTTACCGCAGGGTTTAGCCAGTAATGATATTTGTAATAGCTTAGAGGATAACCTGCAAAGTTTTACTGATTATCTTAAAGTGAATCAGGACATTGTTGATGTAAAGGGAATGAATAGCTTAGATGAACAACTTGCCAATATTCAAACCAGAATTGATTCTATGCCCAGTGATGTGCGAAATTTAGTTTGCCAGCAAGAATATAGTAAACTAGAAGGTTTAAAGAGTGTGTTTTCCTTAAGTCCCAATAACTAATTATTTTTGTCGTTAATATCACTCCTCTATATGTTCCTCCACTCAAATTTATATATTCATTTATGGTATGTTAATAGCATCATTTTGGCTTGTAGGTAACATGATGAATATATTTAAATTACCATTATTGAATTGGTTAGTCGCTAATGGGGTCGCTGTATATTTTCTTTCCAAGCAAGGTCTTTTAGACTGGACGTTTTCTGGTTGGATGGGGATCTTAGGTATCTTAGTGGCACTTGAAAGTGTCAGTTGGGTCGCGACAAGCCTTTATTATTTTTATAAACATAAAACATCACCAAATCCTACTGTAAAGGCAACGCATTTAGTGACTAACGGGCCTTACCGATTTTCACGTAATCCAATGTATTTAGCTTTCACATCAATGAGCTTGGCTTTAGCTTTCTTCTCGCACTCTTCTTATTTCTTGATAGCGGGTTTGGTCTTTTGGTTAATTACCGACTTGTACACTATTCCGCAAGAAGAGCGATTTTTAGCGGAAAAATTCAATGAAGAGTGGGAGCGTTATCGCAAGCAGACACGACGTTGGCTATAATGACTAAAGAATTAGTCGTATCCAGTGGATCGCATTGGTATCGGCTTTCTTTCGCAAAAAAAGAGAAACTATTTCCTGCATTAGATAGCCTATTCGCCATTTAATCGGGAAGGTGTTGATTTTTCAGATGAAGAATAACAATTAGCGGCATTACGCTATCGCCATAAAATAGGTCTGTGTTATCATTAGTAGTTGAGTTACTCACGATGTAACGAAATAGTGCGCTTAAGCTGCCCATATTTGTGTACATATCTTGCATAGTGAAGTGAGAAATCGTTAGTAACGTATTGATTTATAACTTTGGAATAATCAAGCAAGTGATCTTTCGTGTGGGTCACCACTGCTGATAAGGATTTTTTAATGCCTGTTATTACTCTTCCTGATGGAAGTCAGCGTCAGTTTGACCATCCCGTTTCAGTGATGGATGTTGCTCGTGACATCGGAGCGGGTTTAGCTAAAGCCTGTATCGCGGGTCGAATTAATGGTGAACGTGTTGATGCATGTGAAATAATTGAACATGATGCAAACGTGTCCATTATTACGAGCAAGGATGAAGACGGACTCGAAATTATTCGTCACTCTTGTGCTCACCTGTTAGGCCATGCCATCAAGCAATTATGGCCAAATACGAAAATGGCGATTGGTCCTACTATCGACAATGGTTTTTACTATGATGTCGATTTAGACCACATGCTGACGCAGGAAGACTTGGAAAAGCTTGAAAAGCGTATGCTTGAGCTTGCCAAAACAGATTATGAGGTGGTGAAAAAACGTGTTTCTTGGAGCGAAGCTCGTGAAACTTTCGTTGCCCGTGGCGAAGACTATAAAGTTGAAATTTTAGATCAAAATATTAGTCAAGATGACCGCCCAGGTTTATATCATCACGAAGAATATGTTGACATGTGTCGCGGTCCACACGTACCAAACATGCGTTTTTGCCACCATTTTAAATTACAGAAAGTGGCTGGCGCATACTGGCGTGGTAACAGCGATAACAAAATGCTGCAACGTATTTACGGCACCGCATGGGCTGATAAAAAACAATTAGCAGCCTATTTATTACGTTTAGAAGAAGCAGCTAAGCGTGATCACCGTAAAATTGGTAAACAATTAGATTTATACCATATGCAAGAAGAAGCGCCGGGTATGGCGTTCTGGCATAATGACGGTTGGACAATTTTCCGTGAACTGGAAACCTTTGTACGCACTAAACTGAAGGCCTATAATTATCAGGAAGTGAAAGGGCCATTTATGATGGACCGCGTATTATGGGAAAAAACAGGTCACTGGGATAACTATAAAGATGCCATGTTCACGACTTCATCTGAAAACCGTGAATATTGTGTCAAACCAATGAACTGCCCGGGTCACGTACAGATTTTCAACCAAGGTTTGAAATCATATCGTGACTTACCATTGCGCATGGCAGAATTTGGTAGCTGTCACCGTAATGAGCCATCAGGTGCGTTGCACGGCTTAATGCGTGTGCGTGGCTTTACTCAGGATGATGCACATATCTTCTGTACTGAAGAGCAAATCTTAAGTGAAGTAACCAGCTGTATTGAAATGATTTATGATGTTTATGCAACTTTCGGTTTCGAAAAAATTGTTGTAAAACTATCAACTCGCCCTGAAAAACGTATCGGTACTGACGATATGTGGGACAGAGCGGAAGAAGATTTGGCTAATGCCCTGAAATCAAAAGGTATTGAATTTGAATACCAACCAGGTGAAGGTGCATTTTATGGTCCGAAAATCGAGTTTACGCTGTATGACTGCCTTGACCGTGCATGGCAATGTGGTACTGTCCAGTTAGACTTCTTCTTGCCGGGCCGTTTAACAGCTTCCTATGTAGGTGAAAATAACGAACGTATCGTTCCTGTGATGATCCACCGTGCAGTGTTAGGTTCACTAGAACGCTTCATTGGTATCTTAACAGAAGAGTATGCGGGCTTTTTCCCAACATGGTTAGCACCACAGCAAGTGGTCGTAATGAACATTACTGATAGTCAAGCAGACTATGTTCAAGAATTAGTTAGCAAGCTGCAAAGTGTTGGCATTCGTGCGAAAGCGGACTTACGTAACGAGAAAATCGGCTTTAAGATCCGTGAACACACGCTGCGTCGCGTCCCTTACATGTTAGTATGTGGTGATAAAGAAGTTGAATCAGGTAAAGTTGCTGTACGTACCCGTCGTGGTAAAGACTTAGGTAGCCTTGATGTCAACGAATTCATGACAAAACTGCTTGAAGAGATCCGCAGTCGTCAACTCAATCAGATGGAGGAATAAGGTATTAAAGGCGGAAAAAAACTCCCAACGGCGCGTCCAAATCGTATTAACGATGAAATTCGCGCAACAGAAATCCGTGTCACTGGTTTAGACGGTGAACAACTTGGCGTAATGAGTGTGCGTGAAGGCCTCTTTAAAGCAGAAGAAGCTGGTGTCGATTTAGTCGAAATCAGCCCAAATGCCGAGCCGCCAGTTTGTCGTATCATGGACTACGGTAAATATCTTTATGAGAAGAGTAAATCTCAAAAAGAACAAAAGAAAAAACAAAAAGTTGTTCAAGTGAAGGAAATTAAATTCCGTCCAGGAACAGACGAAGGCGACTACCAAGTTAAACTACGTAGTTTAATTCGCTTTTTGGAAGATGGTGACAAAGCTAAAGTAACACTGCGTTTTCGTGGTCGCGAAATGGCTCACCAACAGATTGGCTTAGAAGTGCTTAATCGCATCAAAACCGATCTGGATGAACTGGCATCAGTTGAATCATTCCCATCAAGGATTGAAGGACGCCAGATGATCATGGTATTGGCACCAAAGAAAAAATAATTAAGCCAGTATGGTTATAGCGAAGTATTGCTAGAGTCTAGCAGCGCTCATTTGGGCGCTGCTTCTCTGTTTTATTCGTGATGAAAAATTTTACTATTGATGAAAGTAATGTCATACCAGCTAAGGTAATCGGTATATTTGATGTCTTGTTATTTTCTTCATTAATGAATCAAAGTAATTGCGTCAAAGCGAGAATTGGCCTCAAAAGCCAAGTTTTCAAACAGTTCAGAATGATTTATTGCAAGAATTACTTGAGTAATCCAGCAAGAAGCATTAAAATCCGCGGTCGAATCACTTTGTCAGCGCATAGCGCATTAGGGCAAACTAAGAATATCGTACATGCGTCAAGTAGTAACTATTGAGTGACGGGTGTATTTGCTTGAGAGAAGCAAATCTCTTTATCCAATTGGAGGAATGAAGTATTAAAGGCGGAAAAAGAATCCCAACAACACGTCCAAATCGTATCAATGATGAAATTCGTGTTCCAGAGGTCCGTTTAACAGGTTTAGACGGTGAACAGTTAGGCATCATGAGCGCACGCGAAGCGCTTGAAAAAGCTGAAGAAGCAGGTGTAGACCTCGTTGAAATCAGCCCAAATGCTGAACCGCCAGTTTGTCGTATCATGGATTACGGCAAATTCCTTTATGAGAAGAGCAAATCTCAAAAAGAGCAAAAAAAGAAACAAAAAGTTGTTCAGGTGAAGGAAATTAAATTCCGCCCTGGTACAGATGAAGGCGATTATCAGGTCAAACTACGCAACCTGACTCGCTTTCTGGAAGATGGTGATAAAGCTAAAGTTACGCTGCGTTTTCGCGGTCGTGAAATGGCTCACCAGCAGATCGGTCTGGAAATGCTTAACCGCATCAAAGCTGATCTGGAAGAGCTGGCATCCGTGGAATCTTTCCCTTCAAGAATTGAAGGACGTCAGATGATCATGGTGCTGGCACCGAAGAAGAAATAATTAGGCCTGCAAGTAATATTCGTTTATAGCAATATAGATGTTATTCGCCTAATTAATTCGTAGTTAATCACAATGCGAAGTTGGAAATAAAAGAAATGCCAAAGATTAAAACTGTACGTGGCGCAGCAAAGCGCTTTAAAAAAACTGCAGGCGGTGGCTTTAAGCGTAAGCATGCAAACCTTCGTCATATTCTGACTAAAAAGTCAACTAAGCGTAAACGCCATTTACGTCCGAAAGGAATGGTATCTAAGGGCGATCTGGGTCTGGTAGTAGCCTGCCTGCCTTACGCATAAGTAAACAATTTAGTTAATTAAGATAAAAGACGATAGGAGATAGCTATGGCTCGCGCAAAACGTGGTGTAATCGCACGTGCACGTCACAAAAAAATTCTGAAGCAGGCGAAAGGTTACTATGGTGCACGTTCACGTGTTTACCGCGTAGCGTTTCAGGCGGTAATTAAAGCTGGTCAATACGCTTACCGTGACCGCCGTCAACGTAAACGTCAGTTCCGTCAACTGTGGATCGCACGTATCAACGCTGCGGCTCGTCAGAACGGTCTGTCTTACAGCCGTTTCATCAATGGCTTGAAAAAAGCTTCAATTGAAATCGACCGTAAGATCTTAGCAGACATCGCAGTTTTCGATAAAGCAGCATTCACTGCTTTAGTAGAAAAAGCGAAAGGCGCTTTAGCTTAATTGTTTGCTTGAAAAGAGGAGGGTAACTTCCTCTTTTCATTTATAGTTATTTGTGTTAATACTTTAGATACAGTCAGTTATTGAGAGTTAGTTCATGCATTCTGTTATTTTTCGTTTCTTTTTTTACTTTAGCACCTGAATATCGGGGGCTTTTGCGCGTAAATAGAAAGAAGAAATGAAAGATTACGCTAAAGCCTCCTTAGGGAGGCTTTTTTGTTTCTAGTTTTAGATTAAGTAAAGTAAAATCAGTTAAGTATTCATTCATTACCAAATGGAATGTGAAGCTTAATATATATAGTGAATAACTAGCAAAAAGACCAATTGGTCATAAAGGGGAAACAATGCCACATCTCGCTGAGTTGGTTGCACAGGCAAAAGCAGCCATTGAACAGGCCCAAGATGTTGCTACGTTGGAATCAGTGCGTGTTGAATATTTAGGCAAGAGCGGCCATTTCACACTACAGATGAAAACGTTGCGTGAACTGCCTGCTGAGGAACGTCCAGCAGCAGGGGCTGTGATAAATGAAGCTAAAGTACAGGTTCAAGATGCTCTGAACGCCCGTAAGGACGCGATGCAAGCTGAAATCCTTAATGCACGTCTGGTATCAGAAAAAATTGACGTGTCATTACCAGGGCGTCGAATGGAAAATGGTGGGTTACACCCAGTGACCCGCACAATTCAGCGAATTGAAGAATTTTTTGGCGAATTAGGTTTCTCTGTTGAAACAGGCCCTGAAATCGAAGATGACTACCATAACTTTGATGCGCTAAATATTCCTGCTCACCACCCTGCGCGTGCAGACCACGATACTTTTTGGTTTGATGCAAAACGCCTATTGCGTACGCAAACATCAGGTGTACAAATCCGTACAATGAATGGTCAACAACCACCGATCCGTATCATTGCCCCGGGTCGTGTATATCGTAATGATTACGACCAAACGCATACACCTATGTTCCATCAAACAGAAGGCCTGATTGTTGATAAAGATATCAGCTTTACCAATCTAAAAGGCACATTGCATGATTTCTTGAATAACTTCTTTGAAGAGGAAGTTCAAGTACGTTTCCGACCATCATATTTCCCATTCACCGAACCTTCAGCGGAAGTTGATGTTATGGGTAAAAATGGTAAATGGTTAGAAGTATTAGGCTGCGGAATGGTTCATCCAAATGTATTGCGTAATGTAGGTATTGACCCTGAAGTCTACTCTGGATTTGCCTTTGGTATGGGGATGGAGCGCTTAACAATGCTACGTTACGGTGTTTCTGACCTACGTGCATTCTTCGAAAATGATCTTCGTTTCCTCAAACAGTTTAAATAAGGCGGGTCTATCTCATGAAATTCAGTGAACTATGGTTACGCGAATGGGTAAACCCGGCGATCAGTAGTGAAGCATTATCTGACCAAATCACGATGGCGGGTTTGGAAGTTGATGGTGTAGATGCAGTTGCTGGCCAATTTCACGGCGTTGTTGTTGGTGAAGTGGTTGAGTGTGGTCAACACCCAAATGCAGACAAACTGCGCGTTACAAAAGTTAACGTAGGCGGTGAGCGTTTATTAGATATCGTCTGTGGTGCACCAAACTGCCGTCAAGGCCTAAAAGTTGCTGTTGCAACGGTTGGTGCGGTATTACCGGGTGATTTTAAAATTAAAGCGGCAAAACTACGTGGCGAGCCTTCTGAAGGTATGCTGTGTTCTTATTCTGAGCTGGGTATTTCTGATGACCACAGCGGAATTATTGAATTGCCTCTAGATGCCACTATCGGTACCGATATTCGTGAATATCTAAAACTTGATGATAATGCGATTGAAATCAGCATTACACCTAACCGTGCAGATTGCTTAAGTATTCTTGGGGTTGCACGTGATGTCGCTGTTATTAATAAATTAGCGTTGAATGAGCCTGCTATTAATACAGTATCCGTGACCACAAAAGACACTTTCCCAATTCGAGTAGAAGCACCTAATGCGTGCCCACGTTTCTTAGGCCGTGTGATCAAAAATATTGATGTGTCAGCGCCAACGCCATTGTGGATGAAAGAAAAGTTGCGCCGTGGTGGCGTCCGTTCTATTGACGCGGTTGTGGATATTACCAACTACGTCTTATTAGAATTGGGTCAGCCTCAACACGCTTATGATCTAGACCGTTTAGATGGTGCTATTGTTGCTCGCATGGCAAAAGAAGGGGAGAAACTGGTTCTCCTTGATGGTAGTGAAGCAACGTTAAAACCAGACACATTAGTGATTGCTGATGAATCAAAAGCACTGGGGATTGCAGGTATTTTTGGCGGTGAACACTCAGGTGTTAATACGGAAACCAAAAATATTTTATTAGAGTGTGCATTCTTCGACCCATTATCGATCACAGGTCGTGCACGTAATTACGGTTTGCACACTGATGCATCTCACCGTTTTGAGCGTGGTGTTGATCCTCAATTACAGTTTAAAGCGATTGAACGTGCTACTGCGCTAATTGTTGAGATTTGTGGTGGTGAAGTCGGTGAAATTATTGATGTAACCAGTGAACAGCATTTACCAAAAGCCGCAAATATTAAACTGACGCGCAATAAATTAGACCGTTTGATTGGTCACTTTATTGAAGATGAGTTAGTTACTGATATTTTGACGCGTTTAGGGTGCAAAGTCACTGTTTCTGCTAATACATGGGATGTTGTCGCCCCAAGTTGGCGCTTCGATATGCAAATCGAAGAAGACTTAGTGGAAGAAGTCGCTCGTGTTTATGGTTATAACAGCATCCCTGATGTGCCATTACGTGCTGATTTGACCATGACTAATCACAAAGAAGCTAACCTACCTTTAAAACGTATTAAAGCAATGTTAGTTGACCGTGGTTATCAAGAAGCAATCACTTATAGTTTTGTTGACCCTAAAGTTCAAGCTTTACTGCATCCACAACAAGATGCGTTGCTTTTACCTAACCCGATTTCTGTTGATATGTCAGCGATGCGTTTATCGTTACTGACTGGTTTATTAGGAACCGTTGTCTATAATCAGAATCGTCAACAAAATAGAATTCGTTTATTTGAGACAGGTCTGCGCTTTATTCCTGATAATCAAGCAGAATATGGGATCCGTCAGGAACCAATGCTTGCAGGGGTGATTACAGGCAATAGATTTGAAGAACATTGGTCATTAGATAAACAAGTTGTTGACTTCTTTGACTTAAAAGGTGATCTTGAAGCTGTTTTTGAATTGACTGGGAAACTAAATCAAATTACATTTAAATCTGAGGCACATCCTGCATTGCATCCAGGTCAAAGTGCTGGGATTTATCTGGAAAATGAACATATTGGCTTTATTGGTGTGGTTCACCCAGAATTAGAACGCAAACTCGATTTAAATGGTCGTACGGTGGTGTTTGAGGTTCGTAGTGATGCGATAGCACAACGTGTTATTCCTGAAGCTAAGGCGATTTCGCGCTATCCATCGAACCGCCGTGACATCGCTGTTGTCGTGCCAGAAGATGTGGCTGCTGCTGAAGTTTTAGCAGAGTGTAAAAAAGTTGGCATAAATCATATAGTTGGCATAAACTTATTTGATGTGTACTGTGGTGAAGGAATAGCAGATGGCTATAAGAGCCTTGCTATCAGTCTTGTCTTCCAGGATACCCAGCGTACTATGGAAGAAGAAGAGATCACTGCTACCGTTGATCTGTGTATTGCTGCGTTAAAACAGCGATTCCAAGCCTCCTTGAGGGACTAAACCTATGGCGCTTACTAAAGCTGAAATGTCAGAAAATTTGTTTGAAAAACTGGGTGTTAGCAAACGTGATGCTAAAGACCTTGTCGAAACTTTCTTTGAAGAGGTTCGCCTTTCCTTAGAAAATGGTGAGCAAGTAAAATTATCTGGATTCGGTAACTTTGATTTACGTGATAAAAATCAACGTCCCGGACGTAACCCAAAAACTGGGGAAGATATTCCAATTACTGCACGCCGTGTTGTTACTTTCCGCCCAGGCCAAAAATTAAAAAGCCGTGTAGAAAAAGCAACGCCGAAAGAGTAATTATATCGTTTGATATGAAAAAAGACCGCCTAGGCGGTCTTTTGTTTTTGGGTCACACAAATTGTTTTAGTTCTCTATCTATTAGCGTCGTAAGAAGTTTATTCGCGTAATCATGAAGAGCTTTTTCTTCCATCATGAATGTAGTTTGTTTCGCTTTACTTAATTTATTGAAATTATTTTCTTCATCAGCTGTTCTTTTATTTGATGACAACCCTCCGCCAATAGCTATGGCAATATTCTCTGGTTCCATTTTGTTTTCTTTTGAATGCATAGCAATTTTAACAAACAGTGGCATACAAATTTGTAGATGCAATGGTAGTTCTTGCTGCTCAGGTAATCTTTCATCCGCATTGTTTTTGGCTATCCGTAAAATTTTATCTCGCTTGTTCGGCGCCATATTTTTAACATATTCTTTTGTTTCATTTTCTTGATGGATTGATTCCTTATATTTATTTATTAATTCTTTAAGTTTGTGTTCTTCATTTGGCTGCTTGATTAATATTTTGTTTCGTAATGCTTTAATCGCACCAGTAAGTTCATCTTGCGTCAAGTGATTATCTTCTAGTGCTTGTTGACTAAAGCTTGGGTTATTGGTGAGTTTCACTAAAAGATTAGATATCTTAGTACTA
>NZ_JAMPNU010000037.1:0-37769 GCF_028479505.1 Providencia sp. PROV205 | reverse complement strand
ACCTTACGCTGTAGGGTTTAGAGAAACTTTCGTCATACCTCACGTTGTCACAGGGTTGGCTTCGTCTTTTCGCCCGATTGAGATAAAAATAAGGGCCGCAAATCATTGCAGCCCTTATTTATAGAATTTTTAACGGATTATGCGTCGATATTGTCATCTTCAACGAAACCGTCGTTCTCATAAGGTGTTAATGGCTCTTCAGAAAGGATAATACCGGTGTTATCGGCATAGAGGTAATCACCAGAGAAGAAGGTGACTCCACCAAAGTTGACTCGGATATCACTTTCCCCAATACCTTCATCAGGGCAACCAGCAGGCATCGCAGCAATGGCTTGAATACCGAGATCAAGCTCCATCAGTGCATCAACTTGACGGACTGCACCATAAACCACAATACCTTCCCAGTGGTTATCAACGGCTAGCCTTGCAATTTCAGCATCAATGAGTGCCTTACGGACAGAACCGCCGCCATCAATCAGTAGAATACGGCCAGAACCATCCTCTTCCAGCAAATCATACACTAGGCCGTTATCTTCAAAACACTTAACCGTAATGATTTGACCGCCAAATGAAGTACGTCCACCAAAGTTGGAGAAAAGGGGTTCTACCACGTTAACGCTTTCTTGGTATATATCGCAGAGTTCGGAAGTATCATATTTCATAGGAGTTAGGTCTTTTTTGCTGCAAGAGGTAACCAGTATATCCCTTTTGAACCGTACTTGGCAAAGCTACCCGCCTAAAAATAGGCGGAAAAAGTCAAAAAAACGACAAATAGTGATTATTATTTGCTCATCACAACGCCGATAGAGAATAAAACGTTAGTCACGAGCGCGGCTTTTACCATATTTTCCAGTAAAGGACGCATACCTTCTGGCGTAGGGTCACTCAGAACACGGCGTAAATGATTCATTAACATCGGTACGGCAAGTAAAAATAACCAACCGCTCCATCCGTGCAAATAAATTAGATTAAAAAAGGCCAAACATAAAATAGCCGTAACTATAATAATAGTGTGGTAAATGCGAGCGCCTTGGGGGCCTAAGCGCACCGCTAAGGTGTTTTTGCCTGCTTTAATATCATTTTCGATATCACGCATATTATTGATATTCAATACCGCGACAGAGAGCAACCCACAGGCCGTTGCGGGCAGGACAGTGATGATATTAAAACTATTAGCCTGTAAATAATAAGTCCCAATAACACTTAGCCAGCCAAAGAAGATCAAGACAGAAATATCCCCTAGCCCTAGGTATCCATACGGTTTCTTGCCAACGGTATAGGTAATGGCAGCTAAGATAGCAATAAGCCCTAA
Organism: Providencia sp. PROV205; assembly: GCF_028479505.1. NCBI lineage: Bacteria > Pseudomonadati > Pseudomonadota > Gammaproteobacteria > Enterobacterales > Morganellaceae > Providencia > Providencia sp. PROV205. The sequence goes on along the minus strand of NZ_JAMPNU010000037.1, from coordinate 36,457 downwards.
TGCGACGAAACCAATGGCATCCTCTGGTTTTTCACAGGCGACAATAATTAAGAGTAAGCCAGAAAGGCAGGCTGCTGTAATATTTAGCTTGAGCGCCTTTTTCATATCTGCTTGCGTGATAACGCCTTTTTGCATGCCGCGTAATGGACCAATACGTTCAGCCGTATCAGAGCCTTTGACCGCATCACCATAGTCATTCGCAAGGTTTGATAAAATCTGTAATAACCCCGCGGTGATAAGTGCTAATAAAGCGACGGGCCATTTAAAATTATTCGTTAAATAAGCGAGTGCAGAGCCTGTCACAATCGCAATCACCCCTAATGGTAGGGTTTTAGGGCGGAGACTTTCAATCCAAGCTTGTTTACGACTTATTGTTGTGGATGTCGACTGCATGCAGTTACCTATAATTCAAACTCTTTAGAGACGTGTTCTTGATAGTTTAATAACCCATCATATAGATGAATACCTTAGTATTTTCAATGCAATGGGCAGAATATTTCATAGAAAAAAGTGCAGCGATAAAAGCTGCACTTTAGTCGATGTATATTAAGGATACATGAAAACCAGATAATTAATAAGATTATAAAATAAATCTACTTAAGTCTTCATCTGCCACCAGCTCATCTAAGTGCTGTTTGACATAGTCTGCATCGATTTGGATAGTTTGCCCGTTACGGTCACTGGCATCGAAAGAAATATCTTCCATTAAGCGTTCAAGCACCGTGTGCAAGCGACGAGCACCAATATTTTCGGTTGACTCATTCACTTGCCATGCTGATTCTGCAATTTTACGAATACCGTCAGTTGTGAATTCAATATTCACGCCTTCTGTTGCCATTAACGCTTTATATTGTTCAGTTAATGAAGCGTTTGGTTCCGTCAAAATTCGTACAAAATCTTCAGTGGTCAGCGCTTGTAGCTCAACACGAATTGGTAGACGACCTTGGAGCTCAGGGATCAAGTCTGATGGGCTCGAAACTTGGAATGCACCTGAAGCAATAAACAGAATGTGGTCAGTTTTGACCATCCCGTGTTTAGTAGAAATGGTACAGCCTTCGATTAATGGCAGTAAATCACGTTGAACCCCTTCACGGGATACGTCTGGACCTGAACTTTGTCCGCCACGTTTACAAATTTTGTCGAACTCATCGATGAAAACAATACCATTTTGTTCAACGGCTTCAATCGCTTGCTCTTTCAGTTCTTCAGGGTTGACTAATTTAGCCGCTTCTTCTTCAACGAGCAGTTTGAATGCCTCTTTGATTTTCATCTTACGAGGTTTTTGTTTTTGGCCTGCTAAGTTTTGGAACATGGATTGTAACTGGTTTGTCATCTCTTCCATGCCCGGAGGCGCCATAATTTCAACGCCCATAGGGGAGGCCGCAACTTCGATTTCAATTTCTTTATCGTCTAATTGGCCTTCACGTAATTTTTTACGGAATGCTTGGCGAGCTGGGGAATGCTCATCCGTTGGCTCAGACTGCCCCCAGTTATTTTTTGCTGGTGGGATAAGCACATCTAAAATACGCTCTTCAGCCATTTCTTCAGCACGATAGCGGTTTTTCTCGATAGACTGCAAACGCACCATTTTAACGGCTGAATCAGTTAAATCGCGAATGATGGAGTCAACTTCTTTACCTACATAGCCGACTTCAGTAAATTTGGTCGCTTCGACTTTGATAAATGGCGCATTGGCTAATTTCGCAAGGCGGCGAGCAATTTCAGTTTTACCCACCCCTGTTGGCCCAATCATCAAAATATTTTTTGGTGTGACTTCGTGACGTAATACTTCGTTTAACTGCATACGGCGCCAGCGGTTACGCAGAGCAATCGCAACAGAACGTTTGGCTTTATTTTGGCCAATAATATGATTGTCGAGTTCGCTGACAATTTCGCGTGGAGTCATTTCGGACATACTAAATCCTTATGATTTTGAAGAAATTTCTTCAAAGTTGACGTTATGGTTGGTGTAAATACAGATATCACCCGCAATAGCGAGCGCTTTTTCAGCGATTTCTTTAGCGCTTAAGTCTGTATTTTCTAACAAAGCACGTGCGGCTGATTGCGCATATGGGCCACCGGAGCCAATAGCAATCAAGTCGTTTTCCGGTTGAACTACATCACCATTACCTGTAATGATCAGTGAAGTGTGTTCATCAGCGACAGCTAATAAGGCTTCTAATTTACGAAGCATGCGGTCAGTACGCCAATCTTTAGCAAGTTCAACGGCTGCTTTGGTTAAATGGCCCTGATGAAGTTCGAGTTTGCGCTCGAACAGTTCAAATAATGTGAATGCGTCTGCGGTGCCACCGGCAAATCCGGCAATGACTTTGTCGTTGTATAAACGGCGAACTTTGCGGACATTGCCTTTCATGACGGTATTACCCATCGTCGCCTGTCCATCACCACCAATTACGACCTGGCCATTACGGCGAACACTTACGATTGTTGTCATGAGTTAGCCCCTGGTTTTATTACAAAAAAGAATGCGGTTGAATGTGATTTTCAAAAGATTAAATTCAAGTGATAGTTGTTTAATTAACTATCACTTGAACTAGGTTGAAGACACAAAGTACCGCTCATGAGTACATTAAAACAGTACATGGGGGGGGCGCTGAGGTTTTTCAACCCCCAGACGCACGAAGAATACAACCAGAAACACCTGCACTTGCTGCGCGGTCACGCATTTTTTCGGCAGTGGACTTGGAATAAGGGCCTAAAACAATACGGTGCCAACCACCACCTGCACTTACACGGCTTTCAATACCTGAAAATGCCAGAGTGGCTTGTACAGACCCGGCTTGTTCAGCTGTACGGAATGAACCACATTGAACAATCATGTTTTGCAAACTGTTAGCCGGTTTAGTACTTGGTGCTGTTTGTGGTTGAGCTGCTGGCGCGGTTGGTTGAGCCTCAAGCTTCGGAGGGATATTAGCCGCCGGTTTACGTTGCACTGGCTCGATAGGTTGGGCTGGCTCATTGATGAGCACTTGTGAGCGTGGCACCGGTTTACCATTCGAGGGAACTTCTTGTAAATTGGTCACAGGTTGACGTCGATCAGAATCGATTTGTTCTAATAGCTGGCGCTGCTCAGGTGTTAAATCTGATGGGCGCACAATATTATTACCTGTGCTTGGTTGTTGAATATTTGGCGTATCCACACCACGACGTTCGAGCTCTTTAATATAGCGCCAACGCTCTTCAGGTTTTGGTGGAAGCGTACTTCCCGGTGTTGTTGGTGTGACAACTTGGGGTTGCGGCGTGTCCTTTTTATTTTGGGTGATGTAAAACAGGCCGCCAACAAATAGCACGACAATCGCGACAGCGACAACCAATGTTGTCATTGGTAGTCCTTGTGCTTTCTTGGATTTACCTTTGCTTTTTTTACGGGCGGATGAGCGCCCTCGAGCTACATAATCTTTTTGTGCCACGCTATTAATTCACTAGTTATCAATTGTTCGTCGTCATTTGGCTTAACATGTTACTTAACCTGAGCAACTTTGACTAGCTTTTAGGCGCTTTTGTGCTCTCTCTGATGATTAAATCAGAATCTAGGAGACGTGAGCCCGGGTTAACATTGTGTCCATGGATCTGCTCAAGCAGTAATTGCATCGCATGATGACCAATTTCAGCGCGAGGTTGGTTGATAGTCGTTAGGGCTGGTAAGGTGTATTTTGCTTGCTCTAAGTTATCGAAACCAACAAAAGAGAGGTCATCTGGGAGCGTTAAGCCCATTTTTTTCGCTTGCCACATCGCGCCAATCGCCATGATGTCACTATGGCAAAAGATTGCGGTTGGTGGTTCAGGAAGTGACAGTAATGTTTTTACCGCTTCAGCGCCACCTTCATGGGTAAAATCGCCACGAATAATATAATTTTCACGCAATTTTTCGCCTGTACGCAACATGGCTTTTTTATAACCTTCTAAACGGTATTGGCTTAAAGGCATATGGTTGGGGCCTGCAATACAAGCAATCAGTTTATGGCCTTGTTTTTGCAGGTAATGTGTCGCATTAAATGCGGCTGTGAGGTTATCAATATGTACAGTAGGCAGCTTTAGTTCAGGGGCGAATTCATTTGCCATCACAATCGGAGGGAGGTTTTTCTGCTCTTCGGTTGAGATATCGAAGGGAATATTTGAACCCAGTAAGACCATGCCATCAATTTGTTTGGTAATAATGAGATTAATAAAGGCATTTTCTTGTTTTTCTTGGTGTTTGCAGTCCCCAATCAAAACAAAGTAGCCTTCTTGAGCTGCGATTTCTTCAATGCCGCACACGACATCACTAAAGAAAGGGTCACGGATATTAGGAACGAGTACTAGAATTGTTTTTGATTCATTGCGCTTATAGCTTCTAGCAAGGTTATGAGGATAATATCCAACATCCATCACCGCTTGTTCGACTTTTTGGCGTGTTTGCAAAGAAACTTTTTCCGGGTTCATGAGTGTTCTAGACACCGTCGCTGTCGAAACGCCCGCGGCACTAGCAACATCTTTCATTGTTGCCGTGTTATTGTGTTTTTTACTTTCCACAACGCCTTCCTTAGATTGATTTAATCGTTTGCTTTTTTTGAATGGCGCAAGTACGTCATTATTAGTGGTTATTCTAATTGGTTTCTCAATAATATCTGTTACCTAGTTTGCATAAAAAGTGTGACTTGCGTCATTTTTTAGAGCTACTTCGCAAATTTTGAAAATAATTCTAAGGGCAAAAAGATAAATGAAACTCAATGTGTATAAAAAATGCTCAATTTGACTGTTTAGCATTATAGGGTAAATAATTCAAATTTATCAACATACTGCGAAGAAAATATTGGTATGGTTTATAACGTTAAATGGTTAGATAAAATGAATCATTTAGCATGGATAATGAGTTAACAATCCGTCGGGTCAACATCAATGTTCCATTTTACCTTGCGACTTTCTGGCTGTTGAAGTATTTCTGGCAGTCGCTTCGCCATAAACTGCTGTAGATAAAGTCGTGAAGGGTGCTGCAATAGCAATTGCCAGCGGAATCGGCCACCGCGTTTGGCTTGAATCGACGGCGAAGGGCCTAGGATCCACATTTTCGCGTCACTTTGGGGATGTTCAGCAATATATTGCCGCACATTTTGCAGAAATTGGCGTGAATCTTGGTTGTTGTGATCTTCCGAGCGGATCAATATATGGCTGGTATAAGGCGGTAACATCGCGACCCTACGCTCCTCCATCGCTTCTTGAGTAAATGCATTATAACCCTCTTCAAGCAGTGTGAGTAACAGAGGGTGCTCGGGATGGTGGGTTTGTAAGAACACTTCGCCTTGCTTACCGGCTCGCCCCGCTCGACCAGAAACTTGCACGTATAATTGGGCAAACCGTTCAGCTGCACGGAAGTCGCTCGAGAATAATGCCCCATCGACATCTAATAAGGCGACTAAGGTGACATCAGGAAAGTGGTGGCCCTTGGCGAGCATCTGCGTACCAATAAGAATGCGAGCTCCTCCTTCATGCACTTGGTTTAAATGCTGCTCCAGTTCCCCTTTGCGGCTGGTGGTATCACGGTCAATACGGGTAACAGGGGTATCAGGGAATAGTTCACAGATACCTTCCTCAAGTTGCTCAGTTCCCATACCAACAGGCACTAAATGCGTTGAACCACATTGTGGACATTGGCGAGGCACAGGGCGTTGGCTATCACAATGGTGGCAGCGTAATTGATGAAAGTTTTGGTGCAAGGTGTAATAGTGGTCACAACGCTGGCACTCCGCAATCCAACCACATTCATGGCAAATTAATGTCGGAGAATAACCTCGACGATTTAAAAATAAAATCACCTGATTGTTTTGTGCAAGGTGTTCTTTAATATGTTGAATCAATAAATGCGAAAGGCCAAATTTTAACGGCTGGCCTTTTAAGTCAATAAGGTGTTGAGCCGCAGGGCGTGCATTACCGGCACGAATCGTGAGATTTAATTGCCGATATTTATGTTGTTGAACATTGAATAAGGTTTCCAATGAAGGGGTCGCGGTCCCCATGACAATCGGTATATTGTTCTTTTTAGCACGGAAAACAGCTAAATCACGGGCGTGATAACGCCAGCCATCTTGCTGTTTATATGAGCTGTCATGCTCTTCATCAATAATAATAATGCCAAGGTGGGCGAAAGGGGTGAACAGTGCCGAGCGAGTACCAATAATAATGGCATTTTGCCCTTGTTTAGTGCGTAACCAAACAGCTAAACGCTCGCTATCGTTAAGCCCAGAGTGCAAAACATCTACGGGGGCATTGAAGCGCTCACGAAAACGGTTAATGGTTTGTGGGGTTAAGCCAATTTCAGGCACCAAAACTAAAGCTTGCTTACCTTGGGCAAGGACATTTTCCAATACACTCAGATATACTTCCGTCTTACCGGACCCTGTGATCCCTGCGAGCAGCCATGGCGAAAATTGGTCATCTTCAGCACGTATAGCACCGACCGCTGTGGCTTGCTCACTATTAAGGCGCAGCCTTTCACCACAAACTGTAAAGCTTGGTTGCCACTTTTCGCTAGTCGGTTGAACGGGGTGTAAATCAATATAAGCTTTCTTTTTCAGTGCTTGCAGAGCGCTTTCACTGATTTCAAGCTCACTGACTTGATGGCGATAAACGGGTCTACGACGCAAAAGTGCAAGAGCTTGCTGCTGTTTTGGAGAACGTTTTAGTTCATTAAGGTCAATCGCTAAGCCTTCATCCGTTACTTGCCATTGCCAAATAGGGGTAAATTCAGCGGGTTTACCTTGGCGCAATAGTGTGGGTAATGCGTGGAAGAGTACTTCGCCTATTGGGTAATGATAGTATTGAGAAGACCACAGTAAGAGCTGCCAAATATCATCAGGGAAGAGTGTTTGGTGGTCGAGAACCAACTCGATGGCTTTTAATTTATCTTCAGCAAACTCGCTTTTATCGCTGTGCTTTACCACAATACCAAGGGCTTGGCGCTTGCCAAATGGCACCATAACACGGCTGCCAATCACTGGGAGTGGCATGTTATCAGGAAGGCGATAATCAAATGTGCGGTTTAAAGGGACAGGTAAAGCCACCTGAACGACGATCATATCTGGTTTTCCGTCTGTTTTTTATGCGATAATGCGAGCGATTGTTGACTAGAGTACCACAAAATTTACTCGGTTTTCATTGCGCGATAAACAGAATTTCTGTATGATCCGCCGCCTTTGGTATCTATTTTTACCAATATATTAAATTCAATCAACACGACGTGTGGTGTCCGGCGTTAGGGCTGGAATGGCGACACGGCCTTAATAGAGGTTCTCCCATGAAAAAAGGTATTCACCCTAAATACGAAGAAGTTACTGCAACTTGTTCTTGCGGTAATGTAATGAAAATTAATTCAACTGCTGGTCACTCGCTGAACCTGGACGTTTGTGGTAACTGCCACCCGTTCTATACTGGTAAACAGCGTGATGTTGCGACTGGTGGTCGTGTTGATCGCTTCAACCAACGTTTCAGCATCCCAGGTTCTAAAAAATAATCGAACTTGTGAATGCGAAAAAAAAGGGAAACTGAGTTTCCCTTTTTTAATGCCTAAAATAAGCCGTTAGAAACGGTAAACCACGCCAAACATGATGTCATTACTACGTACTTTCACTTTGGACTTGAGCGTTTCGCCATCTGCGTTATAGCTAACATCTGATTTTCCTGCATCTAAGAAACGATAGCTTAAATCTAATGAAAGGTTATCATTAATTGCATATTGTGAACCTAAACCTAAGCTCCAAGCAAAGTTACTGTTGGTTTTCGATTTAGAGAATGCATCGTATTCGCTGCCGCCTGAATTAACTTCGGAGGAGATATATTGCGCTTTATGTTTAATACTTGCTAAACCTAAGCCAACGGAAACATAAGGTGTGAAATTGGTCTGATTTTTGAAATCATAATAAGTATTAATCATAAAGGTATTCAATGTAATATCATTTTTACCGTCTTCGCGAGAGGAATAGTAAGAACTACCATTACTCCAAGATTCATTACTCAAATTATGTTTTGAAGAAGCTTTACCACGTAGAGTAATATCCAATTCAGTTCGAAGAGGTAAAGAAGTTGCATCGTACAGGTCATAACCTAATGCGATACCACCACCAAATACGCCTTTGGTTTTGCTGCCACCATTGTCACTGCCATCTTCATCAGACCATTTCTGGTCTGATAATTTAAGAATAGATGTACCTAATTTTCCAGAAACATAAAAACCATTACTAGATGCCATAGCCAGACCACTAAACGTAAGGCTTAAAAGAGAAACTAAAATTACTTTTTTCATTGCTTATTTACCATTTAATAGTTAGTTAAATATCCTTATCTATTATATGGCATAATTTTTAATTGATTTAAGTGGAATTATCAAATTATTGATAAACAAAACAAATTGCTTTTAAAATATTAAATTTGCTAATTAAATAGAACTAAAACACAGAAAAGCACAAAAAGCTAAGTTGTTATCCTGTCAATTTTAACAGTGTTTGATGTTAATGGATTAGGTTTGGCAAAATGAGTAATGGCCTACCTAGTTCTTGTTGAATTTAAACTCATTCATAGGTATCTGGGCGGAAATATAGAGGGGTAACTACGCCGCAAGGCTTGCGACGTAGTCAAAACTTTTAGGCACGTAATGGCGACTAATTGGGATTAGTATTCCCACGTTTCAGGGTCGATACCTAATTCACGCATAATTTCTTTTGCAGCTTCAGGGATCTCGTCATTACGCTCTTTACGCAAATCTTCATCATTTGGCAGTGGTTGGCCTGTGAATGCATGTAAAAAAGCTTCACACAGGAGTTCACTGTTAGTGGCATGGCGTAAGTTGTTAATCTGACGACGAGTCCGCTCATCAGTTAAAATTTTCAGTACTTTTAATGGGATAGATACTGTGATTTTTTTAACTTGCTCACTCTTTTTGCCATGTTCAGCATACGGACTGACATACTCACCATTCCATTCAGCCATGGGATACCTTGGATATTTTCAGTAATAATTAAAAATAATATGCACATTCTTTTTAATAGAAACTTAATCTAAGCTTTCAAGGATGAAGAACTGCATACAAACGTGACGACACTTCACTTAGTTTATCACAATATTTTTTGTGAAATTAGTAAGTTAAGCTGATTTGTGTGATTGACTATCAATTTACACATCATAATTAAGGTTGATTATTCCATTAGTTGATATAAACGTAAAGAGGTTTAGACGTCTAGATATATTGACGTCCAAACATCCGATGGGTATGATTTAGCCTATCACTGTTCAGGAGAAGCGTTTATGACTTACAAGCCGTCAACTATCGCAATTCATAATGGATTAAATGAAGACCAACAATTTGGTTGCGTAGTGCCTCCCATTTATTTATCCAGTACCTATAATTTTACTGATTTTAATGAACCGAGAGCTCATGATTATTCACGTCGTGGAAACCCAGGGCGTGATATTGTGCAAAAAACATTGGCACAACTTGAGGGGGGTAGTGGTTCGGTAATGACTAACAGTGGGATGTCTGCGCTTCACCTGTTATGTACCGTTTTTCTGCAACCGGGGGATTTACTCGTTGCGCCACATGACTGTTACGGCGGAAGCTACCGGTTATTTAATAGCCAAAGCCAGCGTGGGGCGTATCAGGTGCAATTTGTCGACCAAAGTGATGAATCTGCATTGCAGGCTGCATTAGCGAAAAAGCCCAAATTAGTGTTAATCGAAACACCAAGTAACCCGCTATTAAGAATTTTTGATATACAGCATATTGCACAGTTGGCTCATGATGTAGGTGCATTAGTCGTTGTAGATAATACTTTTTTAAGCCCAATTTTGCAGCAGCCTCTTTCACTCGGTGCAGATTTTGTAGTGCATTCATGCACTAAATACCTGAATGGCCATTCTGATATCGTTGCAGGGGTGGTGATTGCGAAAGAAGAAAAGTGGGTAACAGAGCTTGCTTGGTGGGCGAATAATATTGGTGTTACTGGGGGCGCTTTTGATAGCTATCTACTATTGAGAGGTATTCGGACATTATCTCCACGTGTATTACAGCAGCAGCAAAATGCACAAGAGATCGTAAAATATCTTAAATCACAGCCTTTAGTGAAAAAATTGTATTATCCTGCATTAGAAGATCACCCCGGGCACGAAATAGCAGTAAAACAACAAAAAGGCTTTGGAGCGATGCTGAGTTTTGAATTTGCAGGTGATGAGTCACAACTTCGCCATTTTCTTCGCTCACTCAGCTTGTTTACATTAGCGGAGTCATTAGGTGGTGTGGAAACATTGATTTCCCATACCGCGACAATGACGCATGCAGGTATGTCAGCAGAAGCCCGTGCGCAAGCGGGGATCACAGATAGCTTGCTAAGAATTTCAGTGGGAATTGAAGACTCTCAGGATTTAATCACAGACTTAGACCACGCATTTAAGGTTGCGGCACAACGTTAGCGGAGTTTTTTGATGAGTGTACTAACAGCGGTTGAGGTGGCTCCTTGCCACCGCCAGTTACATAAGTTTGGGGGCAGCAGTTTAGCCGATGCGAAGTGCTATCAACGCGTTGCAACAATTATGGCAAACTATAGCCAACCCGGTGATTTAATGGTGGTTTCTGCCGCGGGTAGTACAACCAATCAGTTGATTAATTGGTTGAAATTAAGCCAAAGTGACCGTATTTCAGCTCATCAAGCTCAACAGTCATTACGCTGTTATCAACTTGATTTAATTGAATCTCTTTTACCCGAACAGAAAGCCATAGAATTAAGCCAACTATTTATTCACGATTTAGAGCGTTTAAGTGCATTGTTGGATCAACCCACAAATGATGCGACTTATGCAGAATTGGTCGGCCATGGTGAAATTTGGTCTGCGCGTCTCATGGCTGAAGTGCTTGCACAGGCAGGTATGATGAGCGCTTGGTTAGATGCACGCTTATTTTTACGCGCCGAACGCGCGGCACAACCACAGGTTGATGAAATCCAATCACGTTATTTATTGCAACAGCAGCTAACTCAGTTACCGAACAGGCGTATTGTCGTGACAGGCTTTATTTCGCGTAATCAGCAAGGTGAAACCGTACTGCTTGGGCGTAATGGAAGTGACTATTCTGCAACACAAGTCGGCGCGTTGGCTGATGTAGAAAAAGTCACGATTTGGAGTGATGTCGCTGGGGTATATAGCGCGGACCCTCGCAAGGTGAAAGATGCCTGTTTGTTACCCTTACTGCGCCTAGATGAAGCCAGTGAATTAGCACGTTTGGCGGCACCTGTTTTACACACACGCACTTTACAGCCTGTTTCCGTGAGTAATATTGATTTGCAATTAAGGTGTAGCTATCAACCTGAACAAGGTTCAACAAAAATTGAGCGGGTACTTGCGTCAGGTGCAGGAGCAAAAATTGTCACTAGCCATGATGATGTGTGCTTAATTGAATTGCGCATCGCGACAGGGCGTGACTTTAAACAAATTTGCAAAGATGTGGACTTATTACTTAAACGAGCTCAATTACGTCCTTTGGCTCGCGGTATTCATCATGACCGTTCTTTACTGCAATTATGTTATACCTCCGAAATTGTCGAGAGTGCTTTAAATGCTCTTGAAGAAGCCGGTTTACCGGGGTCATTATCATTACGCGAAGGTTTTTCTCTGGTGGCATTAGTCGGTGCGGGGGTGTGTAAAAAACCGCTACATAGCCACCGTTTTTATGAGGAACTGAAAGGGCAACCTGTTGAATTTATTTGGCATTCAGAGGATGCGATTAGTTTAGTGGCGGTATTGCGCTCAAACCAAACAGAGCACCTAATTCAAGGGATGCACCAGAGCTTATTTCGTGCAGAAAAACGCATTGGTTTAGTGTTATTTGGTAAAGGAAATATTGGTGCGCGTTGGCTAGAGCTTTTTGACGCGGAACAACACAAAATTTCGGCACGTAGTGACTTTGATTTTGTCTTAGCAGGCGTAGTAGATAGCCGCCGTAGCTTACTGAATTACCAAGGGATTGACCCAAGTCGTGCACTAGCTTTCTTTGATGAAGAAGCTGTAGAGCATGAGGATGATAACCTATTTTTATGGATGCGTTCCCACCCTTATGATGATCTCGTGGTGTTAGACGTCACGGCAAGTGAAACACTGGCAAATAATTATGTTGATTTTGCGAGTTATGGCTTTCATGTGATCAGTGCAAATAAAATTGCGGGTGCAGCGCAAACGGTACAATATCGTCAAATCCGCGATGCATTTTCAAAAACAGGTCGTCATTGGTTATATAACGCGACAGTAGGGGCTGGGTTACCGATTAACTATACGGTTAGGGATTTAAAAGAAAGCGGTGATTCTATCCTGAGTATCAGTGGTATTTTTTCGGGAACGCTATCATGGCTATTTTTACAGTTTGACGGCTCCATTCCATTTAGTGAGCTAGTAGAGCAAGCTTGGCAGCAAGGGTTAACTGAGCCAGACCCACGTATTGACCTATCAGGGCAAGATGTTATGCGGAAATTAATTATTTTAGCCCGTGAAGCGGGTTATGACATTGAGCCGGATGATGTGAGGGTTGAATCTTTAGTACCAAAACAAGCACAGACGGGCTCTTTGGATGAGTTTTTTGAAAACAGTGCTGTCATTAACGAACAAATGCAGCAGCGCTTAGAAGCTGCGCAAGAGCTCGGGTTAGTGCTACGCTATGTAGCGCGGTTTGATGCGGTAAAAGGCAAGGCAAAAGTGGGCGTGGAAGCCGTGAAACCGGAACATCCTCTGGCTTCATTATTACCGGGTGACAATGTGTTTGCTATCGAAAGCCGTTGGTATCGAGACAACCCATTAGTGATCCGTGGCCCTGGCGCAGGACGAGATGTGACTGCGGGCGCTATTCAATCCGATCTCAATCGACTCTCTCAACTTTTATAATCATTTTCCAATCGTATTGGTGTTCCCTATGGCATAGGGGGCATCAATGCGTCATGAAAATTTTTAATTTATCCTTTCATTTTCTGTTTTTTATTCTGACGATTTAATTCTTAAACATTATTCATGTCTTAAAAGTGCTGAATCGACGATATATTGCGCTGAAACAATACTTAAATAAGAAAAATTAATAAAAATAAGGCTGTAATTAAATTTCAGAAAAATCCCCCAAAGTCATTTTTTTCTGATATGAATATACACTGAAGGGTAAATTTAGCGGCCTGCATCACAAAACGACAACTCTAACGCAGCCGACTGAAATTTAGTTACAGGAAACAGGTAGCAGTCTGTTAACCGTGAACCGTGCGGGAATGCATTCTGCCAGAAGCACAAGGTCAGGAGTCTCATGAATCAGCAATATTCCGCAATGCGCAGTAATGTCAGTATGCTGGGTAAGCTACTCGGCGATACCATCAAGGAAGCCTTAGGTGAGGACATACTCGACAAAGTTGAGTCCATTCGTAAGCTTTCCAAATCTTCTCGTGCAGGTAATGAAGTTCAGCGCCAAAAGCTGCTGATGACATTACAAAATCTCTCTAATGATGAATTGCTACCCGTTGCAAGGGCATTTAACCAATTCTTAAACCTGACAAATGTCGCGGAGCAATACCACAGTATTTCGCCTCATGGTGAAGCCGCAAGTAACCCAGTCGCATTAAAAAATCTGTTTGGCCGACTAAAAGGCAAAAACTTCACTGATGGCGATATCCAAAAAGCGGTTGAACAGCTTTCAATTGAGCTGGTTTTAACGGCTCACCCAACAGAAATTGCTCGTCGTACATTGATCCATAAATTGGTTGAGGTAAATAACTGTTTATCACAACTTGACCATGATGATATTGCGGATTACGAACGCAATAACATCATGCGTCGCTTACGCCAATTGGTGGCGCAATCATGGCACACCGATGAGATCCGTAAAATTCGCCCAACACCAATAGATGAGGCGAAATGGGGCTTTGCCGTTGTTGAAAACTCATTATGGGAAGGGGTTCCCGCTTTCTTACGTGAATTTAATGAACAGTTGGAAGACTCAATTGGCGCGGTGTTACCCGTTGAAGCCAATCCGATTCGTTTTACCTCATGGATGGGGGGTGACCGTGACGGTAACCCGAATGTGACTGCGGATGTGACCCGCCAAGTTCTATTGTTAAGTCGCTGGAAAGCAGCGGACTTATTCCTCAAAGATATTCAAGTATTGGTTTCAGAACTTTCGATGACGGAAGCGACCCCAGAGCTGCGTGCGTTAGCCGGGGGAGATGACGTTGATGAGCCTTATCGCCAAATCGCGAAGAATTTACGTAGCCAACTATTTTCGACGCTAGAGTACTTAGAGCGCCGTGTAAAAGGCGAGCAAGTTTTACCACCGGCAGACTTATTGGTGGATAACGCCCAATTATGGGACCCGCTATACGCGTGTTATCAGTCACTGATTGCCTGCAATATGAAAATTATTGCCAATGGTCAGCTCTTGGATACTTTGCGTCGCATTCGTAGCTTTGGTTTACAGCTGGTACGTATTGATGTGCGCCAAGAAAGCACTCGTCACACAGAAGCCATTGCAGAGCTAACTCAGTATTTAGGGCTGGGTGATTACTCTCAGTGGTCAGAAGAAGAGAAACAGCAGTTCTTACTGGCTGAGTTGCAATCTCTACGTCCACTGATCCCACAAGATTGGCAACCAAGTGCGGAAACTCAGGAAGTATTTGAAACGTGCCGAGTGATAGCAAAAGCCAAAAATGATTCTGTCGCGGCATATGTGATTTCAATGGCGAAAGTCCCATCAGATGTGTTGGCGGTTAAATTACTGCTGAAAGAGAATGGCGCGTCAGTTCGCTTACCCGTCGCGCCATTATTCGAAACACTGGAAGATTTAAATAATGCTGAAAGTGTGATGACAAAGCTTTTAAGCATTGAATGGTATCGCGACCTTATCGATGATCGCCAAATGGTGATGATTGGTTACTCGGACTCAGCAAAAGACGCAGGGGTAATGGCGGCTTCATGGGCGCAGTATCGCGCACAAGATGCATTGATTAAGTTGTGCGAAAAAGAAGGCGTGACATTGACGCTATTCCACGGACGTGGCGGCACAATTGGTCGTGGTGGTGCGCCAGCACATTCGGCATTATTATCTCAGCCCCCGGGAAGTCTAAAAGGCGGTTTGCGTGTGACTGAGCAAGGGGAAATGATCCGTTTCAAGTTTGGTTTACCACAAGTGACCATCAGTAGCTTGGCGTTATACGCCAGTGCAATATTAGAAGCGAACCTATTACCACCACCAGAGCCTAAAAATGAGTGGAAGTCGGTGATGGATTCGTTATCTGATGTTTCTTGCGCGATGTACCGTGATTATGTACGTGAACAACCGGATTTTGTCCCTTATTTCCGTGCTGCGACGCCAGAATTAGAGCTTGGCAAGTTACCGCTTGG
Source organism: Providencia sp. PROV205 (assembly GCF_028479505.1). Taxonomy (NCBI): domain Bacteria; kingdom Pseudomonadati; phylum Pseudomonadota; class Gammaproteobacteria; order Enterobacterales; family Morganellaceae; genus Providencia; species Providencia sp. PROV205. Next base: position 21,058 of record NZ_JAMPNU010000037.1, on the reverse strand, counting down.
GTCACGTCCTGCTAAACGTCGTCCAACGGGGGGCGTTGAAACCTTGCGTGCTATTCCATGGATTTTTGCATGGACACAAAACCGCTTAATGTTACCCGCATGGTTAGGGGCAGGAGCAGCGTTAAAACATGTCATTGAGAAAGAAGGCAAACAAGCCATTCTTGATGAAATGTGGCAGCAGTGGCCATTCTTTAATACGCGTATTGCGATGTTAGAAATGGTTTATGCAAAAGCGGACTTATGGCTGGCGGAATATTACGATCACCGCTTGGTAGAAGAGCGCTTATGGCCATTGGGGCAAAAATTGCGTGACCAGTTGTCTGAGGATATTAAAAGCGTATTGGCGGTTTCGAAAGACGAAGCGCTAATGGCGGATTTACCTTGGATAGCGGAATCTATCGCATTACGTAATGTTTATACTGACCCATTAAACGTCTTACAAGCAGAGCTTTTACACCGTTCCCGCCAACAAGAGCATTCAGACCCTCGTGTTGAACAAGCACTGATGGTGACGATAGCCGGCGTGGCAGCAGGAATGCGTAATACGGGTTAGTTTTCTTCATTTGAAAGTAATTAAATAATTTAAGGGCTGCCATTTGGCAGCCCTTATCATTTTACAAATCAATGTGAGCTAGATGAGCTATCATCTGACTTATCATGATGGATCAAGTGATATGCAGAACGAGCTCGAGGGTGAATAAAGAAATGGTTAGTTGGCGCATTATGCGTTTTGATATGCACCATAGAGACATTAGTTTTCTTACCTTGTTTGTTATGGAAAGCATAAATAACAAAGGGCAGTAAGAAAATAATCACAAAGCTAACCGCAAGTAACGTCACATAGGTGGTATTACTCGCACCATTCGGTAAAGAACTCGGTGGGAAGAATGAAATCACAAAGGCTAAAATAGAAACAATTAGGCCGACTAACGCAATGAGAACTTTAATGCCTTTACCCCCCGGTATATTAAAGACACGTTTTTTCTCGGGTTGTTTGCAAACTAACTGCATATAACCTAAAAATAGCATGAAATAGCTACATAAATAGATAACTACCGTTAAGGATAGAGCAATAAGGAATGACATATTACCACCGCCCCCAGTATTGGTGAGGACGATAATCGCTACTGTTGTGATCAGCAACTGGGAAATCACCAGTGTTACCGGTACGCCATTTTTATTCACTTTGGCAAAGCTTTGCGGCAGAATACCTTTCTGTGCCGCGACATACATACCGCGGGATGGCCCAACAATCCAAGAAGCAATCTCAGCCAGTACGCCAAGTAATAATAATGCAGCAATAATCCTTACGGCCCATTCAAGGGATGAATTAAAGTGTGTGACAAGCACATTGAATGTCTGTACCACGCCAGCAGATAAATTAATTTCACTGTTTGGGATCACGGCTGCCACCGATAACCCACCAATTGAGCTTAAACAGATTGCCGCTATCATGAGTAAAAACATGGCTGCGGGGTAATCTCGACCGGGGTTTTTCATCTCATTGACGTGAGTTGCTGAAGCTTCAACACCCATATAGCTCAAAATAAAGGCGACAAATACCACGAGTGTGCCAATTTTGGTGAAATCAGGAATAAAGGTTTCGGTACTAATTTCAATGGCCAATGGAGAGCCGCTGACTAAATAACTGATTGCCAAAAAGACCAAAATCAGCGCTGGAAGTAAGATACCCGCAAAGAAACCGACTTTCGCAATCGTTGCCGTATATTTGGTTCCACCAAACTGAGTGAAAGCCAATACCCAAAGAATAACAAGTGCCCCTACCGTTTTGGTGATTGGGTCTGTATTAAGTTCTGGCCAATTTAAAATATAAGATAGAGCCCCTAAGACGAAATACAGCATAGGAATAAAGCCAATCGCTATTTGTAAATAGCCAAATGAAATGGCGGCAAATCCCCAACGTTCGCCTAATGTATTTGAAACCCATGCAAATACACCACCTTCCTCCCAACCTTCTACGGTTGCCATTTCTGCGGCACACAATGCGACAGGAATAAACCACAATAATCCTCCTAATAGCAGGAAAAATACGAGGCTAAAGCCAGATGTTGCAAATGTTGGGTATTCATAAACGGCCATCACCATTGATGCAGTAATGGCAAAAAAGCCAAGTAGTGTCAGTTGCTTTGTGGCTGGAGCTGTCGTTGTTGCCATACGAGTTCTCCTCAAATCGATAAACAATCTGCCTTTGCAGGGCGGATCTCAGTAGGAGCCAAAGAACCTAAGGCTCTTTGGCTCGTTAACAACACAATCATGAATAAAAGAATTAACTGTGATTAAAGCCGCCGCCTTCTTCTTCCGTTAGCGGGTTATTGACGGGGTGCTTATCGAAATACTCTAATGTACGTTTGAAGTCATCAATGAGTAATGCGGCTAAATCTAAACTGACGCCATGACGCACTAGAATACGTTGAATAACAAGATCTTCACGGTTTGCTGGCATTGAATAGGCAGGAACTTGCCAGCCGCGACTACGCAGTTTGTCTGCGATATCATAGAGGGAATATTTGCTGGTGGTTGTGCCTTCTTTCAGTTTCCATGCTAGTGCAGGGATACCCGTTTGGCTATTACCATCAAAAATCATTTCAAATGGCCCTAATTTTTCAATTTCACGGCTGAGGTATTGTGCGGTTGCATAGCAAGCGTTGTGGATTTTTGCATAGCCTTCGCGGCCTAGCCTCAAGAAATTATAATATTGAGCAATGATTTGACCGCCAGGGCGAGAGAAATTCAGTGCGAATGTTGGCATGTTACCGCCTAAATAATTCACATTAAAAATCAATTCTTCGGGAAGGTCTTTGGCTTCACGCCAAACTACCCAGCCAGCGCCTAATGGGGCTAAACCAAATTTATGGCCTGATGCATTAATGGATTTTACCCGTGGTAAGCGGAAGTCCCATTCTAAATCGGGAGCACAAAATGGGGCTAAGAACCCGCCACTCGCACCATCCACATGGATAGGAATATCCAGACCCGTCTCTTTTTGCAGTTTATCGAGCGCATCGTGTACCGCTTTTACGGGCTCATATTGGCAGGTAAATGTCACCCCTAGCGTTGGCACGACACCAATGGTGTTTTCATCGACACGTTTGAGCACTTCTTCCGGTGTCATGATGAGACGGTCACCTTCCAGAGGGATTTCTCTGAGCTCAACATCGAAGTAACGGGCAAATTTGTGCCAACAGATTTGAACTGGGCCACAAATTAAGTTGGGTTTATCGGTTGGTTTCCCTTTAGCAGCCTGTTTTTTACGCCATTGCCATTTTAACGCGAGCCCCCCAAGCATTGCAGCCTCTGAGGACCCGATGGTTGAACAACCAAGGGTATTTTCTGCTTCTGGTGAATTCCATAAGTCCGCTAACATATGTACGCAGCGGTTTTCAATTTCTGCTGTTTGTGGATATTCGTCTTTATCTATCATGTTTTTGTCGATAGATAAGTCCATTAAATCACGAATTTCATCATCCACCCATGTCTGGCAGAATGTTGCTAAGTTTTGGCGTGAATTCCCATCTAACATTAATTCATCGCGTACTGCACTAAATACATTACGTGGTGCTTGTTCTTTCAATGGAAATTTGGTTTTCGGTAACGATTTGGATAATTCTAATGATGCATAGACATCATCTATTCCATTGTATTTTGAATTTAATGCATTATTACTCATGCTTTAATTCCTCAATGACTATGTGGTAATCAAATAGTATTAATCTTGAGCTCAATATTAAATATACGCTGACTTTTGAAAAATTCAAAAGCAATCAAATAAAAAAGATAATTTAATGAAAACTGTCATAATTAGAAAGTCACAGTGGAGTGAATGATGGTTTGTGGTTATTTTGGTTATAGATAATTTCTTGCAAGAGCTGATTGCTTTCATAAAATGATGCTCAGGTTACAAGATTTAACTAAACTATTACATTTTTATGGTTTTTATTTCTGCTAATTTAGCTTTTTTATTATTTTTATTTGATTTTATATGGGTGGAAAATGTGGCGAAAATAAATTAATATTCATCAAAAATGAATATTTCAATAATGTTAACTTATGTAACTTTTATTTAAATTCTAATTTTCATTGTGTTTAAAGTTAATTTGTACCGTTAACCGTTAAATATATTTATTGTGGTGAAATGAATTTGAATATAAAGAGGATAATAACATGAGCTATATTGTGGAAAAGTTTCCCGCGAATTTAATGAGTTTGGATATTACGTTAATATATTTTTCTTAAAGAGACAGGGTCTTTTTTAAACAAGAAATAGAAGATATCTATAAGTATAGAAGACAAGTAGCAAAGGGATGAGACAAAAATAGTTGCCTCATCCTAAGAAATTAAGGCCTAACTCCCAGAGTATGGCAGATGGCATAGGTGAGCTCAGAACGGTTCAATGTATAAAAATGGAAATCTTTCACGCCTTCACGGCTAAGGATTTTAACCATGTCCATGGCGATTGATGCCCCGACAAGGTTGCGGCTCTCAGGGTCGTTATCTAGCCCTTCGTACATTTTACTCATCCATGCCGGAATGCGAACGTTAGTGAGTTTGGCGAAGCGCTCTAATTGACGAAAGTTAGAGACAGGTAAAATCCCCGGCACAATTTCCACATCAATTCCTGTTGCGACGCAGCGGTCACGGAAACGTAAATAGCTTTCAACATCAAAGAAAAACTGGGTGATTGCACGGTTAGCACCTGCATCAATCTTCTTTTTTAAACTAATTAAATCGGCTTGCGCGCTTTTGGCTTCGGGGTGAACTTCAGGATAGGCTGCGACAGAAACATCAAAATCCGCTTCGCCTTTTAACAGCTCGACCAAATCAACGGCATACATATCTGGCTTACGGCTGTTGTCAGGCAAATCACCACGCAATGCAACAATATGGCGAATACCATTATTCCAATAGTCACGAGCAATCTCTTTTAGTTCATCAGAGCTTGCATCAATACAAGTTAGATGAGGAGCTGCAATCAAGCCGGTTTTATCTTTAATATCTTTGATGATGCTGTGCGTTCTATCACGTTCACCGGAATTCGCACCATAAGTCACAGATACAAATTTAGGTTTCAGGTTTTTCAGCCGATCGATGGATTTCCACAGTGTCTGTTCCATCTCTTCACTGCGAGGTGGGAAAAATTCAAATGAAACATTAATCTGGCCATCTAATTCAGCTAAGTTTTGATTTAGCGCTTCGCGCTGATTTGCGTGAAAAAAACTCATACCCTGTAACCTCGCAATTTGCAGACTTACTATTTCTTGTACGTTATTATATCCATTTGTGCGTCTATACGTTTAGACGGCTAAATAGAAATTACCAGATCGGTATCAATAGTCAATACTTAAATTAAATTATGACGCTGAGGTTTTTTCAAAGACAACAGGAAAATAATTCATGATCAATAAAACGCGGCTCTAATTTAGTGCCGCGTTTTGAATAGGAAAAAGATCGTTTTACTCAGTAAAACAGAAATGCTCAATCATTTGGCTAATTAATTGGCGAGTAGGCTCAATAAAGCGCATATCGATAAATTCATCAGGTTGATGTGCTTGCTCAATAGAACCAGGGCCAAGAACCAACGTCGGGCAGAGTTCTTGGATAAACGGCGCTTCAGTACAGTAATTCACGGTATCCGCTTTTTGCCCTAATAACTGTTCAATTACTGCCACCATCTTGTGATCCGTTGGGCATTCATAGCCAGGGATCGGTGGATGCATGGGCTCAATCGCCAAGCGCCCCGGCCAACGGGCACTAACAGGCTCAAGAGCTTCATTGAGTAGTTCATCTAAGTCTTGCAAAGTTAGCCCCGGCAGCGGGCGAATATCCATATGTAATTCACAACAACCACAAATTCGGTTAGCAGCATCACCACCATGAATATGACCAAAGTTCATCGTCGGGTAGGGAATGACAAATGCAGGATTGTTAAATCGTTCTTTTAACGTATTTCGTAAATCCATTAAATGGGAAATAGATTCATGCATTAATTCAATCGCATTGACGCCACGCTCTGGGTCACTAGAGTGCCCCGATTGTCCAGTAATACGGATAGCGTTCGATAAATGCCCTTTGTGTGCGCGGATCGGTTGTAACGACGTCGGCTCACCAATAATCGCAAAATCCGGTCTTAGTGCTGTACTAGCTGCAAAATAGCGTGCCCCAGCCATGGAGGTTTCTTCATCCGCTGTTGCTAGGATATGTAATGGTCGCTTGAGCTGCGTTAGATCCATATCGCGTAACGCATCGACAATAAACGCAAAGAAGCCTTTCATGTCTGCGGTTCCGAGCCCATATAACTTGCCATCATGCTCTGTCAGCTCAAACGGGTTTTTGCTCCAACGTCCATCATCAAAGGGCACGGTATCGGTATGACCACATAGCATCAGCCCACCATTTCCTTCGCCAATGGAAGCAAGCAAATTATATTTATCACGTGTTTCCGGCACGGGTTGAATGTTGACCGAAAAACCTAACGTCTCGAGCCACCCACCGAGAAGCTCAACAAGGGCTTTATTGCTCTGGTCCAAATGAGAATCAGTCGCACTAATCGACGGAATGGCAATTAATTGACGATAAATCTCAATAAATGCAGGTAATTTAATATTCACTGTTGACAGCCTTTATCCATAATAGTATCAATATTCATGCACTTTATTTGAATAAAAATACACATTAAACTGTTTGGGGCACGAGTACAAGGTAGAAAGCATATGTTGAACACACTCATTATCGGGGCCAGTGGCTATACTGGAGCAGAATTAGCCGCTTATTTGCAACGCCATCCTGAAGTTAATCTTCAAGGATTGATGGTATCGAAGCAAAGTGCGGATGCAAATAAACGTTTTTCTGATTTGCACCCTCAGTATAAAGGCATCATAGATCTTCCTGTTCTGCCATTAACAGATGTCGCAGAAGCAGCGAAAGGTATTGATGTTGTTTTCCTTGCCACGGCACATGAAGTGAGCCACGACATTGCACCTCAGTTTCTTGAAGCGGGCTGCATTGTGTTCGATTTATCGGGTGCGTATCGTGTTCAAGATCCTGCCTTCTATACGAAATACTATGGCTTTGAACATACAAATACTGAATGGCTAATGCAAGCAGTTTACGGTTTAGCGGAATGGCAGGCCGATAAAATTCGTCAAGCGCAGTTGATTGCGGTTCCAGGGTGTTACCCAACGGTTTCCCAATTAGCCCTTAAACCATTGATTGAAGAAAATTTACTGGATGAAGCGATGTGGCCAGTGATTAATGCCACCAGCGGTGTTTCCGGTGCAGGCCGTAAAGCCTCGATGACCAATAGCTTTTGTGAAGTGAGTTTGCAGCCTTATGGCATCTTTACTCATCGCCATCAGCCAGAAATTGCGACTCACTTGGGAAGAGAGGTTATTTTCACACCACATTTGGGTAATTTCTCTCGGGGCATTCTTGCCACGATTACATGCAAAGTAAAAACGGGTGTGACGGCAGAAAAAATCACACAAACGTTTAAAGATGCTTATCAAAATAAACCGTTAGTGCGGCTATATGAAAAAGGCGTTCCTGCATTGAAATCGGTAGTGGGGACACCGTTTTGTGACATTGGCTATGTATTGAATGGTGAATATCTGATTTTAGTGGGTACAGAAGATAACCTACTCAAAGGTGCGGCAGCACAAGCCGTTCAGTGCATGAATATTCGTTTTGGTTTTGCTGAAACTCAGTCTTTATTTTAAGAAGGATTAACCCCATGCAACCCTTAGTGATTAAATTGGGCGGAGTGTTACTTGATAGCGTCGAGGCACTTGAAAAATTATTTACAGCTATTCAAACCTATCGTCAAGTCCATCAACGTGAGTTGGTGATTGTGCATGGCGGTGGCTGTTTAGTTGATGAATTGATGCAAAAACTGCAATTACCTGTCGTTAAAAAGCAGGGGTTGCGGGTCACGCCAGCAGACCAAATCGATATCATTACCGGGGCATTAGCAGGTACGGCGAATAAAACATTATTGGCATGGGCAACGAAGTATCAACTTCCGGCTGTAGGGCTTTCCCTCGGTGATGGGCAAAGTGCCACAGTAACGCAATTAAACGAAGAATTAGGCCATGTCGGTAATGCGAAACCCGGCGATGCGAAGTTATTGAAATTATTGTTGGGGGCGGGGTATTTACCCATTATTAGCTCTATCGGTATCACCTCTAACGGTGAGCTGATGAACGTAAATGCGGACCAAGCGGCAACCGCTATTGCCCAAGCCTTAAACGCAGATTTGGTTTTACTGTCTGACGTAAGCGGTATTTTGGATGGCAAAGGCCAAAAAATTGACGAAATGACGACACAAAAAGCGCAAAAGCTCATTGAGCAGGGAATTATTACTGATGGAATGATTGTGAAGGTCAATGCGGCATTAGACGCTGCGGCTGCCTTGCAACGTTCTGTTGATATTGCAAGCTGGCGTCATGCAGAACAACTTCCCGAGCTGTTTAATGGAACAGCAATTGGAACACGGATCTTGGCATCATAAATGAGCCATGGAATAACCATATTAATTGAGCGGATAGGTACGTTATGAAAAAGGGCATTAAAAAGATTGTATTAGCATATTCAGGCGGTCTGGATACATCAGCAATTATTCCATGGCTAAAAGAAAACTATGATGATTGCGAAGTTGTGGCCTTTGTTGCAGATGTGGGGCAAGACAGAGAAGAGTTAGTCGGCGTAGAGAAAAAAGCGCTACAGTCAGGTGCATCTGAGTGCTATGTCGTCGATTTACGTGAAGAGTTCATCAAAGAATATATTTACCCTGTTCTTAAAACAGGTGCGTTATATGAAGGTAGCTATTTATTAGGTACGTCAATGGCTCGCCCAATTATTGCTAAAGCACAAGTTGAAATTGCCTTAAAAGTGGGTGCAGATGCGGTTGCTCATGGCGCAACAGGTAAAGGTAATGACCAAGTACGCTTCGAAAGCACCTATACGGCATTAGCACCACAGTTACAAGTGGTTGCGCCATGGCGTGAGTGGGACTTACGTTCCCGTGAAGCGCTGCTCGATTATCTGAAAGAGCGTAATATTCCAACAACGGCAAGCTTAGAAAAAATCTATAGTCGAGATGAGAACGCATGGCACATTTCTACTGAAGGTGGTGTCTTAGAAAGCACGTGGAATGCAGCAAACCAAGATTGCTGGGTATGGACCGTTGACCCACAAGATGCACCAGATGAAGCTGAATTAGTGACTGTTGGTGTTAAACATGGTGAAGTCGTTTCGGTGAATGGGCAAGCATTGTCTCCACTCGGTTGTTTAGAAACATTAAATACTTTAGGTGCAAAACACGGTGTGGGTCGTATCGACATCGTTGAAAACCGTTTAGTGGGGATGAAATCTCGTGGTTGTTATGAAACCCCAGGAGGCACCATTATGATGGCCGCACTGCGTGGTATTGAACAACTGGTGCTTGACCGTGACAGCTACAAATGGCGTGAGCAACTCGGTTTAGAAATGTCATATGTCGTTTATGATGGGCGTTGGTTTGCACCATTACGCCACTCGCTGCAAGCAGCTGCTGAATCATTAGCGCAAGATGTCACGGGTGAAGTTGTTCTGAAGTTATATAAAGGGCAAGTGACTGCGATTCAGAAAAAAGCGGATAAAAGCCTGTATTCAGAAGAATTTGCAACATTCGGTGAAGATGAAGTCTATGACCACAGCCATGCAGGTGGGTTTATTCGCCTTTACTCACTGTCTTCACGTATCCGTGCGCTGAAAGAACAAAACAAAGCGAAATAAATCAAATGATAGTCCCCCGGCAGCCAAGGCCGCTGTCGGGGTTAAAAACTTATTTTATCAATCAGGTAGGGATTAGTTATGGCACTTTGGGGTGGGCGTTTTAGTCAACAAGCAGATCAACGGTTCAAACAGTTTAATGATTCATTGCGTTTCGATTACCGCTTAGCGCAGCAAGATATTGTTGGCTCAGTCGCATGGTCAAAATCACTGGTCACAGTTGGTGTATTGTCTGATAGCGAACAACAAACTTTAGAACAAGCGCTAAATACCCTACTTAAAGAAGTGCAAGATAACCCTGAAATCATCCTGCAAAGTGATGCAGAAGATATTCATAGCTGGGTTGAAGGTAAGCTGATTGATAAAGTGGGGGATTTGGGCAAAAAACTACATACTGGCCGTAGCCGTAACGACCAAGTCGCAACGGACTTAAAATTGTGGTGTAAAGACCAAGTCGCATTATTACTTGAAGCGGTGACAGAATTACAAAAAGCGTTGGTCATCACCGCGGAAAATAACCAAGACGCAGTGATGCCAGGTTATACACATTTACAGCGTGCGCAGCCAGTGACATTTGCCCACTGGTGTTTAGCCTATAGCGAAATGTTAGCGCGTGATGAAAGTCGTTTACAAGATACATTAAAACGCTTAGATGTCAGCCCATTAGGGTGTGGTGCATTAGCGGGAACTGCCTATGATATCGACCGTGAGCAGCTTGCATCTTGGCTAGGTTTCGCTTCGGCAACGCGTAATAGCTTGGATACAGTTTCAGACAGAGACCACGTCCTTGAATTATTATCAAACGCAAGTATCGGTATGGTTCATTTATCTCGTTTCGCAGAAGATTTAATTTTCTTCAATAGCGGGGAAGCAGGTTTTGTCGAATTATCAGACAAAGTGACATCCGGTTCATCATTAATGCCACAAAAGAAAAACCCTGATGCATTGGAATTGATCCGCGGAAAATGTGGGCGTGTTCAAGGTGCACTGACAGGTATGATGATGACGCTAAAAGGGCTTCCTCTTGCTTACAACAAAGATATGCAAGAAGACAAAGAAGGGCTATTTGATGCATTAGATACTTGGTTAGATTGTATGCACATGGCTGCATTGGTTCTTGATGGTATTCAAATTCGTCGTAGTCGTTGTGAAGATGCAGCAAAACAAGGTTATGCGAACGCAACCGAATTAGCCGATTACCTCGTTGCTAAAGGTGTCCCATTCCGTGAGGCTCATCATATCGTGGGTGAAGCAGTTGTTGCCGCAATTGGGCAAGGTAAGGCTTTAGAAGAAATGGCACTCAGCGAATTGCAAAAATTCAGTGATACTATTCAGTTGGACGTTTATGAAATTTTATCACTGCAGTCTTGTTTAGATAAACGATTAGCAAAAGGCGGGGTTTCTCAGAAGCAAGTGGCAAAAGCCATTGTGGAAGCAAAAATTCGATTAGGGCTGTGATTGGCTGTCGAAGATAAAATGGGGGGTAGCATGACTACCCCGATCCCCATAACGCGTTTGTTTTTAAATATATTTAATGGTTAGCATTCCGAGTTGTTTTTCTTCATTCACCCAGTTATATGAATACTCCCCTCTGCCATCATTAATTACTTTCCACCCTTGTGTGTTTGTGATGTCATTTAAATTCACTTTGTTGGCAACCATATCAGACTGGTTATTTAAGCAGTTTAAAGTGACGTGTTTGTCAGTGACATCATTAAAACAAGGCGGGAATACTACCGCACCAGAAAAATTAATAACGCCATTTTGTTGGTCACTGTTTGCATAGGCATTAATCGATGCGCCAGCGGTAACCAATAATAACGCAGTAAGCGAACGAACACCGAATTTTTGAATATTTGATAATGAATTTTTCATAATAGTATCCCGTCATTGATTTTTGATTAATCAACTTGCTGTATGTTTAAATTAGATATGTGTGCTTTTTAAATAAGAATAATAATAGTGATTCGATATTCCCTGGTGTTTTTGATGAAGGGATTATAAATTGAAAAACGCCGTTTAGGTGTAAAATAAAAAAAGGAAATGTTTAAAAATATAAAGAAAATAAAATTACTACCATTATGATTTAAATCTATTCGCTCATGCTTTTGTGGCTACAGGTTCTAATTTTCGCCATATTATTGGTGCAATATGTTGTATTTTTGCTTTCTCATGAATTTTTTAGGTTTTATCCTCTGTGTTTTTTCTTGCTGTTATCAATCTGTATTAATGCTTAGTGTGGGATTTAACAAAAGTGGGTCGTAATTTACATTTATTTTTATATAAAAACTTACAAACTTTAATAAAGAGTGAAAGGGAATATAACAAAATGTTTCTTTCATTTGACGTTAATATAATGATTAACATGCAGGGTGGTATTTGATTGGGATTATTCATCAGTTGAAGAGTATATATTAGTACTAAGTTTGGTTAACTCCTTTAGGGAGTAACAAAAAGAGCTCCGAAGAGTCTTAATGGAAGTGATGGTGAGACAATTACTGATACTCTACTTTGATGAGCCCAGTATTATTCGAACTACCTACCCATTTAAATTCATAATTTCCGAGTTGATTAGATAAAGCTATGCTTTTTGTCGTACTACTTAACTTATGAATATCGATATACTCTGTTTTCACATTTGGGATAGGTAATAAGACCTTACTTAGCCACGCTAAGAGGCGATTTGTCGACGTTTAGATCTAAAAAAAATCAGTTAACGCCTTTATTTAGCATGTTATGCTAAGATGTTTATGATAAATAAATTTAACCATTAGTTAACGGATTATCTATTTTAAAGGATAACTAGCAAGACGTATTTTGTTTCCAAATATTACATTTTGTTTCGTTTTATTGCGAGTATTGTTCAAAAAATGAGGTTTTCCTACCATTTTTCAATTTATTAATAGATAAAACAAAACAATATCGATATAGTGATTGGTATTATCTATCTTTGGTTTGACAGAGAATTCACGAAAGGAAAAGAAATATGAATATTCGAGATTTAGAGTACCTCGTCGCGCTCGCCGAACATAAACACTTTAGACGTGCCGCGGATTCCTGTCATGTCAGTCAACCTACGCTTAGTGGCCAAATTCGTAAATTAGAAGAAGAACTTGGTGTCATGCTATTAGAAAGAACTAGCCGAAAAGTTCTTTTTACTCAACAAGGTTTATTATTAGTTGAGCAAGCCCGTACTATTTTGCGTGAAATTAAAGTATTACAAGAAATGGCTGCCCTCCAAGGGGAAAGTATGTCGGGCCCATTACACATTGGTTTAATTCCAACGGTTGCGCCATACTTATTACCTCATATTATTCCGCAATTGCACCAAGCTCACCCTAAATTAGAAATCTATTTGCATGAAGCACAAACCCAACAATTATTAGCTCAGTTAGATAGCGGTAAATTAGATTGCGCTATTTTGGCGGAAGTTAAAGAAACGGAACCTTTTATTGTTGTACCGTTATTTGAAGAGCCCATGAAATTGGCTATTTATGAAAGTCATCCATGGCGTGATCGCGATACAATTGAAATGAGCGAGCTTTCAGGTGAAAAGCTATTAATGTTAGAAGATGGCCACTGTTTACGTGACCAAGCCATGGGTTTTTGTTTCCAAGCCGGTGCTAAAGAAGATACACATTTCAGAGCAACGAGCTTAGAAACGTTAAGAAATATGGTGGCAGCAGGGAGTGGAATTACACTTTTACCAGATTTATCGGTACCTAATGAAGTTTGTCGTGATGGGGTATGCTATTTAAATTGTATTGAACCTGAGCCGAAACGAACAATTGTATTAGTTTATCGCCCGGGTTCACCGCTACGTGGTCGCTATGAACAATTAGCTGAGACCATCTATAACTCAATGGATAACTATTATAAAAATAGAGTTTAGAGATTAAAGCACCAATATTAATTACTTTTTAGTTGATGATGGTTGCCAGGTTATTGGCAACCATAAATCACAAAATAATTAAAATAGTCGATTCAAACCATTTAAAGCTGCAACACGGAAAGCTTCCGCCATCGTCGGGTAATTGAACGTCGTATTCACGAAATATTCAATGGTATTACCTTCACCTTTTTGTTCCATGATAGCTTGACCGATATGGATAATTTCAGCCGCTCTCTCACCGAAACAGTGAATGCCTAATATCTGTAATGTTTCTCTGTGGAATAATATTTTCAAACTACCGACATTCATACCTGCGATTTGTGCACGTGCTAAATGTTTAAACTGTGCCCGGCCGACTTCATAAGGCACTTTCATTGCCGTCAATTCTTGTTCGGTTTTGCCAACTGAACTAATTTCAGGAATGGTGTAAATCCCTGTTGGTATATCTTCCACTAAATGTGCATTACCTAAACTACCACCAATGGCTCGGGCTGCAATTCGGCCTTGGTCGTAGGCTGCAGAGGCCAAACTTGGATAGCCGATAACATCACCAACAGCATAAATATGTTCATTAGTGGTACGATATGCTTTATTGACTTTAACTAAACCGCGGCTATCAGACTCTATTCCTACATTAGCGAGACCTAAGCTATCTGTGTTACCGGTTCTTCCGTTCGCATACAGTAAACAGTCAGCTTTGACTTTTTTACCCGACTTCAGGTGAACGATAACACCGTCTTCGACCCCTTCGATTTTTTCATATTCTTCATTATGACGAATAACAACGCCACTATTCCAAAAATGATACGATAAGGCATCTGACATTTCTTGGTCAAGAAAGGCCAAGAGATGATCACGGGTATTGATTAAATCAACTTTAACCCCTAATCCACGGAAAATAGATGCGTATTCACAACCGATGACACCGGCACCATAAATAATCACATGGCGAGGTTCGTGAGTCAGGTTGAGGATAGTGTCACTGTTGTAGATTCGAGAATGGTTGAAATCAACGTCGGAAGGGCAGTAAGGGCGAGAACCTGTGGCAATCACGATTTTATCTGCACTTAAAACGTCACAACTTCCATCCGCGTAGCGAACACTGATATGTTGCTCATCGATAAAGGTGGCTTCCCCCGAGAACATTTGGCAACCATTACGTTCGTAAAACCCTTGGCGCATGCGTGTTTGTTGGCTAATTACTGTTTCAGCATGACGAAGAATTTCAGAAAAAGAGGAGCTTAAGCTACGGGAGTTATCACTATAAAGAGGGTTTTGGTTGAATTCGATAATACGGCTAACTGCATGGCGGAGGGCTTTTGAGGGGATCGTCCCCCAGTGGGTACAGCCTCCGCCGACATTATTATAACGTTCTATAACAGCAACGTTTTTTCCTTGTTTCACCAGCCCCATGGCGGCGCCTTCACCACCAGGACCGGAACCAATGACTATTGCATCAAAATGGGTAAGTTGCATGAGGTAAGACCTGCTCTAAAACAAAATGACAACAAGATGTTATCATTAGTTGGTTATTTCACCTAATTTCCTCGCCCTCTTTCAAATTGATACAGGTTAGCTACACTCGCTTACCCTAGTTACATACTTATGCGTGTTCCTAGGGGCTCGCTTATTTGGCAGCCTTATCTCAATTCAAAATTCTTAGAGAAATTGTTTTATAAAAAAAGAAAGTCAGAAAATCGAGTGCATTTTTGGTGAATCTATTTTTTGCAGTTCGGGTAGGGTAGAGGGGAAAGTGATTGCTTCTATATATAAGAAAGCGGTGAAGGGAAACACGGAGTGAGTAAGCGAAATTCTGAAAATGAGTAATTTGTCGTTAGAGTCGATTTTTCTCTGAACCAGATGCGCAAATTTCAGGTATGCTAGGCGAAGAGTAATGCTTATTACATTTACCTTCCATGATAAGAAACTAGGATCACCGTGAGCAACACAATTGGCGTTAGAGCAAAACAAAAAGAAAAAACTCGGCGTTCACTCGTCGAAGCCGCATTTAGCCAATTAAGCGCTGAACGGAGCTTTACTAGCCTCAGTTTGCGGGAAGTTGCACGTGAAGCTGGGATTGCACCGACTTCATTTTACCGTCATTTCAAGGACGTTGATGAACTCGGGCTGACGATGGTCGACGAAAGTGGCTTGATGTTACGCCAGCTAATGCGCCAAGCAAGGCAGCGCATTGCAAAAGGTGGGAGTGTGATCCGTACATCAGTCTCAACTTTTATGGAGTTTATTGGTAATAACCCTAATGCCTTTAGGTTATTATTGCGGGAGCGTTCGGGTACATCTGCTGAGTTTCGTGCAGCAGTTGCTCGGGAGATTCAACATTTTATTGCGGAATTGGCCGATTACCTTGAACTTGAAAGCCGTATGCCTCGTCATTTTACTGAAATGCAAGCAGAGGCAATGGTCACGATTGTCTTTAGCGCAGGCGCGGAAGCGCTCGATATCGATGAAGAAAAACGCAGAAATCTCGAAGAACGGCTGGTATTACAGTTAAGAATGATAGCGAAAGGTGCCTACTACTGGTACCGCCGGGAACAGGAAAAACAAAATCAAACTGACCCAGACCTCACTAAATAATAAGGAGAATCAATGACGGATCAAAAAAGTTATGAAAGAAGCACTCTATTGCTAGCCTTTGTGATTGGCCTTGCAACCCATGGGACCTTTTCAACGCTGTTTAACTCGTTGGTCGACTTTTCATTTTTCCCAATTTTAACCCTGATATTGGCGGTGTATTGCTTACACCAGCGCTATTTACATCAAGCGATGCCGATGGGGCTACCAAAATTTGTTGCAGGTAGTTTTTTTATTGGGTTATTTGGCTATGCCGCGATTTTACGTGTTCAAAACCCTGAAATAGGCTCTAACTTTATCCCTGCAACCTTTATTGTCATCATTGCATTGTGGATGTACTCAAGCTGGAAAGCACGTAAGAGAGAAAAAGCGGAACTCGCACTTGAGCAAGAAGTTGAAAATTAAGTTTATACGACTTTTCTAATATAAGACGCCGTAGTTCATATCACTGCGGCGTTTTTGTTTTCAGTCAATTAATAGCGGCTTAGAAGTACCCCACTTTCCATATGATGGGTATACGGGAATTGGTCGAATAAGGCTAATTTCTCTATTTTATGGGTTTTAGTCAGCTCAACTAAGTTGTCGCATAGGGTTTCTGGGTTACATGAAATATATAGGATATGGTCATAACCCTGAACTAGCTTCACTGTTTCTGTATCTAAACCACTGCGAGGCGGGTCAACAAAAATGGTATTGCATTGGTAATCAGCTAAAGAAATACCTTCCAGACGCCTAAATTCACGAGCACCTTGCATAGCTTGGGTAAAATCCTCTGCGGACATACGAATAATTTGTACATTTTCAATATTATTGGCTTCGATATTATATTGAGCTGCTGCTACAGAAGGTTTTGCAATTTCAGTCGCTAATACGCGTTCGAAGTTTTGCGCTAATGCTAAAGAGAAATTTCCATTTCCGCAGTACAGTTCCAATAAATCACCCGTCGAATTCTGCGTTGCCCCTATTGCCCACTCCAACATTTTGATATTGACCTGCGCATTAGGTTGCGTGAAGCTATTTTCGACTTGGCGATAAACCATTTTTTTACCCATCACAGGTAAGACTTCATCAACATAATCATTATCTAACATGATTTTGGTTTTTGAGGCACGGCCAATCAACTGCACATCAAAGCCTTGCTCAACTAAAACAGCTTTTAACGCTTTTGCTTCCGTCTCCCACTCTTCACCCAGTTTTTTATGGTAAAGCAGCGAAACAATTAGCTTATTACTTAGTGTTGATAAATAGTCAATTTGAAATAATTTATGGCGCAGTAATTCATTTTGCTTAATGAGAGGCAATAATGCCTCCATCATGTCATTAATGAGCTGACTTGCGACAGGGAACTGATCAATACGAATACGCTCTTTTGTTTCTTTATTGAACATAATATGAAACAGGTCATCACCTTCATGCCAAATGCGAAATTCAGCACGCATCCGATAATGGGATGTTGGAGATGAAAATATTTCAGGTTCTGGGGCGTTAAAAGGAGCCATCATCGCCTTTAAACGATCCGTTTTTTCTACGAGTTGTTGTCCGTAGTCTTCAGTGTGCAAGGTGTTTGGCATGTTTGGCTCCATAAAACAGTAATAAATTCGTATCAGGAGCGAAATTGTAGGGAAAGCGGCGAAGATGTCCAGTTTTCATTATCCATCCGTAGACACTTATAACTATTCAACTTACGATAATAGACTGTGGTTTAGGGAATTTGGTGTGAATCCAAAGCTGACGCGCAACGGTAATTAAGGTATCCCCGTCATTCTTCAAGCTACATGGGTGTTGGCATCGCTTAGTTACCCTAGTCACATACTTCAGTATGCTCCTAGGGATATCTTCGCTTGCCGCCTACATGTCACTTGAATTATTTAGGGGATATAACAGGTCGAATTTTCATTTTATATATCGTTTTTATTTCATATATAGAAGCCCAACTTGTCACTTATAAGTCCGATACCTACCACACTTCCAATCGCTTAGTTGAATATCTGCGCGAATCTATATTCAACCTCGCGGAATGTTAATTGAATTGATTTTCCGAGTGTAATCATAATGAATAATAAAAAGTCGCTGCCGTTATCGGCCGCTGCGCTGGCAGTACTGTGCGCTACTTCTTCTTTGGCAAGTGCAAATAACCAAGCTGACCAAGTCGTTGTGTCCGCTAATCGCTTTGAACAACCGATTTCTTCTATATTAGCGCCAGTGACGGTGGTGACTCGTGAAGATATTGACCATTGGCAGTCAAATACCATTATTGATGTATTAAGGCGCTTACCGGGAGTGGATATTTCTCAAAGTGGCGGAATGGGGCAACAAAGCTCCTTATTTATACGTGGCACAGAGTCACGTCACGTTTTAGTGTTAATTGATGGTATCCGTTTGAATCAAGCAGGTATTTCCGGTTCTTCCGATATGAGCCAAATCCCAATTTCTCTGGTACAGCGCATTGAGTATATTCGCGGCGCACGCTCTGCGGTTTATGGATCTGATGCTGTTGGTGGTGTGGTGAATATTATCACTCGTCGTGATAACGATGGCACAACATTAAATGCAGGTATTGGCTCACACAGCTACCAAAACTATAACGGTTCCACTCAGCAAAAAATTGGTGAGAATACGACGGTAACAGCTGCCGGAGCTTATACGCATACCAAAGGATTTGATTTGGCGCCAAAAGAAGTTAGCCCGAGACAGTATGATAAAGATGGATTTTTGAGTAAGTCACTGTGGTTAGGTGTTGAACATCAATTTTCTTCAGAAATCTTAGCGTACGCAAGAGCATATGGTTATGACAATCGTACGAGTTATGACGTATCAGAATATGCGGGAGTTAGTGTTGATACACGTAAACTCTATAGCCGAACTTATGAAACAGGTTTGAAATATCATCAAGGGAAATATTCATCATCATTGATGGGAAGCTATGGTTATTCAAAAGATTACAATTTTGATCCAAGAAAAGGGCAATATAGTGAATCTGCAAATCTTGATGAGTCCAAACAGTACAATATTCAATGGGGTAATAGTTACCTATTAGATAAAGGAAATATTAGTGCGGGGATTGATTATCAACGCCAAAGTATTGAGCCTAGCAGCTACGCGATGATCAATGAAAAACAGACGTTAAATAACACAGGGATATACCTCACAGGGCAATATGCAATTATTGATTCTGTAACAGCAGAAGCGGCTATACGTTCTGACCATCACTCTGAATTTAATTGGCACACAACATGGCAATCAGGCCTTAGTTGGGAGTTTTATGAAGGCTACAAACTTGTTGGTTCATATGCAACTGCTTATAAAGCACCTAATCTAACCCAATTATATGCATATTCTTCATCGGCATATGGAACAACGCTAGGTAATCCGAGCTTGAAACCTGAAGAAAGTAAACAGTGGGAGGTTGGTGTTGAAGGAACAACGGGACCACTATTTTGGCAGGTCAATGCATACCACAATGATATTGATAACCTGATTGCATATAAAGCAGGTAACCCAATTAGTTCTTATGAAAATATTGGTGAAGCTGAAATTAAGGGAATTGAATGGGTTGGTGAGTTCGAAACTGGCATCCTTCATCACCAAGTTACCTATCAATATGTTGACCCTCGTAACAAAAAGACGGATAAGGTTCTCGAGCGACGCGCTAAGCAGCAAGTTAAATATCAGCTAGATTGGGCTATTGATAAAGTAGACATGGGGCTAACCTACCAATATATAGGCTCCCGCTATGATAATGACTATAGCCAATGGCCTTCTAAGCGAATAAAACTCGGCGGCGTTAGCCTTTGGGATCTAACAGCTGCATATCCAATCACTTCACATCTCACAATTCGTGGTAAAATAGCTAATATGTTCGATAAAGACTATGAGACCGCGTATGGTTATCGCACCGCTGGAAGAGAATATTTCCTCACAGGAAGCTACAACTTCTGATAACACCCTATCTGTTCGCCCGACCATTCTAGTGTTTGACTCTGGAGTGGGCGGGTTATCTGTCTATCGTGAAGTCAAAAAAATGATCCCGAATGCTCACTATATCTATGCATTCGACAATGAAGCCTTCCCTTATGGTGAAAAAAGTGAAGAGTTTATTATTGATAGGGTCTATCAAATCGTAAATGCAATTGCTGCAAAGCATCCTTTAACTATTGTGATTATTGCGTGTAATACCGCAAGTACGGTCAGCCTTCCTAATTTGAGAGCACATTTTACGTTCCCAGTTGTTGGGGTTGTTCCAGCCATTAAACCCGCAACCAAGTTAACGCGTAATGGCGTAGTTGGTTTATTGGCGACGAAAGGCACTGTAAACCGCGAATACACCAAAGAGCTGATCGAACGGTTTGCAACAGACTGCAAAGTGATTTCTCTCGGTTCTGCGGAATTAGTTCAACTTGCAGAAAGAAAGTTACATGGGGAAACTATACCACTAGATGAAGTTGCTCAAACTGTCAGGCCATGGATTAGAATGCCAGAGCCGCCTGATACCGTTATTTTGGGTTGCACGCATTTTCCTCTATTAATAGAAGAACTCGAAAAAGTGCTACCAAATGGAATTCGATTTATTGATTCAGGTTCTGCAATCGCCAGAAGAACCGTCTGGCTCATTAATAATCAAGAAGAAATCGCCAATTCAGAGGAAGAAAACTTCGCATATTGCTTATTAATGGATGACAACGCAAAAGGATTACAGCCTGTTCTCGAAGCAGAAGGGTTCAAAACGCTGGAAAAACTAGCTATCTAAGTCAAATTTGATGGAAAGCTGAGCGAACGGAAAAAAATATG
>NZ_JAMPNU010000036.1:0-37931 GCF_028479505.1 Providencia sp. PROV205 | reverse complement strand
AAACAGCCGAAAGGCAAAAGAATAAGTGGAGCGGTAGTTCAGTTGGTTAGAATACCTGCCTGTCACGCAGGGGGTCGCGGGTTCGAGTCCCGTCCGTTCCGCCACTTAATTTAGGGGCGTAGTTCAATTGGTAGAGCACCGGTCTCCAAAACCGGGTGTTGGGAGTTCGAGTCTCTCCGCCCCTGCCAGTTACCAATTAAGTAATAATAAAAGAAGTATCTATTGATAACCCGATTAGCTTAATCGGGTTTTTCTTTATCCGTACAATTGTAAATATAGAGTTATTTTCTTAACCCCCCCTCAGTTAATCTTTAATTCACTTTTTTCCCCCACATACTATATTAACTTTCACTAATTTCAAAAAATCACTTTGCTAAAGAAGTAATATATTGTTGTATTATTGTTTTATAAAAATAAATGCCGATGAGTTTTTCGTGATTGATATACTTATTGAGATATAAAAGAAAATATTAGTTAAGACTATTTAATAGCGGCATATAATTTACTTATTCATTTTTTTTATTATATTAAGTTGCGTTAGCGTCATTAAACATGAGGTTATTAAATTCTATTTATAAATCAGACTATTAATTCAATAATAGGACCTTCATGTCAGAGGTTGATGCTTAGGTTAATATTCGTAAGCTAAGTATGAAAAGATGTTTATAGGAATTAAAGAATAAAGCTCAGAGCATACAAAGTGGCTATGTAAATATTATCTCGCCTTTTGCTAAAACTCAGACAAAAATTAGCTTTTAATAATATTCGTTCAATTATAGGTGAGGGTTATGAGTCTTTCACTAGTATAAAGATATGCCAAACCACCCGTTATGAGGGTGGCTATGATTATTCACTTAAAGGCGCATTTTTTATTGGCGTCTTAATCAATTGATTGATAAGAGCTTGTTGATCATTTTTTTGGAGCCAGACAGCATACAAGGGTTTGCTTATTGAGGTTTCTGAGAGCGTTTTTAAGCCTGGGTATTGATATGCCCAATGTGCAGGCAAAAATGCCGCTGAAAGCGATACAGGAAGTAATTGACGGGTAATATGGGCTGAGGTAGTGATCATTACGGGTGTATCATCTTGAGTTAGTGCTGGTTCATTTTTTGGATGAAAATCAGCCCCCCATTCAAGCTTTATAAAATTATATTTTGTGAGTGCAATATTTTTTTGGGAAGCCATAAGTTGTAAGTCAATAGTACCGATGATTGTGCTTTCAAACTCATCCATTTTGGGTGGCTCAGTTGCAATTAATAAATCTAATTCTCTAGAATGTAATTGCTTAACGAGGGACTGACGCGTTGAAACTCTAGCTTCGAGTCGTAGTTCATCATGTTGATTATAAAGTTCTTCTGCCCAGTCAGTTAGATAGCCTTCCCAAAGTGAAGCGGTTGCACCAATAGAAAGTTCTGTGTGTTGTGAGGCATGAGATATCTCTTTTTTAGCTTGCAACCAGGTATTCATTAGTGATTCAGCATATGGAACAAGCCTTTCACCGGCAGCGGTTAACCGGATATTATTTCTATGTCTCGTAAATAGGCTTGTACCTAGTTGTGTTTCTAATTGCCTAATACGGAAGCTAACCGCTGATTGCGTTAAATAGAGTGATTCTGCGGCTCTACCAAAGTGCCTAGTTTTACTAACCTCTAAAAAAGTTCTCAATAACTCGCTGTCCACACGCATCTCCAATTATTTTTGTCGTGATGATTTAAATGTTTTGTTTTACAGATTGTCAATGCTGTCTAATACTCCGCGCCATATAGAGTTTGACTGTAATAAGTTAGGAGTGTGTCAGATGGCAGATAGCTTCATCACGACTAATCGTTTTTTTGATAATAAACATTACCCACGTGGCTTTTCTCGTCATGGTGATTTCACCATCAAAGAAGCTCAGTTGCTAGAACGTCTCGGCCAAGCTTTTAATGAGCTTGATGCAGGTAAACGAGCACCGCAGACAGAAGAAGAAAAACTTTTCGTCGCTGTATGCCGTGGTGAACGTGAACCAGCTACCCCAGAAGAAAAAGTTTGGGTAAAATATTCTAGCCGTATTAACCGCCCTAAACGCTTCCATACTTTATCTGGCGGTAAACCGCAGATAGACCCATCGGAAGACTACACTGATACAGATGATTAATATCGTCGTCGTATGATAAGAGGGACTCCGGTCCCTTTATTTTTACGAGATAATAAGTACTTGTCTGTCCACCCTTCTCAGCTTACTTGTTTTTGCAAATGAAGCAATAACTTATCCATCGCTCGATACCCCAGCGCTTCTAATAAATCGGAACGCTCAATAGTTTCTGCGGCATTAAGGTCGGCTATTGTTCTAGCAACCCTTAAAATTCTATGCCAGGCTCGGATGGAAAGACCTAACTTATTTAATGCATGTTCTAAGAATAACGCATCTTTTGTTGTTAGTAGGCAAAATTGTGTGGTTTCTCTTGGCGTTAGTAAACTATTAATTTTTCCAGCTCGCCTAAGTTGTCTATTTCTAGCTTCGATGACTCTTTGTCTAACGTGTTCACTTGTTTCACCTTGATTTGTTTGATTACTCAATGAGCCGAGAGGCAACAATGGAATTTCTATTGAGAGGTCAAATCGATCAATAAAAGGCCCGGATATGCGTGAAAGGTAACGTAGGATACGAGAAGGGACTGAACGGCTCATTTCTCCTTGGTAGTGCCCTGTTGGACTAGGATTTAAGGCTGCGATCAGCTGGAAGCTTGCAGGATAGCAAACTTTTGCTTTTGCTCGAGAAATGCTAATTTTTCTAGATTCTAATGGTTCTCGTAAAGAATCAAGTACTGAACGGCTAAATTCTGGTAATTCATCTAAAAATAACACACCATGATGCGCAAGTGAAATTTCGCCAGGTTTGGGAAGCGAGCCTCCCCCAATTAAAGCCGCAATTGATGCGCTATGATGAGGCGCTCTAAAAGGCCTTATTGGCCAGTTCATATCTTCTTTTGTGTTTTCACTCAAACTATGCAATGAAGCCACTTCTAATGCTTCCTGAGGGGTTAAAGGGGGAAGTAAAGTCATTAGCCGGCTTGCTAACATAGTTTTTCCTGTTCCCGGAGGACCCAGTAAAAGTAAATTATGCCCACCAGCAGCACAAATTTCTAATGCCCGTTTCCCATGTTCTTGGCCGATAATATCGTTAATATCACTCTCTTGCTTGATTGAGATAGGCGGTTGATGAATTTGTTGATTACAAAGTAATGTATGTTTGTTATGTAAAAAATGACAAAGCTCTAATAAGGATGTCGCGAAATAAACGCTATTATTTGGGAGTAAACCTAATTGGTGTTGATTCTCCATTGACAGTATCAAAGAACGCTGTTGTTTTAATGCTGATTGAGCTGCAGGAATAGCGCTATTGACATAACGAACATCGCCAGACAAAGCGAGTTCGCCTAAAAATTCATATTGTCTTAATGGCTCGTGGGGGAGTTGGCCTGATGATGCGAGTATGGCTATCGCAATTGCGAGGTCATACCGACCGCTTTCTTTTGGTAAATCGGCTGGCGCTAAATTAACCGTCATTTTTTTAGCTGGATATTCAAATCCACTGTTTAGTAGAGCGCTTCGAACTCTATCTCTTGCTTCTTTTACTGCTGTTTCTGGTAGCCCAACAAGTGTTAAACCTGGAAGCCCATTACTAATATGTGCTTCAACAGTAACAAGAGGTGCTTCTAACCCAATTGATGCTCTAGTGTAAACAATCGCTAATGTCATAAGCCCTCCAATATCATTTACAGAGTAATATTCTGCTGAAAGTAAGTTTACTTATCTTGGGTAGATAATATGTTTGCGAAGCTGCTCGACAATTTAATTACTTAGTTACTGGACTGTTTCAATTTACTGCGAGCAGCTTCGAAGTCTTGTTATAATTGGGGTTGTGAGGATGTTATAAAGCATGGAGACTATTCTGAGCTTGGAGATCAGTAAGAAAAAATAATTAATTTCTCTGTGTGAGTTTTAATGGCGCTAGATGATTGTCATGGATGATATAGCTGATCATGCTGGGTATTTTGTTGAATATTACTGATGAATGGGTGTTTAAGTAGTTTATAATGCTAATTATCTCATAGGTATGTGATTTTGAAGTGATTTAATGTTTTGAAAATAAATAAATTAAATAAAAGTTGTCAAAACAATTTTAAAATGATAACTCTAAATAATAGATAATTAAGAATATTGAAAAAGTAAAATACATGAACGCATTTATCCAAGCAGTTAGCCTAATTATTATTAGCGTGGTGGTGATTATTATCCCACCGTGCGGGGCTGCACTTGGACGACGAAGGCTAAAATAACAGCCAGATCTTACGAGAACCCCGCACCGAAAGGCGCGGGGTTTTTTTTGACATAAATGTTGATTAATGCAAACACACAAAATAAAACATAACAAATACAAATAGATAAAGTAGATGGACAGGAGATAAAGCATGAACGGAGCACAATGGTTAGTTCAAGCATTGCGAGCACAGGGGGTTGATACCGTATTTGGTTATCCTGGTGGCGCAATAATGCCAGTTTATGATGCATTGTATGATGGTGGAGTTGAGCATTTGTTGTGTCGACATGAGCAAGGTGCTGTAATCGCTGCGATTGGCTATGCACGTTCAACAGGAAAAACAGGGGTATGTATCGCAACATCTGGCCCTGGTGCAACAAATGTTATCACGGGATTAGCTGACGCATTATTAGACTCCGTCCCTGTTGTCGCGATTACCGGGCAAGTCGCCTCTGAGTTTATCGGAACCGATGCCTTTCAGGAAATCGATGTCTTAGGGTTGTCTTTAGCTTGTACTAAACATAGCTTTTTAGTTGAAGATATCGAAGATTTACCTCGCATTCTTGCTGAGGCTTTCGCAATCGCAAATAGTGGGCGTCCTGGCCCTGTACTGATTGATATTCCGAAAGATATTCAGCTACAACAAGCTGAGCTGTCTCCGTTTTTAATGCCAGTAGAGCAGGAAGTTACCTCGCCTTTATCTGAAATTCAACAAGCTAGAATGTTATTAGAACAATCAGAAAAGCCTATGTTGTATGTTGGCGGTGGTGTTGGAATGTCTGGTGCGGTTACAGAATTGCGTGAATTTATTGAGTTTACAGGCATTCCTTCAGTTGCAACATTAAAAGGTCTTGGTGCTGTGAGTCCTTTAGATGAAAACTATTTAGGTATGTTAGGGATGCATGGCACTAAGGCAGCCAATATCTCAGTACAACGTTGTGACCTACTCATCGCTGTTGGTGCTCGTTTTGATGATAGGGTAACAGGTAAGTTAAATACTTTTGCACCGAACGCCAAAGTGATTCATATCGATATAGATCACGTAGAACTGGATAAATTGCGTCAAACTCATGTTGCGCTGCATGGTGATGCAAAGGTATTACTGCCTGAATTAATGCTTAAAAAATCAATTGCGCTTTGGCAGCAGGAAGTTCAGCAACTTAAAAAAGAATTCGGTTGGCGTTATGACCATCCTGGTGAGCCTATTTATGCGCCATTATTACTGAAACAGCTGTCGGATAAAATGAAGCCAAATACCGTTGTTACCACTGATGTAGGGCAACACCAAATGTGGTCAGCGCAACATATCACCGTTGATGCGCCTGAAAACTTCTTAACTTCAAGCGGGCTTGGAACCATGGGGTTTGGTATCCCTGCGGCAATTGGTGCACAGGTTGCTAGGCCTGAAGATACCGTTGTCTGTGTCTCTGGGGATGGCTCATTTATGATGAATGTCCAAGAGCTGGGAACCATCAAACGTAAGCAACTTCCTGTAAAAATCCTTTTGATCGATAACCAACGATTAGGCATGGTCCGTCAGTGGCAAGAACTGTTTTTTGAACAGCGCTATAGCGAAACAATTTTAACAGATAACCCTGATTTTGTGGCATTAGCCAGTGCGTTTGGTATCAAAGGCCAACGGATCACGGACAAGTCGGAAGTTAACTCTGCATTAGATGAATTACTTAATAGCGAAGGTGCCTATTTATTACAGGTATCAATTAATGAATTAGAAAATGTCTGGCCGTTGGTTCCACCTGGGGCTAGTAATGAAAAAATGATGGAGAAACCATTATGATGCAACATCAAATCTCGATATTGGCCCGTTTCCGTCCTGAGGTTTTAGAGCGTATATTAAGGGTCACTCGCCATCGTGGATTTCGTATTAATGCCATGAATATGGGGCAATCGACAGACGGCGACAATGTTAATATTGAACTTACTGTAAGTAGTCAAAGGCCATTAACCCAGCTTTGTGCACAGTTAACCAAGCTTTCAGACATTACAGAAGTTGAAGTACGACAACAAGAATCACGACTATTACGCACACAAAGTGCAATGTAAGGAATATACAAATGACTAAGAAAGCTGACTTTATTTGGTTTAACGGTGAAATGACGCCATGGGCTGATGCAAAGGTTCATGTTATGTCTCATGCTCTGCACTATGGTACATCAGTGTTTGAAGGCGTCCGTTGTTATGACTCACACAAAGGTCCCGTGGTCTTCCGCCACCGTGAGCATATGCAACGTTTGCATGATTCAGCGAAAATTTACCGTATGCCTGTCAGCTACAGTGTGGAAGAGTTAATGGAAGCATGTCGTGCAACTCTGCGTAAAAATAACTTAGTCAGTGCATATATTCGCCCATTAGTATTTATTGGTGATGTTGGTATGGGTGTTAACCCACCAGACGGTTATAACACCGATGTGATTTTAGCTGCGTTCCCATGGGGTGCTTATTTAGGTGAAGAAGCGTTAGACCAAGGCATTGATGCGATGGTGTCTTCTTGGAATCGTGTTGCACCAAACACCATTCCTACAGGGGCAAAAGCAGGTGGTAACTACCTGTCTTCATTACTGGTTGGTAGTGAAGCGCGTCGCCATGGTTACCAAGAAGGGATTGCACTAGATGTTCATGGGTATCTTTCAGAAGGCGCAGGGGAAAATATTTTTGAGGTGAAAGATGGCATCCTGTATACGCCTCCGTTCACATCATCTGCATTACCGGGTATTACACGTGATGCAATTTTAACCTTAGCAAAAGATATGGGTATTGAAGTTCGTGAGCAAACACTATCACGTGAATCTCTCTATCTTGCTGATGAAGTCTTTATGACAGGCACAGCTGCCGAAATTACGCCAGTACGTAGCGTTGATGGTATCCAAGTCGGCATTGGTCGTTGTGGCCCAGTAACCAAGAAAATTCAGCAAGCATTCTTTGGCTTATTTGATGGCACAACAGAAGATAAATGGGGCTGGTTAGATCCAGTAAACCCTTAATAACTAAATTGAAATAGATGTTACAGGCGGACGTTCCCCGCCTGTTTTAAACACGGGAGTTAAAGATATGCCTAAGTACCGTTCAGCAACAACAACTCATGGTCGTAATATGGCTGGGGCTCGTGCATTATGGCGTGCAACAGGCATGACCGATGCTGATTTTGGAAAGCCCATTATTGCTGTTGTTAACTCATTCACACAGTTTGTTCCTGGTCACGTACATCTACGTGATTTAGGCAAATTAGTTGCAGAGCAAATTGAAAATGCAGGTGGTGTTGCGAAAGAGTTTAATACAATCGCAGTTGACGATGGGATTGCCATGGGACATGGCGGAATGCTGTATTCCTTACCTTCTCGTGAATTAATTGCAGACTCGGTTGAATATATGGTGAATGCACACTGTGCGGATGCCATGGTATGTATTTCAAACTGCGATAAGATCACCCCAGGCATGTTGATGGCGTCATTGCGCCTCAATATTCCAGTTATTTTTGTTTCGGGTGGCCCGATGGAAGCGGGTAAAACCAAGCTTTCAGACCAAATTATCAAGCTCGATTTGGTTGATGCCATGATCCAAGGAGCGAACCCAAATGTGAGCGATGCAGATAGCGAGCAAATAGAACGTTCAGCATGCCCAACGTGTGGTTCTTGCTCAGGAATGTTTACTGCAAACTCAATGAACTGCTTAACTGAGGCGCTTGGGTTATCTCAGCCAGGAAATGGCTCATTGTTGGCGACTCACGCAGATCGCGAAACGTTATTTATCAATGCAGGTAAGCGCATTGTTGAATTAACCAAACGCTATTACGAACAAGATGATGAAAGTGCGTTACCACGCAATATCGCCAATAAATCTGCATTTGAAAATGCGATGACGTTGGATATTGCCATGGGTGGTTCAACTAACACCGTCCTGCACTTACTGGCAGCCGCTCAGGAAGCAGAGATCGATTTCACCATGGATGATATCGACCGCTTATCACGTAAAGTTCCACACCTCTGTAAGGTTGCACCGAGTACGCAAAAATACCATATGGAAGATGTTCACCGTGCTGGTGGTGTTATCGGTATTTTAGGTGAGCTGAGCCGTGCAGGTTTGCTGCAAGAAAATGTGACTAATATTTTAGGCCTTAGCTTCCAAGAAACACTAGCGCAATATGATGTGATGTTAACAAAGGACGAGTCTGTCAAATCGATGTTTTCCGCAGGCCCTGCCGGGATCCGCACGACAAAAGCTTTTTCACAGAATTGCCGTTGGCCGTCATTGGATACTGACCGTGAAAATGGGTGTATCCGTAGTATTGAGCATGCGTATAGTTTGGATGGGGGCCTTGCTGTCCTGTCTGGAAATATTGCAGAGGATGGCTGTATTGTTAAAACAGCAGGGGTTGATGAAGGTAGCTTAACATTCCGTGGCCCAGCCAAAGTGTTTGAAAGCCAAGATGATGCCGTTGAGTCGATCCTCGGTGGAAAAGTTGTTGAAGGTGATGTGGTTGTTATTCGCTATGAAGGGCCTAAAGGTGGCCCGGGCATGCAAGAAATGCTGTATCCAACCTCATATCTGAAATCAATGGGGTTAGGCAAAAGCTGTGCATTGATAACGGATGGCCGCTTTTCAGGTGGTAGCTCTGGGCTTTCTATCGGCCATATTTCGCCAGAAGCCGCGAGTGGTGGCTTATTAGCATTAGTTCAAGATGGCGATATTATTGATATTGATATTCCAAAAAGAACGATTGCGCTGGATGTTAGTGAAAGCGAATTGAATCAACGTCGTGAAGCTGAATTGGCTCGAGGTGATAAAGCTTATACTCCGCGTAATCGTCAGCGTGAGGTTTCTTTTGCTCTGCGTGCTTACGCTTCTTTGGCGACGAGCGCAGACAAAGGTGCTGTTCGTGACAAGTCGAAATTAGGGGGCTAATTGTGGCGGCAGCAAAACCATTACCGGTTGCCCCAACCGGAGCAGATTACTTAAAAGCGGCGCTGAGTGCGCCGGTTTATGAAGCTGCACAAGTAACGCCTCTTCAACAGATGGATAAAATATCTTCACGCTTGGGCAATACCATTTTAGTCAAGCGCGAAGATAGGCAGCCAGTACATAGCTTTAAGCTCCGTGGTGCTTACGCCATGATTGCGAGTTTAACTGAAGAGCAAAAAAGCAAAGGTGTGGTGACCGCTTCTGCTGGGAATCACGCTCAAGGCGTTGCGTTATCGGCAAATCGTGTGGGTGTGAAAGCAAAAATCGTCATGCCAGTTGCGACAGCGGATATCAAAGTGGATGCCGTACGTAGTTTCGGTGGCGAAGCTATTTTACATGGTGCCAATTTTGATGAAGCGAAAGCGAAAGCCATTGCAATGGCAGAAGAGGATGGTTACACCTTCGTTCCACCTTTTGACCACCCTTCAGTCATTGCAGGCCAAGCTACGATAGCACTGGAACTATTGCAACAAGATGTTCATTTAGACCGAATTTTTATCCCAGTAGGTGGCGGTGGGTTAATTGCGGGCGTCGCTGTGATTATCAAGCAATTAATGCCTGAAATTAAAATCATTGGAGTAGAGTCGGAAGATGCTGCTTGTTTAAAAGCGGCATTAGAGGCGGGACACCCTGTTGATTTACCCCGTGTTGGCTTATTTGCAGAAGGTGTAGCAGTAAAACGCATCGGAGACGAAACCTTCAGGTTGTGCCAGCAATATGTTGATGATGTTATTACTGTTGATAGCGATTCCATTTGTGCAGCACTGAAAGATATTTTTGAAGATGTTCGTGCGATAGCTGAACCTTCAGGCGCTTTGGCATTGGCCGGATTGAAAAAATATGTACAGCAGCACAACATCAAAGGCGAACGTTTAGCACATATTTTGTCCGGTGCGAATATGAATTTCCACGGGCTACGTTATGTTTCTGAGCGCTGTGAAATTGGTGAACAACGAGAAGCTTTGCTGGCAGTGACCATTCCTGAGCAAAAAGGGAGTTTTTTACGCTTTTGCCAGTTATTAGGTCATCGAGCAATTACGGAGTTTAACTATCGATATACGGATGCCGATCCTGACCGTGCTTGTATTTTTGTTGGGGTGCGTTTAAGTGGCCGTGATGGCGAGCGCTCGGAGATTATTCAAGAGCTCAAAAGTAACGGCTATGAAGTCGATGATTTATCTGATGATGAAATGGCCAAACTCCATGTGCGTTACATGATTGGTGGCCGCCCATCAAAGCCATTAGATGAAAGATTGTATAGCTTTGAATTTCCAGAGTCTCCAGGTGCATTACTGAGATTCTTAGAGACTCTTGGGACTCATTGGAATATTACGTTATTTCACTATCGCAGCCATGGTACGGATTATGGACGAGTGCTGGCGGCATTTGAACTGGCTGGGCCGGAAGTACGTTTTGATAGGCATCTTGATGCGCTAGGTTATGAATATCATGATGAAACAGGAAACCCGTCTTTCCGTTTTTTCTTAGCGCCACAAGATAACCAAAGAACCTTAGACTGAGTTGTCCGGGAGTAACTCCCAGAACGCTTTAATTAATGGTTCACTCAGGCGTTTGCTTAATAGGCAAACGCCGAGTTCAAAAGGTTCAACCATTGAAATATTATCGAGCTGTGAAATACGGCTACGTACGGGCTCTGGGCTGTTATCAACGACCACGCTGGGGATCAAGGCAATGCCACATCCCAAAGCCACCATTGACACAATAGCCTCATGGCCCGATACCGTCGCATAAATGACGGGGTTATTGATATTATGGCGACGGAACCAAAGTTCGATACGTTTACGTGATGGGCCATGCTCAGGCAGGATGAAGGGGACGGTAGACCAATCAGGTTCAGCCTCTGTTACCATACTTCGTACTGCACAGGGTAGTGATGGAGCAATCAAAACGAGAGGGATTTCGCCGATTTTTGCAAAACGGACGTTATCAGGTAAGCGCTCGGGTTTGCCTGCGATACCAAGGTCAGCCTCATGAGTTTCCACTTTTTCAACGGCATCAGCTGCGTCCCCTGTCGTGAGCTTAATTTCAACTAATGGGTGCAGCGCACGGAATTTATCTAACACTTCGGGTAAATGACTATAGGCTGCCGTAACAGAACAGAAAAGGTGCAGTTCTCCACTGAGCGATGGGCTTTGCTGGTTGAGAGCATGTTGCAGTTGTTGATATTGCAATAATGTTTGTTGGGCAAATTGCTTAAGATGCTCCCCTGCTTGGGTCAATTTGACTGAGCGGTTATCGCGCACAAATAGTGGGTGACCAAGCTGCTCTTCGAGGCGTTGTATTTGTCTAGACAATGTGGAAGGGCTGACATGCATCGCTTTAGATGTGCGCCCGAAGTGGCAACTTTGTGCTAAATGCAAAAAAAGCTTGAGATCGCGAATGTCCATTTTGCCCTCTAATAACATAATTAATGACGTTGCAGATATTGCAACATTGTATTGTTAATATATCAATTTAAGCAATGCGAAACATCGCATATAGTAAATCCATAAACGCTCAAAAATGAGCGACAGGCAGACTGCCTGACATAACGAACACAACAGAACAATGGAGTATGACAATGGCGAATTATTTTAACACATTGAATTTACGTGAGCAGTTAGCTCAATTAGGTAAGTGCCGTTTTATGCAGCGCGAAGAATTTGCGGATGAAGCGGGCTTTCTGAAAGGTAAAAAAATCGTCATCGTCGGTTGTGGAGCACAAGGGCTGAACCAAGGCCTGAATATGCGTGACTCAGGTTTAGATATTGCTTATGCATTACGTGATGAAGCAATTGCAGAGAAACGTGCTTCATGGCGCAAAGCGACAGAAAATGGTTTCAAAGTTGGGACTTATAAAGAATTGATCCCTACTGCTGATTTGGTTGTTAACTTAACGCCAGACAAACAGCATTCAGCCGTTGTTCGTGCTGTTCAGCCTATGATGAAACAAGGCGCAGCATTGGGTTATTCACATGGCTTCAACATTGTTGAAGTTGGCGAAGAAATCCGTAAAGACATTACTGTTGTGATGGTTGCTCCAAAATGCCCAGGTACTGAAGTACGTGAAGAATACAAGCGTGGTTTTGGTGTTCCAACGCTGATTGCAGTACACCCAGAAAATGACCCGAAAGGTGAGGGTATGGCGATTGCTAAAGCGTGGGCGGCAGCGACTGGCGGTCACCGTGCAGGTGTTCTGGAATCCTCATTTGTTGCAGAAGTTAAGTCTGACCTGATGGGTGAGCAAACGATTCTGTGTGGTATGTTGCAAGCGGGTGCATTACTGAGCTACGACAAAATGGTCGCAGACGGTGTTGAGCCAGGCTACGCAGGTAAATTAATTCAGTTTGGTTGGGAAACTATCACTGAAGCGTTGAAACAAGGCGGCATCACGCTGATGATGGATCGCTTATCTAACCCTGCGAAAGTGCGTGCTTATGCGTTATCTGAGCAACTGAAAACTATCATGGCGCCATTGTTCCACAAACATATGGATGACATCATTTCAGGCGAGTTTTCTGCAACAATGATGGCAGACTGGGCAAATGATGATAAAAACTTGCTGACATGGCGTGAAGAGACAGGCAAAACGGCATTCGAAAATTACCCTGAATATAACGAGAAAATTGCGGAACAAGAGTACTTCGACCACGGTGTTCTGTTAGTTGCAATGGTTAAAGCAGGCGTTGAGTTAGCGTTCGATACGATGTTAGAAGCGGGTATCTTAGAAGAATCGGCTTACTATGAGTCACTGCATGAATTACCACTGATTGCGAACACTATTGCTCGTAAACGTTTATATGAAATGAACGTGGTTATCTCTGATACTGCAGAATATGGTAACTATCTGTTTTCATTCGCAGTTGTACCAATGCTGAAGGATTTCATGACGAAATTACAAGCAGGGGATTTAGCGAAACCAGTTGCAGATAATGGTACTGATAACGCGCAGTTACGTGATATCAACGAAGCTATCCGTAATCATCCGATTGAGAAGATCGGTAAGACTTTACGGGGTTATATGACGGATATGAAGAAGATTGCGGTCGGCTAATTTTTCGTCACTCTTCGCGTGATAGGTGCGTTGGCTACACTCTGTTACCTTCCTCTAACGCGAATAGTTTAGAAAAATGCATTAATGATATAAAAGAAAAAGAACAAAACCACATCTTTCTGATGAATGATGTGGTTTTTTGTTTTTTATAAATAGAGAAGATCGTTGCTCAAGAGTTGGCTCGGTTTCTGCTACAATCTGTAGCGAATTCCTTTTTGAATAACTGAGTGATGTAGAGAAGCCATGCGATTAAACCCAAGCCAACAGCAGGCAGTTGAATTTGTCGATGGCCCGTGCCTTGTATTGGCGGGAGCGGGGTCAGGCAAAACACGTGTTATTACCAATAAAATTGCGCATTTAATTCGCCAATGTGGTTATCAGCCTAGGCAAATTGCAGCGGTGACTTTCACCAATAAAGCAGCGCGGGAAATGAAAGAACGCGTGGCACAAACCTTGGGTAAGAAAGAAGCGCGTGGTTTGATCATATCCACCTTCCATACATTAGGGTTGGAAATTATTAAGCGTGAATATAAAGCGCTGGGTATTAAAGCCAACTTTTCGCTATTTGACGACCAAGACCAGATGGCATTGTTGAAAGAGCTCACTTTTGACTTGCTAGAAGAGGATAAAGACTTACTCAAGGAATTGATCTCAGCGATCTCAAATTGGAAAAATGATCTTATCTCGCCACAACAGGTTATAGGCCAAGCACGGAGTGAAAAAGAGCATCACTTTGCCGAGTGTTATCGTCGCTATGAACTTCATCTGAAAAGTTGCAATGTGTTGGATTTTGATGATTTAATCAGCAAACCTACCATGTTGTTATATCAGAATGAAGAAGTTCGCGAGCGCTGGCAGCAAAAAATTCGTTACTTGCTGGTGGATGAGTACCAAGATACCAATACGAGTCAGTATCAGTTGGTTAAATTGCTTGTGGGGCAGCGGGCAAGGTTTACGGTTGTGGGTGATGACGACCAGTCAATCTATTCATGGCGTGGAGCAAGGCCGCAAAATTTAGTTTTATTGAATCAGGACTTCCCTAAGTTAAATGTTATTAAGCTTGAGCAAAATTACCGTTCATCCGAACGAATTTTAAAGGCTGCGAATATTTTAATTGCCAATAACCCTCATGTATTTGAAAAAAAACTATTTTCAGAGCTGGGGTATGGTGCGCCAATTCGGGTTCTTACCGCAAATAATGAAGATCACGAAGCCGAAAGAGTGATTGGGGAGCTTATTGCACACCACTTTATTAATAAGACGGAATATAAAGATTACGCCATTTTGTATCGCGGTAACCATCAATCGCGTATTTTTGAAAAAATGTTGATGCAAAACCGCATTCCGTATCGTATTTCGGGGGGGACTTCGTTTTTCTCTCGCCCTGAAATCAAAGACTTATTAGCTTATTTGCGAGTATTGACGAACCCTGAAGATGACAGTGCTTTTTTACGTATCGTCAATACTCCACGTCGAGAGATTGGCCCCAAAACTATCCAAAAATTGGGGGAATGGGCAAACCAGCGGGGCAAAAGCTTGTATCAAGCCAGTTTTGATCTAGGGCTTGAACAAAGCTTAAAAGGCAAAGGATTAGAAGCATTACAGCGTTTCACTCATTGGATGGACAGTATTGTTCGAACGTCGGAACGTGAACCTTTAATTGCGGTGCGTGATTTGCTGCGCGAAATGGATTATGAAAGCTGGTTATATGAAACGTCGACCAGTACTAAAGCGGCTGAAATGCGAATGAAAAACGTCAACCAATTGTTCACATGGATGAGTGAAATGGTGGAAGGTGATGAGCTCAATGACCCAATGACATTGAGCCAAGTGGTTACCCGCTTTACGCTGCGCGATATGATGGAGCGTGGTGAGGATGATGAAGAATCAGACCAAGTTCAACTCATGACGTTGCATGCCTCTAAAGGTCTTGAATTCCCTTATGTTTTTTTGGTTGGTATGGAAGAGGGGCTATTGCCACACCAAAGTAGTATTGATGAAAACAATATTGATGAAGAACGCCGTTTAGCCTATGTGGGAATTACGCGGGCACAAAGAGAGCTGTTTTTTTCTCATTGCCGTGAGCGCCGCCAATATGGTGAATTAATCCGCCCTGAATTAAGCCGTTTTCTTCTTGAATTACCTCAAGATGATTTGCAATGGGAGCAGGAGCGTAAAGTGGTTAGTGCGCAGGAGCGTATGCAGAAAGGGCAATCAGCATTAGCTGATATTAAAGCCCGTTTAGGGTTAAATAAAAAAAGCGAGTAACGGTAACTAATTGAATTTCCACACTAGAGTCGGCCTAGTGTGGAAAATATTATCAATTTGAACTATTACGTTCTTCCAGCTCTAAAACCCAATTTACATAGCCCTGCCATTGGACTTCTTGCTGTAAATTTTCAGCTCGTAGAGGGTGAGAAGATAACCAACGATAGGGCAATGTAATGGTTAATATTTGTGCATTCACATTAAGCCTAAGAGCAGGCAAGGTATCATCCCGTCTACGGCTCGCAAAAATAATGGCGAGACGAAGTAAACGACATAAATCATATGCATGCTGCATGGGTAACGCATTTTGTTGGCTTAATGGCGTTAAATCAACAGGGCCTTGCTGGTTTATCAATAATGCAGCAAGTAACCGTTTTTGAGCTGGAGTGAAGCCAGGTAAATCAAGGTGTGTTATGAGGTAGCTAGCGTGCTCGGGGCCTTTACGGAAATCAACACTCAAGCCGATTTCATGTAAGGCGCATGCACTTGATAGTAAATCACGACAGCGAGTATCTAAGCCCCAATCTTTCGCGACTTGCAAGTAAAAATATTCTGCAAGTTGACGAACTCGGCCAGCTTGTTCGATATCGACTTGGAAGCGCCGTTGAATATTGCGAACGGTACGAGCGCGAATATCCTGCTCAATAGGAAGCTGTAGCATACCATAGACAAGACCTTCACGAAGTGCGCCGCCAGCCAGTGTCATGTTATCAATGTTTAATGCTTCAAAGATAGCAATCAAAATAGACAAGCCGCTTGGAAAAACCAGAGCGCGTTCGAAGGTTAAGCCGTCAATTTCAAGCTCTTCAAGTTTTTGGCATTGAATGGCTTTGCGCTTAAGCTGTTGTAATTTAGAAAGAGTGATCAGTTCATCCATGCCTTGGGCAATCATGATTTCCTGAATGGCTTGTACAGTACCGGATGCACCAACACATATCTTCCACCCATGTGTCTTTAGTGCATCAGCAATAGGGGCGATGACATTATGGGCAGCGGCTTGAGCCGCTGCGAAGTTTTCTTCGGTTAAACTTCTATCGCCAAAGTAGCGCTCAAGCCAAGTTACACACCCCATTTCAAGGCTGTAGAGTTGCTCTGCTTTTGCGCCTGTACCCGTAACTAGCTCAGTGCTTCCCCCTCCAATATCAACCACTAAGCGTTGATCTGGCCCGCCAGTTGTATGTGCAACACCTTGATAAATCAAACGAGCTTCTTCTTCCCCTTGAATGACTTTAACAGGGTTTCCTAAAATTTGGCTGGCTTTTTCGATGAAAATATTGGCATTTTTAGCTAGACGCAAAGTCGCTGTTGCGACAACACGAATTTGTGTATTCGGAATATCTTGTAAGTGTTCCGAAAACAGGCGCAAGCATTGCCAGCCTCGCTCCATTGCTTGCTCAGAAAGCAGGTTGTTGTTATCTAACCCTGCTGCAAGACGAACTTTGCGTTTAACCCTAGAGATGACCTGAATGCTGCCAGCAGTCTCACGTACAACGAGCATATGAAAACTGTTTGAGCCTAAATCGATGGCGGCATAAAGAGAAGAAGATTTCAGCATATCGTTTTTACTCAGCCTGGACGTTTATGGTTGTTACGTGGGCCATTGTGGCGACGCTGCGAATTCGAATTACGGCGAGGGCCTCCAGGACGTGGGCGATGACGGCGTTTTGGCGCAGGTAAATCGCTCAATAATGCATCACTGTTATATTTACTCACAGGGATTGAGTGTTGGATATATTCTTCAATAGCTGGCAGGTTAAGTGCATATTCTTCACAGGCTAAGCTAATTGAGTTTCCGCTTTCGCCAGCACGGCCAGTACGGCCAATACGGTGTACATAATCTTCACAGTCATCAGGTAAGTCGTAGTTAAAGACATGAGTTACTGATGGAATATGTAAACCACGTGCAGCAACATCAGTTGCCACTAAAATATCTAAATGGCCTTGTGTGAATTGCTCTAATATACGCAGTCGTTTTTTCTGTGCGACATCGCCAGTTAGCAAGCCTACACGATGACCATCGGCAGCTAAATGCGCCCAAATATCATCACAACGGTGTTTGGTATTGGCGAAAATAATACAACGCTCTGGCCACTCTTCTTCAAGTAGCGTTTGGAGCAAGCGCATTTTCTCTTCATTAGAAGGGTAAAATAACTCTTCTTTAATACGATGACCTGTTTTTTGTAAAGGTTCGACCTCAACATATTCAGGGTTATTCATTTGTTCGAAAGCTAATTCTCTTACTCGGTAAGATAAAGTTGCAGAAAACAGCAAGTTAAGCCTGTCTGCGGCACCTGGCATGCGACGGAAAATCCAGCGGATATCTTTAATGAAACCAAGGTCATACATACGGTCGGCTTCATCGAGGACCACAACTTGAATCGCACTTAAGTCGACATGGCCTTGTTTTGCGTAGTCGATTAAACGGCCAGTTGTACCAATAAGGATATCAACACCGTTTTGTAAAACCTTCAGTTGCTCATCATAGCCGTCACCACCGTATGCTAAGCCCATTTTCAGGCCAGTGTACTCAGCGAGCTCTTTAGCATCTGAATAGATTTGTACAGCGAGTTCGCGTGTCGGCGCCATAATGAGAGCACGAGGCTGATTCGCTTTTTTACCCTCAATCGCAGGGTGAGTTAATAAATAATGGAATGTAGACGTTAAAAAAGCTAACGTTTTCCCTGTACCGGTTTGCGCTTGACCCGCCACGTCTTTGCCTTCGACAGTAAAAGGCAAGGTGGACGCCTGGATAGGCGTGCAAAAATTGAAGCCTTTTTTATTTAGAGCTTCAATGACTTTAGGGTGCAATGCGAAGTCGGAAAACTTCTTTTCTGTCAAGTGTGCTTTACTCATAGTATGTTAGAATATCAGTTAACGGTTGGTTTACGAAAGTGTATCTTTTGAAATAAAGCATACTGCTGCCAATAATGTTACACTAAGTCTGCAAAAGATGACCCCTTGGAGTACAACATGAGCGATAAAATTATACATATAACTGATGCAAGTTTTGCAACTGAAGTTTTGAACGCAAGTTCACCTGTTCTCGTCGATTTTTGGGCAGCATGGTGTGGTCCTTGTAAAATGATCGCGCCTATTCTTGATGAAGTTGCTGAAGAATATACAGGCAAACTGACTATCACAAAACTGAATATTGATGAAAACCCAGGTACTGCTCCAAAATATGGAATTCGTGGTATCCCGACCTTGCTTTTATTCAAAAATGGTGAAGTCGCAGCAACGAAAGTCGGTGCATTATCAAAAACGCAACTGAAAGAATTTTTAGACGAAAATCTGTAAGTTATCGTTATATGTAAGCTAAAACGTTTAGCGGTATATCTATTTTATCTAGAGAGCCGCTAGACGTCTTCACTTAAGCATGATAAGTTATCTTTATTCCTCGTATAGCACCCATATGAATTACCTTGTATTCCATTGCTCTTATCTTACATATCTAGCTTGTTAGTTCAGTATTG
The DNA here is from genome assembly GCF_028479505.1 of Providencia sp. PROV205. Taxonomy (NCBI): domain Bacteria; kingdom Pseudomonadati; phylum Pseudomonadota; class Gammaproteobacteria; order Enterobacterales; family Morganellaceae; genus Providencia; species Providencia sp. PROV205. The sequence goes on along the minus strand of NZ_JAMPNU010000036.1, from coordinate 18,856 downwards.
TGATGTCTTTTTTGATCAAAAAACTGATGACATAATGATTTTAAATATGAAATTGAAAGTTTAGACGTTGAGTTATAGCCGTATTCAATATCTTCTGTTTCAATGTATCCTTCATATGAATTAAAGATAGTGCATAAACGAACATAGTGAAATTCAATATTTTTATATCTTTTGGATATAAAAATGAAGTGGGAGAAGGTTGGCATTGAGCAGTTATGTGTTTTTTAATGCTAATCTGACATTAAATTTGCGATATTGGGATGGATGTTGTCCTAAATGTACAAAAAACTATTGCTAATATTGTCCGTGTTTCTAATAATATGCCACACATCATCAAGATGAGTTGCAGTCAAATGTTAGAGTAATCTTAGTAATGGCTAGCACAAGATTTTTTTGCATTGCTGTTTGCTTTTGGTAAAAATTAGCGATCAGCAGGGCAGTATAAAGTTAAACTGGCACTTAATAATAAGCTGCCGTCAATTTACGTTCATAGTTCGAGAATTACCCCGAGTTAAAGAACCCACCATTATGAATCTTACCGAATTAAAAAATACGCCAGTATCAGAATTGATTACGTTAGGCGAAAACATGGGGCTAGAGAACTTAGCCCGTATGAGAAAGCAGGATATTATTTTCTCTATTTTGAAGCAGCATGCGAAAAGTGGCGAAGATATTTTCGGCGATGGCGTACTGGAAATATTGCAGGACGGATTTGGTTTCCTCCGTTCAGCAGACAGTTCTTACCTCGCAGGTCCTGATGATATCTACGTTTCTCCTAGCCAAATCCGCCGTTTTAACTTACGTACAGGTGACACAATTTCAGGAAAAATTCGTCCTCCTAAAGAAGGTGAACGTTATTTTGCCCTCCTAAAAGTCAACGAAGTTAACTACGACAAACCTGAAAATGCCCGCAGTAAAATTCTTTTCGAAAACCTAACTCCATTGCATGCAAACCGTCGTCTGCGAATGGAACGTGGTAACGGTTCAACTGAAGATTTAACTGCACGTGTACTGGATCTTGCGGCGCCAATCGGTCGTGGCCAACGTGGTCTGATTGTTGCCCCACCGAAAGCGGGTAAAACAATGTTGCTGCAAAACATTGCGGCGAATATTGCACACAATTATCCTGATTGCGTTCTGATGGTTTTGTTGATCGATGAACGTCCTGAGGAAGTGACAGAAATGCAGCGTTTAGTTAAAGGTGAAGTAATCGCTTCAACTTTCGATGAGCCTGCAGCACGTCACGTTCAAGTCGCTGAGATGGTGATTGAGAAAGCGAAACGTCTAGTTGAACATAAAAAAGACGTTATCATTTTACTCGACTCTATTACGCGTCTGGCCCGTGCATACAACACCGTTGTACCTTCCTCTGGGAAAGTATTAACCGGTGGTGTGGATGCTAACGCATTACACCGTCCAAAACGTTTCTTCGGTGCTGCTCGTAATGTTGAAGAAGGTGGAAGCCTGACAATCATTGCAACTGCACTGGTTGATACCGGTTCTAAGATGGATGAAGTTATTTACGAAGAGTTTAAAGGTACAGGTAACATGGAACTGCACCTGTCTCGTAAGATTGCAGAAAAACGTGTTTTCCCTGCAATAGACTACAACCGTTCTGGTACGCGTAAAGAAGAGTTACTGACATCGCAAGATGAGTTACAAAAAATGTGGATCCTGCGTAAGATCATTCACCCAATGGGCGAAATCGATGCAATGGAGTTCCTCATCAGTAAATTAGCGATGACGAAAACTAACGAAGAGTTCTTTGATTTTATGAAAAGAGCGTAACCGTTAAGGTTCTCTGTGTATTATAAAAAAGGTGCCAGTTATGGCACCTTTTTTTGTTTTTTATACACGGTAGTCGCGTATAAAAATTAAAACATATCATATTAAGTAAGGGGTAATATTTTGCTGATTGAGTTCAATGGATTAAGATGCTGTTTTATTGCTTTGTTTATAAATAACATTGAATAAATAGGCGAAATTTTTATTAGAACATTAATGATAAACGATAAAAACACCAATGCATGCAAGTTAACCAACTGAATTAAAAGATAAATACTATGTTTATATTTATTTTGTGATTAGCATTAAATTTATTTTCATCACTTTATTATTTAATCATCAAGCGCTTATTTAAACATCAATCGATTAACGCAATTTTAGAGTATTGCTTTTATGGCATGCATATTGCAGCTATTCAGTATAAAATTAAGGGATGTTTCGTTATTAAATCAAACACACTAATAAAGTGTGAAAACTAATAATGTTACAGGGATCTCTTTATGAATAAAGATTCGTCTTATAGCGGATTCCAGTACTAAGATGATAATGCATTGGCGTATGCTTGTTTACCAGCATTCGCTAAAAAATTAGTTTTGAAAGTTAAATATAAAGATTAAGAGAGTCGAACAGTGGACACCATACACTTTGTAACCAATCTCTTCTACGTTTTCTTGTTTTCATTAGTTTTTATTTTTCTGGCTCGAGTTGTTGCAATAAAAATCGGGTTAGTTGATAAACCTAATTTCAGAAAGAAACACGTAGGATTAGTTCCTCTTGTTGGGGGAATTTCCGTTTTCTTTGGGATCTGTTTTGCATTTTATATCACCGGAGAATACATTCCTCATAAGTGGCTATATATCGCTTGTGCAGGATTACTCGTCTTTATTGGCGCATTAGATGATAGGTTTGATATCAGTGTGAAATTAAGGGCTGGTATCCAAGCGATCGTTGCAGTTGTGATGATGACAGCGGCAGGGTTGAAACTTGAATCACTTGGCCATGCCTTTGGCCCATGGGAACTGGTGCTGGGTCCATTCGGTTATATCGTCACTTTATTTGCGGTATGGGCAGCAATTAACGCTTTTAACATGGTTGATGGCATTGATGGACTATTGGGTGGTTTATCGTCTGTTTCTTTTGGTGCTCTTGGCTTTTTGTTATATCAAAACGGTAACTACGCGTTAGCATTTTGGTGTTTTGCCTTTATTGCAGCTATCCTTCCTTATATTCTTCTGAATTTAGGTGTGCTAGGCCGTCGTTTTAAAGTTTTCATGGGAGATGCGGGAAGTACACTGATTGGGTTCACTATTATTTGGATCCTTGTGGCTTCGACCCAAGAAGAAGTACATCCGATTAACCCAGTTACCGCTTTATGGATTATTGCGATCCCTCTAATGGATATGGTTGCCATTATGTATCGACGTATTCGTAAAGGAATGAGCCCATTTTCACCAGATCGCCAACACATTCACCATTTAATTATGCGTTCTGGCTTTACACCAAAAGGGGCATTTGTGCTGATTACATTATCAGCAGCCGCTTTAGCGTGTGTTGGTATTATTGGTGAACACTTAACATTTGTACCTGAATGGGTAATGTTGGCATTATTTTTGCTTGTATTTATGATGTATGGTTACTGCATCAAACGAGCTTGGAAAGTCGCCCGTTTTATTAAGCGAGTAAGACGTAGAGCACGTAGAGGAGCAGTACGGTAACGACAAAACGAAAATAGAGGTTCTGTGCAGTGAATAACTCAGAAACACAACCGAGTCAGCATCAATCGCCAATAGAGCCGGAATTGGATATCCGTGGTTTATGTCGCTCACTGTGGCAAGGTAAAATTTGGATCGTTGCATTTGCCGTTATTTTTGCTGCAATTGCCTTGGGAGCGTCCTATTTTATGCAGCCAAAGTGGAGTGCGACAGCAATTACGGATTTACCAACCGTCAATAATCTGGGAAGTTACTATTCTCAGCAACAATTTCTGCGCAACCTCGATTCCCGTATTAATAATACGGGGGTTGAAGGGCAATTACCGACAATCGCAAAAGAAGCTTATCAAGAATTCACCAAGCAGCTCGGCTCTTATGATACGCGTCGTCAGTTTTGGCTAAATACAGATTACTATAAGCAGCGTTTAGAGAATGACCCTAAAGCAGATGCCGCATTATTGGATGAGCTCATCAACGATATTGAGTTTACGCCAGCAGATGAAGTCAAAAATTTAACAGATAGCATTAAGTTAGTGGCGGAAACTTCCGCTGATGCGAACCAGTTGCTGCGTCAATATACTCAGTTCGCTAACCAACGTGCGACAACGAATCTCAATGATGAAATTAAAGGCACTTGGGCTACGAAAATGCAATCTATGAAGGCATTGGTTAAACGCGAAGACATGGTGGCAAAGGCTGCTTATGAACGTCGTTTGAATGCTTTAGAACAAGCACTAAAAGTTGCTGAAAAACAAGGTATTGTGCGTAATCAAAGTGCAACGCCTGTGGATGAAATTCCAGATTCTAAAATGTTTATGTTAGGTGCCCCTTTATTAGAAGCACAAATTGAAACATTGAAAGCAACTGGGCCCGATCACGATAGTGATTACGATCAAAATATTGCCATGTTATCAACATTGAGCGTAGGGCCTACCCTCCAAGATAATTTTCAAGCATATCGCTATTTACGAACGCCTGAAGAGCCCGTTAAACGCGATAGTCCTCGTCGAGCCTTTATGATGGTTCTATGGGGAGCCATAGGGATGTTAGTAGGTGCCGGTGTGGTACTTGCTCGCCGCCGCCCATCTTGATTTTGGGATAAGCCACTGGTGAATTTACCAGTGGCATATAAAGTTATTAAGATTACAAAAGCAGCTCACTGCGAAAGATAAATATAAGAGAGTCACTGTGAAAGTATTGACTGTATTCGGCACACGACCTGAAGCCATTAAAATGGCACCACTGGTTCATGCATTAGCTGAAGATGCAGACTTTGAAGCCAAAGTTTGTGTTACAGCACAGCATCGTGAAATGCTAGATCAAGTACTGAAACTGTTTGAGATCATTCCAGATTACGATCTCAATATTATGAAACCAGGGCAAGATTTAACTGATATCACATGTCGTATTCTTGAAGGGTTGAAAAGCGTTTTTGCTGATTTTCAACCGGATGTTGTTCTTGTTCATGGCGACACCGCAACGACGATGGCAACTAGCCTTGCGGCATTTTACCATCGTATACCTGTAGGGCACGTTGAAGCTGGGTTACGTACAGGAGACCTGTATTCCCCATGGCCTGAGGAAGCAAACCGTAAGATTGCTGGGCATTTAGCAATGTATCACTTCGCCCCAACTGAAAATTCACGCCAAAATCTGTTAAAAGAGTCTATTCCTGACAGCCATATTTTTGTCACCGGAAATAGTGTTATTGATGCGCTATTGTGGGTACGTGATAAAGTCATGAGCGACCAGTACATGATGGAAAAACTGGCCGCAAACTATCCGTTTATCGACCCAAATAAAAAAATGATTTTAGTCACAGGCCACCGTCGTGAAAGTTTTGGTGGTGGTTTTGAGCGGATTTGTCATGCGCTGGCAGAAATTGCACAAGCACATCCAGATGTGCAAGTTGTCTACCCAGTTCACTTAAATCCAAATGTGAGTGAGCCTGTTAAACGTATACTGCATGATATTGATAATATTATTTTAATTAGCCCTCAAGACTACCTGCCATTTGTTTATTTAATGAATCATGCTTATTTAATTTTAACAGATTCAGGCGGTATTCAAGAGGAAGCGCCTTCTCTCGGTAAGCCTGTTTTGGTAATGAGAGATACCACAGAACGACCAGAAGCAGTTGATGCAGGAACGGTTCGTCTTGTGGGAACAGACACACAAAAAATTGTGAAAGAAGTTAATCGGTTACTGACAGATGACGCGGAGTATCACGAAATGAGCCGCGCACATAACCCTTATGGGGATGGTCATGCTTGTCAGCGTATTCTTGCAGCATTGAAAAGTAATCAGGTGAAATTATGAGTTTTGAAACTATTTCTGTTATTGGCCTTGGTTATATTGGTTTACCAACAGCAGCAGCCTTTGCATCACGTAAAAAACAAGTGGTTGGTGTCGATGTTAACCAACATGCCGTTGATACTATTAATCAAGGTAAAATTCACATCGTGGAGCCAGAACTGGATATCGTGGTCAAAAAGGCAGTTGAAGAAGGCCACCTGAAAGCCTTTACTAAGCCGCAACCTGCGGATGCTTATCTGATTGCTGTGCCTACGCCATTTAAAGGCGAACACGAACCTGACCTCGCGTATGTACGTGCTGCCGCTGAGTCCGTTGCTCCAGTATTGAAGAAAGGCGATTTAGTCATCCTTGAGTCTACATCGCCAGTAGGAACAACAGAGCAAATGGCAGAGTGGATGGCAGCTGCTCGCCCTGATTTAACTTTCCCCCACCAAGCAGGTGAAGAAGCCGATATCGATGTCGCATACTGCCCTGAGCGCGTGTTACCAGGCCAAGTGATGGTCGAATTAATTAAAAATGACCGCGTTGTTGGTGGAATGACACCAAAATCCTCCCTGCGTGCTAGTGAGTTATACAATATTTTCCTTGAAGGTGAGTGTGTAATTACTAACTCAAGAACCGCGGAAATGTGTAAGTTAACGGAAAATAGCTTCCGCGATGTGAATATTGCTTTTGCGAATGAATTGTCATTAATTTGTGCTGAACAAGATATCAATGTGTGGGAGTTAATCAGCCTCGCGAATCGTCATCCACGCGTTAATATTTTGCAGCCAGGCCCGGGTGTTGGTGGGCACTGCATCGCGGTTGACCCATGGTTTATTGTTGCGCAAAATCCAAAACAATCACGTCTTATTCATACCGCTCGTTTAGTCAATGATGGCAAACCAATTTGGGTTGTTGACCAAGTGAAAGCGGCAGTGGCTGATTGCTTAGTGGAAACGGGTAAAAAAACCAGTGAAGTGACAATTGCCTGTTTCGGCCTGTCATTTAAACCGAATATTGATGATTTACGTGAAAGCCCAGCAATGCACATCACCAAAATGGTGGCGAACTGGAACCCAGGTAAAACGTATGCGGTTGAGCCACACATCCATGAATTACCGACCTCTTTAAAAGGTATTTCTGAGCTGGTTTCGATTGAACAAGCCGTTAATGAAGCCGATGTGATCTTAATGTTAGTTGACCACAATATGTTCAAAGGCATCCAAGGTTCTGCGATCCCACAAAAATGGGTCGTGGATACAAAAGGAGTATGGCGTTGAAACGCATTTTAATCACTGGAGGCGCCGGGTTTATCGGCTCTGCTGTTGTTCGTCATATTATTGAAAATACTGACGACAGCGCAGTGGTTCTGGATTGTTTAACCTATGCAGGTAACTTAGAGTCTCTTGCAACGGTTGCGAATAACCCGCGCTATGCTTTTGAGCAGGTGAATATTTGTGATAGAGCTGCATTAGATGCTGTTTTTGAAAAATATCAACCCGATGCTGTGATGCATTTAGCGGCAGAAAGCCATGTTGACCGTTCAATTGATGGCCCTGCGGCATTTATCGAAACTAACATTGTGGGGACTTACACACTGTTAGAGGCGGCTCGTCATTACTGGTCTGCACTGAATGATGAGAAAAAAGCGGCTTTCCGTTTTCACCATATCTCAACAGATGAAGTTTATGGTGACCTCGAGGGGCCTGATGGTTTCTTCACAGAAACCACGCCTTATGCACCAAGTAGCCCTTATTCCGCATCGAAAGCATCGAGTGACCATTTAGTTCGTGCATGGCAAAGAACCTATGGCCTGCCAACGATGATCACTAATTGTTCAAATAACTACGGGCCGTATCATTTTCCTGAGAAATTGATCCCTTTAATTATTTTGAACGCCTTAGCAGGCAAACCTCTGCCAGTTTATGGTAAAGGTGAGCAAATTCGTGACTGGTTGTTTGTTGAAGACCATGCTCGAGCACTGCATTTAGTTGCGACAACCGCGCAACCTGGCACCACCTATAATATTGGTGGCCATAATGAGCGCCGTAATATTGATGTTGTAGAAACGATTTGTGAGCTGCTTGAAGAGCTGCACCCGCAAAAACCACAAGGTGTGGCGCACTACCGTGACTTAATCACATATGTGAAAGACCGGCCGGGGCACGATATGCGTTATGCCATTGATGCCGCGAAAATTGAGCGTGAATTGGGGTGGACGCCACAAGAAACCTTCGAATCAGGTATCCGCAAAACAGTGCAGTGGTATTTGAACAATGAAACGTGGTGGCGCCGCGTACAAGACGGTTCTTATGCGGGCGAGCGTTTAGGTCTAGGAAATTAGGTGACAGTATGAAAGGTATTATATTAGCGGGAGGGTCGGGGACGCGTTTGCATCCTATCACTCGCGGTATTTCTAAACAGTTATTGCCTATCTACGATAAGCCGATGATTTACTACCCGCTTTCAGTTCTGATGTTAGCGGGAGTCCGTGAGATTTTAATCATCTCTACCCCTGACGACTTGCCGATGTTTAAGCGTTTATTAGGGGATGGCCACGAGTTTGGGATTGAGCTGAGCTATGCGGAGCAACCATCACCAGACGGCCTTGCGCAAGCGTTTATCATCGGTGAAGAGTTCATCAATGGTGACTCGTGCTGTTTAGTATTGGGCGACAATATCTTTTTCGGCCATTCATTTAGCCCAAAATTGAAATCTGTTGCTGAACGAGTAAAAGGCGCAACGGTTTTTGGTTACCAAGTGATGGATCCTGAGCGTTTTGGCGTCGTGGAATTTGACGATAATTTTAAAGCACTGTCGATTGAAGAAAAACCCGTTAAGCCTAAATCGAATTGGGCGGTGACAGGGCTATATTTCTATGATTCACAAGTGGTTGAATTTGCTAAACAAGTCAAACCTTCTGAACGTGGCGAGTTAGAAATTACGTCGATTAACCAAATGTACTTAGAACGTGGCGAACTAAACGTTGAATTGCTCGGTCGCGGCTTTGCTTGGTTAGATACAGGCACCCACGATAGCCTCATTGAGGCGGGAACCTTTGTGCAAACCGTTGAAAAACGTCAAGGTTTCAAAGTTGCTTGTTTGGAAGAAATCGCGTGGCGTAACGGCTGGCTGACAGATGAACAAGTCGCTTTTTCAGCACAACAGCTGAAAAAAACAGGTTATGGGCAATATTTAGAGGATTTATTACGTGTCCGTCCGCGCCAGTATTGAGAGCTTGCCATGGGAGAGCGAATTTTTTCATCGCTCAACGGCAAAGTTGAATTTTACGGGGGATAATCTCGAAACCCTCCTTGCTTATCAAATAAATGAATACGATATCGTGCAAGCAAAAGTCGCTGCGTCTGAAACGCAGCTGATTGACGATTTAGCCGGTATGGGTTTTTCATTTGTTGAAGGTGAAATCGATTTCGCGCTGACTATTGGCACAGAAAATGCTTATTTAAAGGCAGGTTTAACAGCGGAAGATCGCATTGTTGTCGCACAAGTGGATGATATTCCTACGTTGCGACAAGCCGCTGAGTCTGTCTTTAGCAAAAGCCGCTTTAGAGCACCTTGGTATCGTGATGGTGATAGCGGTCAGTTTTATGCGTTGTGGATAGAAAAATCAGTACTTGGCACGTTTGACCACACTTGTTTACTGATTAAAGATGCGTCTGGTGCGATATTGGGCTTTGTGAGTTTACGGCATCTGGATGCTGAAACTGCGCGGGTTGGCCTACTAGCGAAAATGCCAGAAGCGAAAGGGCAAGGTGTGGGGCGTAAGTTGATGTCAGCAGCATTTAATTGGTGTGTGGAACACCAAAAAAGACAGTTAAATGTGGCCACGCAAATCAGTAATGTTGCGGCATTAAATCTTTATTCACGTAGCGGTGCAGCAATTGTCAGTACCGCCTATTGGTTATACAGGGGACAACATGATTCCATTTAATAAACCACCCGTTGTAGGTACTGAATTAGAGTATATGAGACAAGCCATGGAAAGTGGCAAACTGTGTGGTGACGGTGGCTTCACGAAACGTTGTGAAGAATGGATGGAAAAACGGTTTAATTGCCCGAAAGTGCAGTTAACGCCATCTTGTACGGCCTCATTAGAAATGGCGGCGATCCTGATTGATACTAAGCCGGGTGATGAAATTATCATGCCAAGCTTTACTTTTGTATCAACCTCTAATGCATTCGTGTTACGTGGCGCGAAAATCGTATTCGTTGATATCCGCCCAGATACCATGAATATTGATGAAACTAAAATTGAAGCCGCAATCACTGAACGTACGCGTGCCATCGTTCCTGTTCACTATGCAGGTGTTGCTTGTGAGATGGACACTATTATGGCCATTGCGAAAAAACACAATTTATTCGTGATTGAAGACGCGGCACAAGGTGTGATGTCGACCTATAAAGGCAAAGCACTGGGGACCATCGGCCACATTGGTTGCTATAGCTTCCATGAAACGAAAAACTACTCTTCAGGCGGTGAAGGTGGGGCAACGCTTATCAATGATAAAGACTTGATTAGCCGTGCAGAAGTGATCCGTGAAAAAGGGACGAATCGTAGCCAATTTTTCCGCGGCCAAGTGGATAAATACACATGGCGTGACATCGGCTCAAGCTACTTGTTGTCTGATTTGCAAGCGGCTTACCTATGGGCACAGTTAGAAGAAGCGGACAAAATTAACGACCGCCGTTTACTACTATGGAAACGTTATGATGAAGCGTTGCAGCCATTGGTTGATGCAGGACGCTTAGTCTTAGCAACTGTGCCAGAAGGCTTAAAACACAATGCCCATATGTTCTATATCAAACTTAAAGATATCGACGAGCGTACCGAGTTCAATGATTATATGAAATCTCATGGTATTTTGACGGTATTCCACTATGTTGCATTGCATACTAGCCCTGCGGGTATCGAGTTTGGCCGTTTCCATGGTGAAGATAAATATACAACATCAGAAAGTGACCGCTTAGTGCGTTTACCGATGTTCTACAACATGACTGATGATGAACAGCAGACAGTCATTGAGCGAATCAAAGCGTTCTTTGCCTAATGTCTCTTGCTAAAGCATCGGTTTGGACTGCTGGCTCTACCCTGATTAAAATCGGGGTAGGCCTGTTAATCGTTAAGTTGTTTGCAGTCTCATTTGGGCCCAGCGGTGTAGGGCTAGCGGGTAACTTCCGCCAATTGATTACTGTACTAGGGGTGTTATCTGGTGCAGGGATTTTCAATGGTGTCACAAAATATGTTGCAGAGCACCACCAAGACCCACAAAAATTACGTGCGGTTCTGGGAACGTCATCGACGATTATTCTAGGGTTTTCAGCGCTACTGGCGCTTATCTTTTTACTTTGCAGTGCGCCAATCAGCGTAGCGTTGTTTGATAGTGAAAAATACAGCTCGGTTATTCAAATAGTCGCTTTAATTCAAATGGGTATCGCGTATGCGAACTATTTCCTGGCTATTTTGAAGGGCTACCGAGACGCATCGGCAAACGCATTAGCCATTATTTTGGGTAGCATAATCGGAGTTGTTGCCTATTATTTATGCTATCTGGTTGGTGGGTATGAAGGCGCTCTCGCAGGGTTAGCATTAGTGCCTGCACTCGTGGTACTGCCTGCGGCTGGGATGGTAATTAAACGTAAGCAATTTGCGTTATCGTCATTGAAGCCCGCATGGGACAAAGCGATTGCGACTAATTTAGGCAAATTTACGGTCATGGCGATGTTAACAGCAGTCACGTTGCCAGTCGCTTATATCATGATGCGAAACCTACTCGCCCAAACCTATAGTTGGGATGAAGTGGGGTTATGGACCGGTGTGACCACCATTTCAGACGCCTATTTGCAGTTTATTACCGCGACATTTTCAGTGTATTTGTTGCCGACTTTATCGCGTTTGCAACATAAAAATGAAATTTCAGCCGAAATTGTTAAAGCATTGAAATTTGTTTTACCTGCCGTTGCGGTTGTCAGTTTTACGGTTTGGTTACTACGTGATTTTGCGATTTGGTTGCTGTTCTCAAAAGAATTTACAGGTATGCGAGACCTGTTTGCATGGCAGCTGGTCGGCGATGTATTGAAAGTGGGGGCTTACGTATTTGGCTATTTGGTTATTGCCAAAGCCGCATTGCGTTTTTATGTCCTTACTGAAGTGAGTCAATTTATATTATTAACGGGTTTTGCGCATTGGCTAATCCCTGAACATGGCGCAGTAGGTGCAACTCAGGCTTATATGGCCACTTATATTGTCTATTTTACCTTATGTTGTTGCGTATTTTTGATTTACCGTAGGCGAGCATGACAACCTTAATACATGTACTGGGATCGAACCTCCCACACCACAATCAGACGGTATTGACGTTTTTTAATGACGTCATTTGCCAAGCAGAAATCGCTCCGTCATCAACACCGCATTTTATGGTCGTAAGCGACGATGCGCAGCTTGCTGACGCTTATCCTCAGCTAAAAATAGATGTTTTTGCGAATAAACAGGCTATTGCCAATAGTGTTATACAGCGTGCCAAGGCAAATCGCCGTACTCGCTTTTTCTTTCATGGGCAATTCAATGCGCCTATTTGGCTAGCGCTGTTATTTGGCCAAATTAAATCCCATCAGTTTTGGTGGCATATATGGGGAGCTGACCTCTATGAAGAGTCTAGCTCATTAAAATTTAAGTTATTCTATATCTTACGTCGTCTAGCGCAGAAAAAAGTAGGGCACGTGTGTGCTACGCGCGGGGATTTGTGTTATTTCCACCAGTCGAACCCGAAAGTACCTGCGACAGTGTTGTATTTTCCAACACGAATGGACCCTGCATTAACAATAAGCGAGCCTAAGGTGCGTGAAGGCGCTCAACTGACTATTTTGTTGGGTAACTCAGGTGACCGTTCGAATCGCCATGTAGAGGCACTGAGTGCGATTAAACAGCAATTTGGTGATGAGGTTAAGGTGATTGTCCCAATGGGCTATCCTGCCAATAACCAAGGCTATATTGAACAAGTCGAACAGGCTGCAAATAGTGAGTTTACTTCAGGACAAGTCGAAATCCTGAAAGAGCGCATGGAATTTAGCGAGTACCTGAATTTGCTCAAATCCTGTGATCTTGGCTATTTTATTTTTAATCGCCAACAAGGGGTGGGAACGGTTTGTTTGCTGATCCAATTTGGCATTCCGTTTGTAATCAGCCGTCAAAATACGTTCTGGCAGGATTTAACTGCTCAAAATGTCCCTGTGTTTTTCTATGGTGACAACCTGACGATACCGCTGGTGGACGAAGCTCAGCGCCAAATGAGTTTATTAGATAAACACCATATTGAATTTTTTGCTCCCAACTTTACTGAGGGCTGGAAAGCCGTTCTCAGAGCCGTGGAGGAGCGAGCATGACGCTGACGGAATTAGGCGGCTTAGCACTGGTCTACCTGATATCAATTATTTTTATTGGTACTTTGCTATACAAAGAGTTTTTACGTGCTCGGTTTAACTTCAATATTTTCTTCTCAATGCTGTATTTATTGACGTTTTACTTTGGTTTTCCATTAACCTGTGCGTTAGTGTTTCAATTTGATGTTGCGGTTGTTAAGGCGGATTACTTACTTTACGCCCAACTAGCGGCAACCAGTTTTTATGCGATTTATTATGTCGCTTATAAAACACGGCTTTCTAGGCAACCGGATGCACCACGGCGTGCGTTGTTTAGCATGAACAAAGTGGAAACGAATTTAACCTGTCTGTTATTGATTCTGATTGCTGTCGTGACAGTAGGTATCTTTTTCATGCAGAACGGTTTTTTGCTGTTTAAGTTAAAATCCTATAGCCAAATTTTCTCCAGCCAAGTTTCTGGCGTGGCATTAAAACGCTTTTTCTATTTCTTCATTCCTGCAATGTTGATTGTTTATTTCTTGCGGCCAACACAGAAACGCTGGATTTTCTTTCTTGTTAGTACCGTTGCATTTGGTTTCTTAACCTATGTTATCGTCGGGGGAACAAGAGCGAACATCATTATTGCCTTCGCGCTGTTCTTATTCATTGGGATTGTCAGAGGTTGGATTACGCTGTGGATGCTAGCCGCGGCTGGGGTCGCCAGTATTGTAGGGATGTTCTGGTTAGCCTTAAAACGCTATGGCCTAGATGTCAGTGGTGCTGAAGCGTATTACACTTTCTTGTACTTAACGCGGGACACATTCTCCCCGTGGGAAAACTTAGCATTGCTGCTGAGTCATTACGATGAGATGGATTTTCAAGGCCTAGCGCCGATTATCCGTGACTTTTATGTTTTTATTCCTTCTTGGGTTTGGCCAGAACGTCCAGATACGGTATTGAATTCTGCCAACTATTTTACGTGGGAAGTGCTCAACAACCATTCTGGGCTGGCAATTTCGCCAACACTGATTGGTTCATTAGTAGTGATGGGCGGGGTGATTTTTATACCTCTCGGAGCCATCGTTGTGGGGCTTATCATCAAATGGTTTGATTGGATCTATGGCATGAGCCTGAAAGAACCGAATCGCTATAAGGCCGCCATTATGCAGGCATTTTGTTTTGGCGCCATTTTTAACATTATTGTTTTAGCGCGTGAAGGCGTGGATTCTTTCGTCTCACGGGTGGTTTTCTTTTGCTTAATATTCGGACTGTGTCTGGTATTAGCAAAATTACTGTATTGGTTATTTGAAAGTGCAGGGCTTATTCGCACAAAAACAGCTTCTTTTTTAAGAAGCCAACAGCGTGAAAGCCGCTAAAGGAGTATCATGGAATCGTCATCAACTCAGTCTTCATCAGTTACACAGTCATCTATTCCACAATCATCTATTCCACAATATAGTATTCGTGGTCATAATATTTGGGGCTTTAAAGATATGGCCCACTTTTTAGACTACTTATTTGCTGATGGGGAAACGAAAACGGGAACACTCGTTGCGATTAATGCAGAAAAAGTGATGATCGCTGAACAAGATACGGCTTTAAATACATTACTAGGCCAAGCCGAATATTTGTATGCTGATGGAATTAGTATTGTCCGTGCTATTCGCCGTAAATATCCCCAAGCTGAAGTTTCCCGCGTGGCTGGTGCTGACTTATGGGAAGGCTTAATGGAAAGAGCCGGTAAAGAAGGTACGCCAGTTTTCTTAGTGGGTGGCAAACCAGAAATCCTAGAACAAACCGAAAGCAAGCTGCGCTCGCAGTGGAATGTGAACATTGTTGGCTCGCAAAACGGTTATTTTACTGCTGAAGACCGAAGTGCATTGTTCGAACGTATTCGTGCAAGTGGTGCCAAAATTGTTACTGTTGCGATGGGTTCCCCGAAACAAGAACTGTTTATGCGTGATTGCCGAACAGTTCACCCTGATGCGTTATATATGGGTGTTGGGGGGACTTATGATGTGTTTACAGGGCATGTTAAACGCGCCCCGAAAGTTTGGCAAAACTTAGGTCTGGAATGGTTGTATCGCTTATTATCTCAACCTTCTCGTATTACTCGTCAGTTTAAATTACTGAAATTTTTAGGCTACTATTACGGTGGCAAGCTGTAATTTTTGTAATTATTTGATTTTTATCGTTATTATCGATGTATTTTACTGACCGCAAGTAGGCTTAAACTCTTGCTTGCGGTCTGAATTCTCCGAATTACTGGTCTCTTCCTTCAAATATTTCTATAATCCCTCAAAAATAATCATATTCGCACCAGTTTGTGCTTAATCTTGCGGCTATGGCATTTTTTTTATCGCCTAATTAATGCTTTTCAAATAATTGCAGTGATTATTACTAACTGAGTTTCAATTAAAACTGCATTTTAAATATCTAACTTTGACAGGGGTATGTATGGGAAATCCACAGCAGGGGCTTCAACGTGGGTTAGAAGCACGCCATATCGAGCTGATTGCGCTCGGTGGAACTATTGGCGTTGGGTTATTTATGGGATCCGCCAGTACACTAAAATGGGCGGGACCTTCTGTTTTGCTGGCTTATATCATCGCAGGAATTTTTGTTTTCTTCATTATGCGCTCAATGGGGGAAATGCTATTTCTTGAGCCTGTAACGGGGTCTTTTGCTTCGTTTGGTTATAAATATTTAAGTCCATTTTGGGGATGTCTCACCGCATGGGGCTACTGGTTTATGTGGGTGGCTGTCGGTATTTCTGAGATCACGGCCATTGGCGTATATGCCGAATATTGGTTCCCTGACGTACCGCAATGGATTTTTGCCATTATTGCAGTGGTATTAGTGGCATTAGCTAACTTAGCCGCTGTACGGCTGTATGGAGAGCTTGAGTTCTGGTTTGCCATGATCAAAGTGACCACGATTGTGGTGATGATTTTAATTGGTTTAGGGCTGATTTTTTTTGGTCTGGGTAATAACTTTGAGCCGATTGGGCTTGCGAACCTTACCGAACATGGTGGTTTCTTTGCCGGGGGCTGGAAAGGCTTCTTATTTGCTTTGTGTATCGTTGTGGCCTCTTATCAAGGGGTTGAGCTGGTTGGGATCACTGCGGGTGAAGCGAAAAATCCTCAAGTCACGTTAAGAAAGGCGATCAATAATATTTTATGGCGCATATTAATTTTTTATGTGGGCGCTATCTTTATTGTTGTAACGCTGTTTCCGTGGACTGAAGTGGGTTCTCAAGGTAGTCCATTTGTTCTCACCTTTGCGAAAGTCGGTATTGTATCTGCCGCAGCGGTGATTAACTTTGTGGTGTTAACCGCAGCGTTATCTGGCTGTAATAGCGGGATGTATAGTGGTGGACGGATGCTGTATGCCTTAGCGCAAAATAAACAGTTGCCTCGCTCATTATTGAAATTAACAAAGAACGGTGTGCCGGCACGTTGTGTAGGTTTTACTATCCTTTGCTTAGTGGCCGGATCAAGCCTGAATTACATCATACCGAATCCAGAGAAAGTCTTTGTGTATGTCTATAGTGCGAGTGTGTTACCCGGAATGGTGCCTTGGCTAGTGCTATTGACCAGTCAAATCCGTTTTCGACAACAAAACAAAGAAAAACTTATCGGACACCCTTTCAAATCGATTCTTTTTCCGTGGGTTAACTATGTAACCTTACTATTTTTAGCCTGCGTTTTGGTTGGAATGGCGATTAACCCAGATACTCGCTTATCTTTAATCGTGGGAGCTATCTTTTTAGGGGGCGTTTCCCTGCTTTATTTCATCATTCGTCTGTTCAATAATCATAATGCAAAAGTTTAATCGCCGTATTTTGGCTGATTTTTATTAGCGGTACAGTGAAAAGAGGGTAAATATGCTCTCTTTCTCGACGAAATGGATAAAAGGCAAGCAATCGATATTTTTATTTCAAAAAGGACTAGACAGAAGGAGGATAAATCCGTACTATCCTCTCCCGCAACGGCGTTAAGCGCCCGTAGCTCAGCTGGATAGAGCGCTGCCCTCCGGAGGCAGAGGTCTCAGGTTCGAATCCTGTCGGGCGCACCAGTTTTAGCGCTTCGCTACGGTTGGCAAAATGACGTTGTATGTAGTAATATAGCAACGCTTTGAAAAAAGTGAAGTTATGGTGGCTATAGCTCAGTTGGTAGAGCCCTGGATTGTGATTCCAGTTGTCGTGGGTTCGAGTCCCATTAGCCACCCCATTTTTTTGTGATATTGCGAGGGTGGCGGAATTGGTAGACGCGCTAGCTTCAGGTGTTAGTGTCCTATGGACGTGGGGGTTCAAGTCCCCCCTTTCGCACCACGAAGAAATGTAATGAGTACTAAAAAATTCGGCGAGTAGCGCAGCTTGGTAGCGCAACTGGTTTGGGACCAGTGGGTCGGAGGTTCGAATCCTCTCTCGCCGACCAATTTAAAGAAACCCGTCTTAATCGACGGGTTTTTTGCTTTCTATTCTTATACTTTCATACTCTCTTCATACTTCATACTTCATACTTCAAACCGTGTGTTGTTGGCTATGTTCAGCTACCCAGGTTACATACATACTTATGTATGTTCATCGGGATATCTTCATTTGCGGTTTAGCCATAACTAGAATTATCTAGAGTATATTCAGGGTGTTTTTCAATTAGTGACTGGATATAGTTAATTGCTTGTTTTTATTTGTAATTTAACAGGCTATCTCGCTAGTGTCGTAGAATAGATACAATCCATTATATTGATGTCGCCAAAAGGCGACATATTACCTGTTGATTTATAAGAAAATATAAATAACTCATTTATGGTGTCTCTAAACTGCGACAAAATAGTACAGCAAGATATGGGCAACAGATGCGTACATTCTTTAATGTTAGAGAGGTTGACTTCCAAGAAGAAAAATTATGTGTAAAACCGGAGGGATGAGAGAGAAGTTAAAAGAGCGAGCTTAAAAAATATCATTTAAAAAAAGTTGGCATGCATTGTGCATTATTCTATATGTAGATGCTCATCTCACTTCTTATGACAGCGAAGCTTCATAAACCCAGAGATGACGCAAAGCCGATTATCGGTGCCTATTGTCCAACTTAGATGATCAAGAGCTCATCCTCTTACCATCAACGAACGGGCGAAACGTTGAGTGAGGCACCATCCGTCTGTAGACCTGATTGTATTTTACACCTGCCTTGTGCAGGTGTTTTTTTTGTCTATACAAAATACTTAGCCCCTTAGAAAATAACTAAGAGGCTGAAAATAAAACAGGTATTAGCTTCTACCTTTACTAAACCACTTACTGAACCAGCGAGTAATATAGGTATAGCAGAGGATAATGAATGTAATAATGAAAATGTCTTTACTAAGATCTTCGGTGTTAAACCCAATAACCATAATAAAAACAAAAGGTGATAATACTAGCAGCAGAAGATCAAAGAATATTTGTAAACGGTTTGGGGTTGCAATAATCCAGCGCCAAATAGTTTTAATTACATTCATATCGATATCCCTAATTCATTCAAAACAAAGATGTATATAAAGCTTTATACACTATGTGTTTATTTTATAACATAGCCAAGTGTGTTTTGCTGATCCTTAAATAACGATTATTGATTAAACATTGAGTTATTGATCTGTAATGTTGCCAATCATAAACCTCATATTCTCCTTTTATGATGATTTAA
>NZ_JAMPNU010000035.1:0-46605 GCF_028479505.1 Providencia sp. PROV205 | reverse complement strand
AGTTTTTCACTGTTCGCAAACTGTTTGGACAACGCATTTTGCGCAGTTTGGTGCTCGGCTAACTGTTTTTTCGCCTCAGCCAGTTCGGCTTTTAACGCGTTTTCTAATGCAACTTGTTGCTCTGCTTGTTCCGTTTTCTTCGCCAGAGAAACTTGAATTTTTTCTGCTAATTGTTCTTTTTCTACCAACTGAGTTTGTAATTGCTGGTTTTGTAACTCTAATAATTTACTTTTTTCTTGCTGGGCGACTAAAGACGATGCAACACCATCTTTTTCACTTTTAACGGTCGCTAATTCATTTTCTTTCTGTTTCAACAGTTCTTTTTGCTGTAAAAGTTCAGCTGTCACTGATTTCATCAGCTCATCAGCGTTACCCGCGACTTGCAGTTGATTTTTAGATTCCAACTCTAATTTTGCAATATCCGCAGTTAGTTGCTCAATTTTCAAATTTGCAGCAGCAAATTGCTGTTCTTTATCTGCTAATTGCTGTTTAAGTTGGGCTTGTTCAACGACACTTTCATTTAATTGTTTTTCAAGTTGAGCAATCGTTTCTTGGGTTTGCTGATTTTCTTGACTCAATTGATCAAGACTATTTTGCTTTTGCTCAATTGTTTTTTGAGCATCCGCCAGTTTAGTCTTTAATGTGTCAATTAAAGATTGGTCATCTGATGAATTGACAATTGCCTGTAATTGCGCGATTTGCTCTTTACTTTTCAGAACGTCATCATTTAGTTTATCAATCTCAAATTGTTTTTCCGTAATTGTATGCGTTAATTGCGCGATACTCTTATTATGATTAATGAGTTCAGAAACGAGTTGTTCATCATTGAGCAAATGATTATAGGCAATAAGTTGGCCTACACCTTGAGCAATACCAAACTTATATAGATGTGCTAATTGCTGACGTTCAATTAATTGCGCCAATTGCTCAAGATAAGCAGAGGTATTAATACCTGTTGGCTTGGCAAATTTAGATGCATATAAGCCGAGTGGGTCAAGAACCAATTGATATTTTGCAAAATCTTTGGCTAGATAAGCAGGATCCCATTGATTGCTTTGGAAGAAATAAGGGTAAGACGACAACAAAATAGGGGATGCCCCATTTTCTGTCGTCACCGCACACACTTCAGAAAAAGTCGTTTTTTCCGGTTCAGCAGGCTCTGCCTTCGCAACATCTACTTTCTTTGTTGATGCCGCAGCAGATTTATTCTTCCCTGTAGCTTTGCCTTTCGTTCCTTTATTCGCTGCCGCAGATTTTTGTTTCTCTTTTGGAGCAGGAACAGTAGATAGCGAAGAAAAGATTTCATAACCCTGGTTTTGTGTATTAACTGGCAATTGTTGCTTTTGTTCTTGTACTTTGCCTTCTTTTTCCATTTGAAGATAAGTATCAAAATCATCAATTACATTGTTAAAGCGCTCTGCTTTTGGAGCATGACTAAAAAAAGTCGTAACAAGTGCCAGTGACACACAAAGCCTAAGGTTTATTCTCATAATCCACTAATTTTCTTCAATGTTGATTCGGTAGACAATACTGAGTTATAACGAACTTTTGCACACAATACTTTGGTTTTAGATTCTATCGCCATTTGTAATAATTCAATTGTGTCAGGGCTAGCAGTCCCTTCAACTTGTCGATATAGACGGTTGATTTCGCTAACTTCTTTAAATGAACCTACTAAGCGATTGTAATCTTTTGGTGAGAGTGTTTTGAGCGCGTTTAATTCTTTAACACACGTATTCAAATGAGCAAATGTTTGCTGATCAGCACCCGCTTCACCATAAGTTGTAGAAGCAACTGGTGTACGGTTAATTGCGTTGTTTAAAACTTTTTGAGATTCAGGATAAGAGTTATCAGCCTGGCCTGAATTGGTATCAACAGTCGATTGTGTTACCGGTTGAGTGGTACTTGTATTGACTACCTGTTTACTTGGGGTATTCGGTGTTGCTGTATTGTATGAGTCTGAGCCAAATGTACAACCTGAAAGAAGAGCTGTACCTGCTATAAGCAAAGATGCAACATAAAATTTATTTTTTAAAAACATATGGTTACCTTACCAGCACTTTTCTTCGCTATTATAATGATGTCAAAAAAACCTAGTGTAAGCTAAAAATTAGCTATTTTCTATAAGTCCGAATGTAGAAATAGAGTCATCTCATAAATTTAGATTAGCTTAACTTTAGTTTTAAAATTATTTTATTGCCACATTTTCATTAATTTTATGAGCTAATTCCCACTAGTCACCCTATAAAGGGATAATTCTACACCTTTGCCGTAATTTTTTATTATTTTATGTCAGAGAACGGTCGAGTTACTCTATAAACCTTGTAAGCGACCCAATTCTTTCCAAGTAAATTCTTATTTTAGTTCTGTCACCTGTAACAATTGTTAACAAATAAAATATTCACTCACAAAAAAATAAACCTTTTTCCATTTTTCAAGCTGCTAACACATTTTAAACTTGTGATATAACAATAAACGTCATCATACAAAAAATGAGTAACCTGCTTAATTCAATTCTACAGGCTAACAATAATTAAAAATTATAAATAGGATCAAGTTTTTATCAAAATACGTATTTATTGATGCTAAAAATGCGTAATAGAGCATAGCAGTTATCTGCCATAATTACTTATATTAAATTGATACGATTCGTAACTCAAATCTATTTTTAATAAAATACATTGATTACATAGCCATAATCACTAAAAAAACACTTTTCAGTGATTTTATTTCACCTTACTCATTTCGCGTCTAGTAAATAGTGTTTTATCTTATAACTAAAATGAACTGCTTGAATGAAACATAAGAGGAGTCAATATTGATAGCTTATAAATATTAATATATGCCCGGTATTAACCGGGCATAATGGCATTTAAGCTTTGCTAGGACGTAAAGCTGGGAATAAAATAACATCGCGAATAGTATGACTATTAGTGAATAACATCACCATACGGTCAATACCGATACCTAAACCTGCCGTTGGCGGCAAACCATGCTCTAATGCGGTAACATAGTCTTCATCATAGAACATTGCTTCGTCGTCGCCTTCATCTTTTTGACGAACTTGCTCTGCAAAACGTTCAGCTTGGTCTTCTGCATCGTTTAATTCCGAGAAACCGTTACCGATTTCACGACCACCAATGAAGAACTCAAAACGGTCAGTAATGAATGGGTTATCATCATTGCGACGCGCTAATGGTGAAACCTCAGCAGGATACTCAGTGATGAATGTCGGCTGGATTAAGTGGCTCTCTGCAACCTCTTCAAAGATTTCACACTGAATGCGGCCAAGCCCCCAGCTTTTCTCAATTTTGATACCAATTGATTGAGCAATTGCCACCGCTTTATCCATATCATCCAAATCAGCAACGTTGGTTTCAGGACGATATTTGCAAATCGCTTCTTTCATAGTGAGTTTGGTAAAAGGTTTACCAAAATCAAACTCTTGCTCACCATACTGAACAACCGTGTTACCTAAAACATTTTGTGTCAATGTACGGAACAAATCTTCTGTTAGCTTGATCAGATCACGGTAATCCGCATACGCCATGTACAGTTCCATCATGGTGAATTCTGGGTTATGACGTGGAGATAAGCCTTCGTTACGGAAGTTACGGTTGATTTCAAATACACGTTCAAAACCACCAACAACTAAGCGCTTCAAGTACAGTTCAGGCGCAATACGTAAGTACATATCGATATCTAATGCATTATGGTGAGTCA
Source organism: Providencia sp. PROV205 (assembly GCF_028479505.1). NCBI lineage: Bacteria > Pseudomonadati > Pseudomonadota > Gammaproteobacteria > Enterobacterales > Morganellaceae > Providencia > Providencia sp. PROV205. The sequence goes on along the minus strand of NZ_JAMPNU010000035.1, from coordinate 42,882 downwards.
CAAATGGACGCGCAGAAGCACCACCTGGAATGACTTGCATCATTGGGGTTTCGACTTCCATAAAACCGTAACCAACCATAAAATTACGCACTTCAGCGAGGATCTTAGAACGAACAATAAAAGTATGACGAGATTCATCATTCGCGATTAAGTCAAGGTAGCGCTGACGGTAACGTGTTTCTTGGTCTGATAAACCGTGGAATTTGTCAGGTAATGGGCGCAATGCTTTGGTCAATAAACGGACTTCATGACAATGAACAGTCAACTCACCTGTTTTGGTTTTAAATAAACGGCCTTTAGCGCCTAAAATATCGCCTAAGTCCCATTTTTTAAACTGTTCGTTATAGATGCCTTCCGCTAAATCATCACGGGAAACATAAATCTGAATACGCCCACCAACGTCTTGTAACGTTGCGAATGATGCTTTACCCATGATACGACGAGTCATCATACGGCCAGCAATCGATACTTCAATATTTAGGTCTTCAAGCTCTTCGGATGTTTTATCATCATATTGCGCATGGATTTTATCGGAAATATCTTCACGACGAAAATCATTTGGAAATGGAATACCCTTTTCACGCAGTGCCGCTAACTTTTCTTTACGGGCTTTAAGTTCGTTATTCAAATCAGGTGCTTGTTCAACACCTTGTTGTTCCTGAGACATTTTTTCCTCACAGGCCAGCTTTTAAACTAGCTTCAATGAATTTATCCAAATCACCATCCAGTACGGCTTGCGTGTTACGCGTTTCCACACCAGTACGTAAATCTTTTATTCTTGCATCATCAAGGACGTAAGAACGAATTTGGCTTCCCCAGCCAATATCGGACTTATTCTCTTCCATCGCTTGCTTGTCTGCATTTTTCTTCTGAATTTCCAGTTCGTATAACTTCGCTTTTAACTGGCGCATCGCTTGGTCTTTGTTTTTATGCTGTGAACGGTCATTTTGGCATTGCGTCACAATATTCGTTGGAATATGTGTGATACGAACCGCTGACTCTGTTTTGTTAACGTGCTGACCACCAGCACCAGAAGCACGGTATACATCAATACGTAAATCCGCTGGATTGATTTCGATATCAATATCATCATCAACTTCAGGATAAATAAACGCAGAACTAAAAGAAGTATGACGACGCCCACCTGAGTCAAATGGACTCTTACGGACTAAACGATGAACACCTGTTTCCGTTCTTAACCACCCGTAGGCATAGTCACCAATAATTTTGACCGTTGCCGATTTTAGCCCAGCAACATCACCATCAGACTCTTCGATAATCTCGGTTTTAAAGCCCTTTGACTCAGCCCAACGCAAGTACATGCGCAATAACATACTTGCCCAATCTTGCGCTTCAGTACCGCCAGAACCCGCTTGTAAGTCTATGTAGCAGTCTGCACTATCATATTCGCCTGAGAACATACGACGAAATTCAAGTTGCTCTAATTTGCCTTGTAATTGCTCTAACTCAGCTTCTGCTTCATTGAATGTGTCTTCATCATCCGCTTCAACCGCAAGCTCTAATAAACCTTCAACATCTTCAAGGCCTTGCGTCATCTGGTCAATTGTTTCAACAATTGCCTCAAGTGATGAACGTTCTTTACCAAGGGCTTGCGCTCTTTCGGGTTCATTCCAAACATCAGGCTGTTCAAGCTCAGCGTTGACTTCTTCTAAGCGTTCCTTCTTGGCATCATAGTCAAAGATACCCCCTCAGAACCACTGTCCGCTCAGACAGGTCCTGAATCTTACTTTTTATTGGGTTTATTTCAAACGTCATTTTTCAATATCTTATGGTTAGTCAAAAATATTTTTTTGTTCACAAACCGCTTAGTATAGCGGAATTTATCTCATGTTTATAGCGCCATAAAACGCTATTTCATCGTTATTCAGTGTGTTAATTACCCGTTTAATCCGGCCAAATATGTTCAATCATTAATTGTACGTTTTTTTGCCCTCGAAACTCGTTTACATCCAATTTAAAGGCTATTTTAGCTTTTTTGATACTATTATCTGGCCATCGGCGCACATCAATATTAAACATTATTGCATCTAACATTGGCCCGCCATTCACCGGCTCTAACATGAGTTTTAGATGACGCTCACCCACTAGCCTTTGCTGTAATAATTGGAATTCACCATCAAATACTGGCTCGGGGAATGATTGTCCCCAAGGGCCACTCTCTCGAATAAGTTCCGCTGTTTCTAAACAAAATTCATTGCGAGAAAGCTCACCATCACTCCATATCACTCCAGCAAGTTGTTCAGGCTGAATAAGTTCCCCCATCAATAGCTCAAAGTGATGTTTAAAAGCATCAAATTTATCCACTTCAAGCGTCAAACCTGCCGCCATCGCATGACCACCGAACTTCTGCATTAACCCCGGTTGTAAGGTATTCAAGCGTTCAAGTGCATCGCGCATGTGCACCCCTTGAATAGAGCGCCCTGAACCTTTTAATAAGCCATCACCAGCAGGGGCAAATGCAATAACCGGACGATGGTATTGTTCTTTGATCCTAGAAGCCAATATCCCTACAACGCCTTGATGCCATTCGGGGTGGTAAATAGCTAGGCCATTTGGTAACTGGTTTTCACCGTATTCGAATTGGTTAAAAAGCACGAGAGCTTCTTGCTGCATACCCGCTTCAATCTCACGGCGAGTTTGATTTAGCCCATCCAACTCATTTGCTAGTTCCCGCGCATAGGCCATATCGTCAGTCAGCAATAATTCAATGCTCACCGACATATCATCTAACCTGCCTGCTGCATTTAATCTAGGACCAAGTGCAAAACCAAAGTCATTTGCCACTAGCCTTGATAAATCCCGCTTGGAAACTTCAACGAGGGCTTTAATACCCGCGCAGCAACGCCCCGCTCTAACACGATTAAGCCCTTGATGAACTAAAATACGGTTATTTACATCAAGAGGAACCACGTCTGCGACAGTTCCCAACGCAACCAAATCAAGGTATTCGGCTAAGTTAGGCTCTGCCACGCCTTGTTGCACAAACCAACCTTGCTGGCGTAAATACGCACGTAATGCCGACATTAAATAAAATGTGACACCAACCCCTGCTAATGATTTAGAGGCAAAGCCACACTCGTTTAAATTCGGGTTGATTATCGCATCCGCAGCAGGCAAAGTTTCCCCCGGCAGATGGTGATCAGTAATAATGACATTTATTCCATAATGGCTAGCTACTTCAACGCCTTCATGGGATGAAATGCCATTATCAACGGTAATAATGAGATTCGTTCCTTGGTTACGCGCTTCTTCAACCACCAAAGGCGTTAAACCATAACCATTTTCAAAGCGGTTCGGAACGATATAATTGATATTCCTATATCCCATTGATTTTAAGGCTCTAATAGCTAACGCAGTACTGGTTGCTCCGTCGGCATCAAAATCCCCAACAATGGTGATAGCCTCATGTTCATTTAAAGCACGATAAAGTAGCGGTAATGCCTTATCAATACCCGATAATGTCCGATAATCCAATAAATTGGCCGCTTTACGCTCTAACTGAGTGATATCGGTGACGCCTCGGTGTTGATAAATCCGTTGTAATAGTTCAGGCAAGCCAGGAAGTTGAGCAGCAGAACTTTGCTGCTGCCTTTGTTGTAAGAGTGTTTCTACATTCACAATAATTAACTATTTTTCGTTGAGTAATTGAACAAGGGCATCCGGTTTCATGTAGCCAGGTAGTAATTGCCCATCCGGTAGGATGATCGCTGGTGTTCCCGTCACTTTAAATAAATTACCCACACTCATATGTTTACTTAGGTCAATTTTGCAATCTTCAATCATGGCAATTTCCTCACCTTTAAACGCTTGAGTTAGCGCTTTTTGTGGTAGGCCATTACACCAGATAGACGCCATTTTTTTCCCTACGTCACTGTCCGCACCTTGACGTGGATATGCAAGATAACGCACCGTGACACCTTGGCTATTTAGTTCACCAACAGATTCATGTAATTTTTTACAGTAACCACAGCTAATATCGGTAAAAACGGTCACAACATGCTTTTCCTGCGGCGCTTTAAAAACAATCATTTCACCTTTGAGCGCTTCTACTTTTTTCATTAATGGCTGATTACTGATATTAACCGGGTTTTTACCGCTCATATCATAAATTGGCCCTTGCAATAAATATTTGCCGTCATCAGTGATGTATACAACACCCGTTGATGTTTCAACAACATTCAGCCCAACAATGGGTGAAGGTTTAATCACTTCAACAACCATGTTGTATTTTTCCAACGTATCACGAATAACTTTTTCTTCCGTTGCCCCATAGACTGAGGAAGTCAACGTTGCAATACATGCAGCAGCCAATAATATCAATTTGCGTTTCATAAATAGTCCTTTAATCATGCATCACCCCCTTGGATGATGCTGCTCATGTAATACTCGTAACCGCTCAGTCGCTACATGAGTATAAATTTGTGTGGTTGATAGATCACTATGACCTAACAACATTTGTACCACGCGTAAGTCTGCCCCATGATTAAGTAAATGAGTTGCAAATGCGTGTCTTAAAACATGCGGTGAGAGTAGCTCGCTATCAATATGTGCAAGTACTGCGTAATATTTTATTCGGTGCCAAAACGTTTGCCGAGTCATTTTCGTGCCACGCTTACTCGGGAATAGAATATCGCTCGTTTTGCCATTTAATAAATCTGGACGACCTTCATCAATATATTTTTCTAGCCAATATATTGCCTCTTCCCCCAAGGGAATCAATCTTTCTTTATCGCCTTTACCGACAACACGAATAACCCCCTGCCGCAAACTAATATCTGAAAAAGTTAAACCAATTAATTCAGAAACACGCAAACCACATGCATATAGCACTTCCAGCATCGCTTTGTCACGTAGCTCTAAAGCATCTTCGGTAGCAGGGGCATTCAATAAATCTTCAACTTGTCTTTCACTTAAATCTTTGGGCAAACGCTGCGGAATTTTGGGGGCAGCAATCACCGCTGAAGGGTCATCCAAACGGATTTTTTCCCGGTACAAATATTGAAACAACCGACGCATCGCACTTAATAAACGTGCTGAACTCGTTGCTTTATATCCACAATCAATGCGTTCAGCAAAAAAAGATTGTAGGTCAATTGATTGAACATTTTCTAAATGCAACTGATGTGCATCAAGCCATTTATCTAATAGTTGAAGGTCATTACGATAAGAAGCCAATGTATTTTCGGCTAGATCTTGTTCAAGCCAAATTGTATCAAGAAATTGTTCAATTAATGGATTAAGTTGTTTTATTTCCACGACAGATAAGCTTCCTTTAGATAATACCACACGATTCTATTATGCCTGAATGTGGCTGCTTCTGTTACAATACATCTCTTGTGATGAAAACCATAGCTGGACATAGTAATAATATATATGAAAATAGGTCTTTTTTACGGTTCTAGTACCTGTTATACCGAAATGGTTGCAGAAAAAATACGTGATATTCTCGGCGATGATTTAGTCACACTTCATAACGTTAACGATACACCGCCGGCAGAAATGGAACAGTATGATGTTCTTATTTTGGGAATACCTACGTGGGATTTTGGTGAAATACAGGAAGATTGGCTTGAAATTTGGGAAGCGCTTCCCAATCTTAACCTCGCAAATAAAATTATTGCGATGTATGGGCTGGGTGACCAAATAGATTATGGCGAGTGGTTTCTTGATGCCCTTGGGATGCTCTACCACCAACTGAAACCAACCGGTGCTAAATTTGTTGGCTTCTGGCCGACTGAAGGCTATACCTTTGATAGCCCTAAACCACTCAATGACACCGGTGATATGTTTGTTGGCCTTGCATTAGATGAAGTCCACCAGTTTGAACAAACTGATGAGCGCATCGCACAGTGGTGCGTACAGATTTTTGAGGAAATTGAAGCGTTGTTATAATGCAAGTATGGCGCAAGCTTATATTAGCTTGCTTATTGATAACCCAAAGTGAGGGTTATCTACATACTCTCAGGCTACCCATGCGGTTTATCGCCGGTGATCTTGGTAGCCTAGATATCAGGGTATTGTAGTAATAACTGGTTTAAATTACGCCAATTCTCTTCTGACACAGCATCTTTCGCTATCCATAAATGAACCTTTTGCGGTTTACCTTGCAAAGCTTCTAGTGTCAGCAATACCCCATAACGGCTAAGCCAAGGCGCTTTCAGTATTCTCCACTCATTTTTCTTCCATTGAACCTTATTGCCATTAACCAGTACAGCAACCCCTTTTATTTTACTGATATTTTTCTGGCTCTTTGCCCAACTCGCAACGACAACCACTAATAGCGGCAACCATATCATTGAGTTATCAGGGGACCATGGAGCCAACAGTAAAAACATCCCAACAACCCCATGAACACAGGTTGAGAACAATTGAGTTTTCCATGAAATGGAGAGATTAGATTTCCACAGGACCACGATTTTTATTTTTTTCCTGAATCAGTTTAATCATACGAAAAAGTTCGTCATCATCTGGGCGACCATGATTCATTAACCAATTGAATAAATCAGGGTCCGCACATTCTAATAAACGGACAAATACCTGCTTATCGTGAGTTGTTAGGTCATCATATTCATACTCAAAAAACGGCATGATTGAAATATCTAATTCACGCATACCACGACGGCATGCCCAATGAATTCGCGCTTTATTCTCAATATCCATTCTACTACGGCCTTTTTTGCAGTTAACTGATTAGATTGATTATTTTCCATACTCTAACAGATTATCCGCTAAGAAAACATGTTATAGACTACATTGTTGTAATTTTAGTAGTAAAATACCGTTTTTCTACAAACAGATGATAAAAAACTATTAGATAATACAGCTTCATCATAATAACTACTTGCAATGTTATCTAGCTATTTTACCATTAGGCACCTTTATCTATCAAAGAACAACAGGTGAAATCATGACTAACCACATTGATAGTACACAGCAGTTTCCTCTCGGATCTCAGTCTTTACCACTCGTTTTGATTTCACTGGAAAACTGGGAACTTATTCATCTCCACGGTGCTGATGCAGAGAAATACCTGCAAGGCCAAGTGACCGCGGATATTGCCATACTCACTCAGTCACATGCATTAACAGCACACTGTGATCCCAAAGGTAAAATGTGGAGTGATCTCCGCTTATTCCATCACTTAGACGGTTATTCATATTTATTGAGAACCAGCGTTGCCGATTCACAACTTGCTGAGCTGAAAAAATATGCAGTTTTCTCAAAAGTCACCTTTGAAAAAAAACCGGACCTAAAATTAATCGGGGTCGCAGGTAAAGGTGCAAGAGAAGCGCTGGCAACATTATTTACTGCATTACCTGACGAGCAAAACCAAGTCATTACAGACGGTGCTTCCACAATATTGCATTTTGCATTACCCACAGAGCGTTTTTTGGTGATCACCAACGAAGAAACCGCACAAAAAATGGCTCAAACCTTAGACGCTATTCAAGTTAATGATGAACAATGGCTAGCCCTTGATATCGAAGCGGGTTTTGCCGTTATCGATCAAGCAAATAGTGCCCAACATTTACCTCAAGCCACTAATTTGCAAGCCCTACCTCACGGTATCAGCTTCAAGAAAGGCTGTTATACCGGGCAAGAAATGGTTGCACGTGCAAAATTCCGTGGTGCAAATAAACGCGCGATGTACACCTTGAAAGGCACAGGCACCACTATTCCTGTTATCGGCGAAGGTGTGGAATGGCAGCTTGGTGATAAATGGCGTCGCACAGGAACTGTTTTAGCAGCTATCCGCTTAGGTAGTGGTGAAATTTATGTACAGGTCATTATGAATAACGATATGGAAGCCGATAGCGTTTTCCGTGTTATGGGTGATGAGCAAAGTCACCTAACCATCGCACCATTACCTTATTCATTAGAAGATAATTAATTGGAGTTTTTATGTCATCTGCATTAGGTAGCAAGCCCGTAGAGGTGGTTAATTTTGGGGCTTTTACCGAAGTCGTCCAATTTTTAATGGAATTAGATAAACTCAAAAGCGTTTATCGTAAAAATAAGTTATTGAACCGTGAACGCCAAGAAAATACGGCAGAGCACAGTTGGCAATTTGCGGTTGCAGCAATGAGTTTTGCACCTTATGTGCAAGGCATTAATATCGAACATGCGATAAAGCTTGCCCTTGTGCATGACATTGTTGAAATTGACGCAGGTGATGTATTGGTCTTTGATAATGCAGCTCGTGATGCTATTCATGAAGAAGAAGTTAAAGCCGCTAACCGTATCTTTAACTTGTTGCCTAGCCCACAAGCTGAAACCCTTTTAGCATTGTGGAATGAGTACGATGCATTAGAAACGCCAGAGTCTGTCTATGCAAATGCCATTGACCGAGCGATGCCAATGCTAATGAACTTGCACAATCAAGGACAAAGTTGGGTTGAAAATAATATCCGCCTTGAGCAAGTACTCAGTAAGTGTGATTATATCGAGCAAATTCTGCCTGAATTTTATCAGCAGTTAAAATTACAGTTAGAACTCGCCCAACAAAAAGGTTGGTTGTTGTAATTTTAGCCAAAAGCGGCTGAAAAGCCGCTTTATTTAACGTGTTACACTCATCTAATTTATATTGTCCGTGACAAGATATACTTTTCACTAATTCATTATTTTAATTTAAATAATAAACTACTTTATATTCTATATATAATTATTAATCTCGACTAATAAAGAAATATCAATATTAATAACTTGCTAATTATTAATATCACTCCTATCTTTATCATTGAACATTTGCCTGAGAGGTTTAAAATGCAAAAATTCAATGAATATTCAACCCCTTACCTTTTGCTACTAGATGTCCATTCACCCGCAATAATTCAATTCAATAAATCAACACATCAAACAATCCCAATTATCGAAGGACTCGGTGGAACTCCTGACGGCATTGCCATTGACCCTACTAATCGATTAATTTATTGGAGCAATATGGGGGATGATTATGACGCTGACGACGGCTCCATCAATGTGATGAATTTTGATGGCACAGGCAGAAAAATGCTATTAGGCAATGGAAAAGTAAGAACGCCAAAACAATTACACCTTGATTTAGTGAATCAACGATTATATTGGTGTGACCGTGAAGGCGGTATGGTTTCATCATGTCATGTCGATGGTTCTGATTTATTAATCCATGTAGCAAGGCCTCGAGATAAACACAATAACGTAGATATATTAGACCAGTGCGTTGGTATTACTGTTGATGTTGCAAATAACTGGCTCTACTGGACACAAAAAGGCACCGCTAAAGGCAATTTAGGCCGTATTTTTAGGGCACCATTAACACCTAAAACCCAGCAACCAGCCAATCAACGCACTGATATTCAATTGCTCCTTCAAGACCTACCCGAGCCTATTGATTTATTGCTTGATGAAGAAACCCATATTTTATATTGGACAGATAGAGGCGCTGAGCCCGATGGCAATAGCTTAAATTGTGCCAATATTGCTTCTGATGGATTGAGCCATTACAAAGTAATAAGCCGTGGTTTTAAAGAGGCGATTGGGCTCACATATGATAAATCAGCACAACTAATGTATATCGCCGACCTTAATGGGGGTGTTTACCAAGTCGTTATGGAAACAGGCGAAGTGGAAAAACTATATCAAGGTAAAAATTACACGGGTATTTCACAATATTCGGGCTAGAGATACCCATAATAAAGGCTTGATTTCAGTAAACTACCGAAATCAAGCCTAAAAACAGTTAATTCACACTATTTAATGAAAAGCGTGATTTATTCCTACATATAATCTTCAATCGGTACGCACGAGCAGTGTAAATGGCGATCACCATACACATCATCAAGGCGTTTAACCGCTGGCCAGTATTTATTCGCTTTCGTTTGTGCTGTCGGGAACACGGCAAGCTCACGGCTATAACGATGTGGCCACTCCCCGGCTAACTCTGTTTGCACATGAGGCGAATTCACGAGAGGGTTATCTTCGAGTGTCCATTGGCCTTTCACTACTTGGTCAATTTCATCGCGTATAGCTAACATCGCATCAATAAAACGGTCAATTTCCGTCATACTTTCAGACTCAGTCGGCTCAATCATTAATGTCCCTGCGACAGGGAAAGACATGGTTGGCGCATGGAAACCATAATCAATTAAACGCTTAGCAATATCGAGCTCACTAATACCGGTGTCTTTCTTAATTGGGCGCAAGTCAACAATACATTCGTGAGCCACATAACCGTCTTGCCCTGTATATAAAATGTCATAACGACCAGAAAGGCGCTTAGCAATATAGTTCGCATTTAAAATAGCCACTTGGCTAGCTTTACGTAAACCATAAGAACCCATCATACGAATATACATCCAGCTAATTGGCAAAATTGATGCACTACCAAATGGAGCCGCAGATACCGCACCTTGGTCGGTTAACATTTCTTGCTCAACCACAGAATGCCCCGGTACGAACGGTGCCAAGTGTTTTTTCACACCAATAGGCCCCATACCAGGGCCACCACCGCCGTGAGGGATACAGAATGTTTTATGTAAATTCAGGTGAGAAACATCCGCACCAATAAAGCCCGGCGTTGTTAACCCAACCTGAGCATTCATATTTGCGCCGTCAAGGTATACTTGGCCACCATATTGGTGAATAATTTCACACACTTCACGAATACTTTCTTCATATACCCCATGTGTCGATGGGTAAGTTACCATCACACAAGAAAGTGCTTCGCTATGTTGCTGAGCTTTTTCACGTAAATCCGCTAAATCGATATTACCTTCATCATCACAACGCACTACCACCACTTCCATACCTGCCATATGCGCAGAGGCCGGGTTGGTACCATGAGCAGAAGCCGGGATCAAACAAATATTTCGTTCCCCTTCATTGCGACTTTCATGATAACGACGAATAGCCAACAAACCTGCATATTCACCTTGTGCTCCTGAGTTAGGTTGCATACAAACCGCATCATAACCGGTCAATTGCACTAACCAATGAGAAAGCTGCTCTATCATTTGGTGATAACCTTGAGCCTGCTCAGGTGGGCAGAATGGGTGTAACTCGCCAAATTCAGGCCACGTAATTGGGATCATTTCCGCTGCCGCATTGAGCTTCATCGTACAAGAACCCAGTGGGATCATCGCTTGATTTAAGGCTAAATCTTTGCGCTCTAAACTATGCATATAGCGCATCATTTCGGTTTCACTATGGTAACGGTGAAAATTTGGATGAGCTAAAATTTCATCATTACGTAACATAGTGCTTGGGATCGCTTGCTCTGTCGCTGAAACCGATTGGTCTAGTTTTTCAAAATCCAACTTAGTTTCAATGCCTGTGATCACCGCAAATAATTCATTTAAATCTTGGCGAGTCGTGATTTCACTAAACGTCACGCCAACTGCACCACGAATATCAGTGCGTAAATTCACTTTAGCTTTCTCAGCACGTGCTAGCACCGCTGTTTTGTCTGCCACTTCAATACATAATGTATCAAACCAGGTTTTATGACGTGAAGTGACCCCTGCGTCTGCTAATGCTTTGGCAAAAATAGAGCTGAAGCGATGGATACGCTCAGCGATCATTTTCAGCCCTTTTGGCCCATGGTAAACCGCATACATGGCGGCAATATTGGCTAACAACACTTGGGATGTACAAATATTCGAGTTCGCTTTTTCGCGACGAATATGTTGCTCACGAGTTTGCATCGCCATACGCAGCGCGGTATTACCTGCCGCATCCCGTGAAACGCCAATCAGACGTCCCGGCATCGCCCGCTTAAACTCATCACGACAAGCAAAGAATGCTGCATGTGGGCCACCGTAGCCCATTGGTACACCAAAACGTTGAGCTGAGCCGAATACAATGTCAGCGCCCTGTTTACCCGGAGCAGCTAACAGCACAAGAGCCATCATATCTGCAGCAACGCAGCTGACAATTTTGCGCTCTTTTAGTTGAGCAAATAGCGAACTGTAATCATGGACGTTACCTGTCGTACCGACCTGTTGAAGTAGCACACCGAAAACGCCTTCGTGTTCCAGTGCTTTCTCTGCGCTATCCACAATCACTTCAAAACCAAAAGTCCCCGCACGTGTGCGAACAACATCTAGGGTTTGCGGATGAACATCATCTGCAACAAAGAAGCGTTCTGCATCTTTCAGTTTGCTGATCCGTTTTGCCATCGCCATGGCTTCCGCTGCCGCAGTAGCTTCATCCAATAACGACGCAGAAGCGAGGTCTAAGCCAGTAAGGTCGATAGTGACCTGTTGAAAATTCAATAATGATTCTAAACGGCCTTGAGACACCTCCGGTTGATATGGCGTATAAGCGGTATACCAACCCGGATTTTCTAATAAATTGCGCAAGATAACTGGCGGAAGCACTGCGGGTGCATAGCCCATACCAATATAGCTTTTGTAGCGCTTATTGAGTGATGCTATCGCTTTTAATTCAGCTAAAGCTTCTTGCTCAGTTGCTCCACCACCCACTCTTGGCGGTTCTGCAAGCAAAATGGCTTTGGGGACAATTTTGTCCATCAAGGTATCTAATGACGTTGCACCCACGGTGTCTAACATGGTTTTTAATTGTTGTTCTGATGAACCAATGTGGCGCGAAATGAATTCTGAACGGTTTTCTAATTGACTCAGTGACATCGACATATCTGTGTTCCCATCCTTTGTCTGCTATGCATAAGTTGTAGGGCGGCTATTACGGAACTTGCGAGATAACGCTTAAAATCAATGATATTGTTTCTTGTTTCTTGTTTCTTACTAATTATATTTGTTCAACCCTCTAAATAGTTCATCTTGTGACTAGGGCGAATGAGCGAAGCCAACACCGCCACAAGATGAAATATGACGAGGTTGTGGCTAGGCGGCAAGCAAATGAGACCCTAGGAGCATACATCAGTATGTGACTAGGGCGAGAGAGCGAAGCCAACACCGCCACAACACAAAATATGACGAATAAACTATTCTTCGGCTTCGATCATAGAAGTATACCCCGCCGCATCAATCAAATCCGCCAGCTCTGCGGTATCTGATGCTTTAATACGGAAAATCCAACCTTCTTGATACGGTTGTTCATTCACGAGCTCTGGTGCGTCATTCAACTCGCTATTAACCGCCACAATTTCGCCACTCAGTGGTGCGTAAATATCGGATGCCGCTTTAACTGATTCGACGACTGCAACGTCATCGCCTGCACTTACCGCAGTCCCCACTTCGGGTAAATCAACAAACACCATGTCACCCAACGTCTCTTGCGCATGTTCGGTGATACCAACTGTAAATTCACCATTACCTTCATCGCGCAGCCACTCATGTTCACGGGTGTACATTAATTCTTTAGGTGTATTGCTCATCACTAGCCTCTCAATTTTTAAATTTATTAATTAGATTCGCCCAAATTACACTAAGCAGTTACCTTCACGGACAAAGCCCGGTTTAACGACTTCAACTGGCATTTCTCTTTGTCTGATTTCAACAATTGCTTTGTCTTGAATTCCGTTCGGGACACGCGCTAACGCAATACTAAAACCTAGGGTTGGCGAGAAAGAGCCACTGGTTATCACCCCTTCTTGTAGTTTCCCCAGTTCATCAGTAAAGCGGACAACTTGCCCTGCACGCAGTATACCTTTTTCACGCATCACAATACCGACAAGTTTTTCAGTACCTTGTTCGCGTAATTTTTCCAATGCTTCACGGCCAATAAATTGGCGATCTTCGGGTTTCCAAGCTACCGTCCATCCCATATTCGCGGCTAATGGCGAGATTGTTTCATCCATATCTTGCCCATATAGGTTCATACCAGCTTCAAGGCGCAAAGTATCCCGTGCCCCTAAGCCCGCTGGGTGAACCCCTGCCTTGAGCAACTTATGCCAAAATTCAATGACTTGCTCTTTAGGCATGGCAATTTCATAACCTTTTTCACCCGTATACCCAGTGGTTGCAATGAATAAATCCCCAGTTTGAACACCATAAAAGGGTTTCATTCCTTCGATGGCGCTGTTTTGTTCCGAACTGAGTAACGAATGAACCTTTTCTGGCGCTTGCGGCCCTTGAACAGCCAGTAACGCTAAATCATCGCGGACACGAATTTCAACCGCATAACCTTTAGCATGCTGTTCAATCCAAGCGAGGTCTTTATCACGTGTTGCTGAGTTTACAACGAGGCGATAAAAGTCATCAGCAAAGTAATACACAATCAGGTCATCAATAACACCACCAGAAGCATTCAGCATACCTGTGTATAAAGCTTTGCCTGGTTCTGTGAGTTTATTGATATCGTTGGCGAGAAGGTAACGCAGAAAGTCACGACAGCCTTCGCCGTGTAAATCGACAATAGTCATATGGGAAACATCAAACATCCCTGCTTCGGTTCTGACAAAATTATGTTCATTGATCTGTGAACCATAATGCAACGGCATCATCCAACCATGAAAATCGACCATTTTTGCACCGCAGGCTATATGTTCATCATATAGTGTTGTTTGCTTTACCATGAATACCCTCTTTACATTATTAATATGACAGGGTGATTGCGTGGTGAAAATTACCCATCTACAACAAAATACCTTGGTAATTTTAACCCAACGCAAACGATAACTTTTTAAAAACCTACCACTGTTTGCTGTTCTATCCTATAAAAAAAAATAGGGCTACCATTCCTCTGTATTACTGATTGCGCTCTGATTTTGCCAGCGCTTTTTGTTAAATAATTGAGAATGATCACTCAAAATCCTTACATACAGGGTCAAATGGCGCAAAATATAACCAAAAACAGAATTTGAATGATAGCTTTGCCAATAAAATCCATCACAGCAATATAAATAAAACTAATGCGAAAAATGAATGTAATTAGTTTTTTTCAGTCATGAAGGAAAGGGAAAGTTCCGCTTTTTATACTAAAACGTAATAATAAGAATTATTTTTATGCAGAGTTCAATAATGACGCTCTGTATTTTGATATAAGAAAAAGGCACAATTTTATGAACTGTGCCTTTTGAGAAAAGGATTTAGAGGGTGTCTTCGACTTGTAATTGTTCCAACCACTTAGGCATATCAAATAGCCCCATCGCATGGTTTAATAATTGCGGTTTAACCCCCGGCAAACTGTCCGCTAAGACAAGCCCAATATCACGGAGCAATTTCTTCGCAGGGTTATTACCATCAAACAACTCACGGAAACCTTGCATGCCCGCTAACATCAGTGCTGCACTGTGTTTACGGCTGCGCTCGTAATCACGCAAGTATAAATATTGACCAAAATCTTTACCTTCACGGTGCAAACGTTTAATTTCACCGATTAGCATGGCGACATCCATAAACCCAAGGTTAACCCCTTGGCCTGCTAATGGATGGATGGTATGTGCCGCATCCCCTAACAGCGCTAAACGTTGAGCCGCAAATTGCCTTGCATAGCGCCCCGTAAGAGGAATAGTTAATCGGTCACTTTCAACTTGGCAAAGGCCAAGGTGAACATCAAGCGAAACCGCCAGTTCTTTATTAAAATCAGCAGGTTCTAAAGACTTGCGCCTTGCTGCTTCAGTAGCCGGTTGAGACCAGACAATCGAACAAAGATGTGGGTCACTTAATGGTAAAAATGCCAAAATACTTTCGCCATCAAAAGCTTGGCGAGCAACGCCTTCGTGAGGTTTTTCAGTTCGGATCGTAGCAACTAACGCGGTATGTTCATAATCCCAAAAGGTTAATGGGATATCTGCATGGCTACGCAACCACGAGTTTGCCCCGTCAGCCCCCACAATTAACCGCGCTGTTAACATGTTTTCATCATCTAATGTAATGAAAACATCGTTTTCCCCCCACACCACTTTTTTAATCGTTGCGGGGGCTAATAATGTCACATCGCGAAGTTGCGATGCTTTTTGCCATAGGGCATCACGTACAACATTGTTCTCAACAATATGCCCTAAATGCGTTAGGTTACGTTCTTGAGCAGTAAACGTAATTCGCCCAAAACTGTCGTTATCCCAAACTTCCATGCCATTATAAGCAGAAGCTCGCATTCCTTTAATGGTTGACCATACACCTAAGTGGGTCAGTAACTTCTCACTTGCCGCATTAATGGCAGATACCCTTAATGCATGTGGCTCTGCTGCACTGAATGGCACCTGCGGTGGATGATTTTCAATGACCGCAACACGTAGCCCACTCCCCTCAAGCCCACAAGCGAGCGCTAACCCAACCATACCACCACCGGCGATAACCACATCAAATGATTGCATATTTTTTATTCCTCTTTATTTCGTGGTTATTGGTGTGCAACCCAGCCCAATGTTTGGCGAGCCAAAACATCACGAGCTGGTGGCAACATTTCCATTGCCATTAAACCTAAGTTACGCCCGACAATAAGCGGTAAACAGCGATTCGCAAATAAACGAACCAAACCGTCGGTTATCGTAACCGTTTTGTCTCTATCTTGTACCCGAGCTTGCTGGTATTGGCTTAGTAGCGAATAACGACCGATATCTTGCCCCTTCGCGTTTGCCTCTACCACAATATGAGCCAATTGCATCACGTCACGGATACCTAAATTAAAGCCTTGCCCCGCAATAGGATGCAGGGTCTGAGCAGCGTTCCCCACTAACACGACTCGGTGACTAACTGGGTTAAGTGCTTTACGTAATACCAGCGGATAACAATGACGCTTACCGGCCATGACGATTTCGCCTAGCCGCCAGCCGAACGCTTGCTGTAACTTACTAATAAATGTTTCATCATCCCACGCATTGATGTCTTCCGCCTGCTCCTGATGATGGCACCATACTAAAGAACTGCGCCCTTGTGACATGGGTAATAATGCCAAAGGACCGAATTCAGTAAAACGCTCAAAGGCTTGGCCTTTTGGGTCAATGGCAGTTTTCACATTGGCAATAATGGCCACTTGCCCATAATCGTCCTGTTGCCATTGCATATGGCAGGCTTTGCCAATCGCAGAATGGCTGCCATCCGCAGCAATCAGTAATTCCCCTGTCACCTTATCTCCATTATCCAAGGTGACCGTAACGGCATCTTGTTCACGATGGACATTTTCTACTTTTGCAGGGCAATAAAGAGTGACTCCGGGCGCTTTACGTAACAATGAAAACAGACGGGCGCCCGTTTCGTGTAGTTCAATAACATTGCCTAGAGCATCGATCTGATAATCATCGGCAGCGATATTCACAAAACCAGCATGGCCTCTATCAGACACATGAACATGATTAATGGGGGTCACGCAATCCGCTAAAGCGGACCAAACGCCTATTTTTGCTAATGACTGGCAAGTACCGTGGGCTAACGCAATCGCACGTGCGTCGAATCCCGGATGTTTGCCATCAGGCAAAGCGGCCTCGATTAGTGAAACCGATAATTTTCCTTGGCTAAGGGATGATATCGCCAGTGCTAATGTTGCACCCGCCATACCGCCCCCCACGATGATCACATTCATGCGTTGTTTATTACCTTTCTATGATGACTGACAGCTACCCTAAATTGTGCGTTGCAGCCGCCATTAGAGCTTCAATTTCATCAGGGTCTTTCACGACTAAATCCGTTAAGTTTTCATTTCCGTTTTCGGTGATCACAATATCATCTTCGATACGTACACCAATACCGCGATATTGTGGCGGCACATCTGCATCTGGAGCAATATATAAACCAGGTTCGACAGTTAATACCATCCCCACTTCAAGTATACGGTCTCGGTCTGTGCCGTAAAAACCTACGTCATGTACATCTAACCCTAACCAATGACTTAAACCATGCATAAAGAATGGATGATATGCTTTGTTTTCGATCAATTGATCCACATCGCCTTGTAAAATTCCAAGTGCGACCAGGCCTTCAGTTTTGATACGAACAATTTCACGAGTCACTTCATGGATACTGGTTCCCGGACGATATAGCGCTAACGCGGTATTTAACGCCTTAAGGACGATATCGTAAATTTCTCGTTGTGCTTGGCTAAATTTGCCATTAACAGGGAAAGTCCGTGTGATATCCCCTGCATAACCTTCAAACTCTGCACCCGCATCAATTAAGACTAATTCGCCATCCTTCATTAGGCTCTCATTTTCGGTGTAATGCAAAATACAGGCATTTTCACCACTACCTACAATGGAGTTGTACGAAGGAAAACGTGCACCATGGCGAGTAAATTCATGTTCTAACTCACCACAAAGTTGGTATTCATACATATTCGGTCGGCAAGTTTCCATAGCTCTGACGTGTGCTAGAGCAGAAATTCGCCCAGCCATACGCAGGGTATTAATTTCTTCTTCCGACTTAAATAAGCGCATTTCATGGACAATCGGCCGCCAATCGACCAATGTTTGTGGCGCTCGTAAGTTACGACGGCTACCTTTACGTAGAATATCTAAGGCATCAAATACCAATTTATCGGCATAGGCAAACTCACCTTGTGCATGATAAACCACGTCGAGGCCATTTAGTAATTGATAAAGTTGCTCTTCTATTTCATTGAAAGGTAACGCTTTATCAACACCTAATTTTTCAGGTGCGGCGTCTTGCCCAAGGCGGCGACCAAACCAAATCTCAGCAGTTAAATCACGGACACGGTTAAAAAGAACAGTATGGCTATGTTTCTCATCGCTTTTAATCAGGACTAATACAGCTTCTGGCTCACTAAACCCTGTTAAATAAAGAAAATCGCTGTGTTGACGATACGGGTATTCGCAATCCGCATTACGTTGCGCTGGCGGCGCAGAGAAAATAATTGCTGCACTGCCTGATTGCATTTGAGCCAATAATGCATTGCGACGAGAAATAAATTCCTGTTTATTCATACCGTTTTTGCCTTATTATCAGAATAATTAGATTGCTGAATATATTGCTTGTGTTTAACCAATCACATAGCAACATACACTGGCGAAATGACTTAAATCTGGATACATCACGCTTTCAAGCACTTAATTTATCAATAATAAAATATTGATTGATAAAGTTAAGTGCTTTGAAAACTCACATTAATAGAAATTAATGAAGAACCGGTTTATCATTTTCCACGGCTGTTGGGCCTTTAGTCGGCTCAATCAACGCAATGTAACATAATTGCACCGCCACCCTGACATACTCAACCACTTCTTCTAACGCTTGCTCGAGTTCTTCTTGGTCTTCGTCTTCGTCATAACCAAGCATACCAATATTGCGTAAATCTGTGATAACCTCGCTTATCTCTTTTTTATCAGCCAGTTTCGGTTGTGTAACACCAACACCTAATAAAAAGTGATTTACCCAACCAGCTAGCGCATCAGCATGGTCAAAAACAGAAGCGTCTTCGTCAGGAAATAGCATAGTAAATGCAAATTCGCTGTCATCAAGTGCTTCGAATGTGGTATCGAAGAGCTCTCGCAGTGGCTGCGAAACCGTTTGTGGAAACGCTAAGCCATCGTTAGCAAGGTCATGGACCAACGTTTGCCAGCTATGGTCACGGCCCCCGCCACAGATCAACCCAGTTATTAGACCATGGATCTCCGCAGCAGTAAGTGCGATTGAGTGCTGTTGCAGTAATTTGTCCAGTGATTCATAGTTTGGTAAAGATTTTTGTATAGACATCTGAATTCGTCATGTTAGCTTATGATTCGTGATATGCTACCATCAAGGATAGCCGCTAGACCAGTATGCTTTTGTCTTATCTATTAATTGCGCCAAATATGATGTATTTACGGCGAGTATTATTCAGTATGGAGGTATAATGTCCGCACAACCTGTCGACATCCAGATTTTCGGGCGCTCAATGCGAGTCAATTGCCCAGCAGAACAAAAAGAAGCCCTTCTTGAGTCGGCTAAAGAATTAGAACAACGCTTGCAAAATCTGAAAGATAGAAGCGGTGTGACCAACACGGAACAACTTATTTTTATTGTAGCATTGAACGTCTGTCACGAATTAGCACAAGAAAAGACAAAAACGCGTGATTATGCTTATAATATGGAAGAGAAAATAAAAATGTTGCAGCTCACAATCGAACAAGCGTTGCACGATCAGGTGAAAATTACTGAGAGGCAGGTATTGCCCCTAGAGTAAATCTGCTTATTAATCAGACACTAGTAGAAAAAAATATACAAAATTAAGGTTGCATTTTAAATCTAGTTTCGTACAATGAAATCACTGAGTAACGATAAGTTCTCAAACCAAATTTCTCTGAGATGCGCGTGAGTGGGCGAGTCCCCTGAGCCGATATTTCAACTAAACAGAATGTGGTTATGGCGCTGGTGAGCATGCCTGATTCGCTCAGGAAGCCTAAAGGTTGCTAAACTGCGTTCACCTTGAACCAAGGGTTCAAGGGTTACAGCCTACAACGGCATCTTGGAGACCCCCAATTAAGTTCCTGCTTATTTTTCATTTGTTTCCTACATAACCTCTCATCTTGCGATATACTTTAAGTAATTTACTTTCTTGGTTAACTGTTTTTTATCGCATATACAACAGGTTATCACATGCAAGACTCCCTCTCGACCCAACGCCAGCAGGTACGTCAAACAATCCGTCAAGCACGTCGTCAATTAAGCGCTCAGCAGCAATATGACGCAGCGGAACAACTCATGCATAATGCATTAAGCCACCCAAAAATTGCACAAGCCAACACTATTGCTTTGTTTCTTTCTTTTGATGGCGAAATTGACACAAGGCCACTCATTCATGCGCTCTGGGCTGAAGGTAAACAAGTCTATCTCCCTGTTTTGCACCCCTTTAGTCGCCACCATTTATTGTTTCTTCACTATCGCCCCGATAGCCAACTCGTTAAAAATCGATTTAATATTGATGAGCCACCGCTTGATGTCAGAGATGTGCTACCACTCGAAAAATTGGATATCATGCTTATCCCATTAGTGGCATTTGATACTCAAGGGCAACGGTTAGGGATGGGAGGTGGGTTTTATGATAGAACGCTTGCTAATTGGCAACAAACCGGGTTTTATCCCATTGGCCTTGCCCATAATTGCCAGCAAGTAGAAAAACTCCCTATAGCTCATTGGGATATTCCTTTACCCGAAATTATTACGCCGCAAAAAATATGGCGCTGGTCATAAACACCCGCGCCATCATTTCACACAATTTTTAGCGTAACTTAGAACAGTAAACGCGCACGAATGGTTCCAGGTAAATCTTTTAATTTCTGGAGTGCTTCATCTGTTTGGTTTGGCGTTTGCATTAATACATCAATAACCACATAACCTACGTTGCCTGATGTACGTAAGTACTGGCCGACAACGTTAATGTTATTTTCCGTGAAGACTTGGTTGATGCTATTCAAAATACCTGGACGGTTTTCATGAATATGCAAGAAACGGTTGGTATCTTCAGTATGCACTGGCAAAGAAACTTCAGGGAAGTTAACCGCAGATAATGTTGAACCATTATCTGAATACTTAGCCAGTTTACTTGCCACTTCTAACCCAATATTTTCTTGAGCTTCTTCTGTCGAGCCCCCAATGTGCGGTGTTAAAATCACATTGTCGAACTTAATCAATTCAGAGATAAATGGGTCATTAGGGTCATTGTTCGCAGCGGGTTCACTTGGGAATACATCCACCGCAGCACCTGATAAATGCTTGCTTTCCAGCGCTGCTGCCAGTGAAGGGATATCCACGACTGTTCCACGTGATGCGTTAATGAATATAGAACCAGGCTTCATACGGTCGAATTGTTCTTTAGCAAACATATTCTTCGTACTTGGGGTTTCAGGCACATGTAAGCTAACCACATCGCTCATGTTCAGAAGTTCAGTTAAAGAACGAACTTGAGTTGCATTACCTAAAGGCAGTTTGTTTTCAATATCATAGAAGAAAACATTCATACCGATACCTTCAGCTAAGATCCCTAACTGAGTACCAATGTGGCCATATCCAACAATCCCAAGACGCTTACCACGCGCTTCAAAACAGCCTTTAGCTTGTTTTTCCCAAATACCGCGGTGTGCTTGCATATTGGCTTCAGGAATACGACGTAGTAAAAGTAATAATTGACCTAATACCATTTCTGCAACGGAACGTGTATTCGAAAATGGTGCGTTAAATACAGGGATACCGCGTTTTGCCGCAGCATCTAAATCAACTTGGTTGGTACCGATACAAAAGCAACCCACTGCAACGAGTTTTTCTGCTGCAGCGAAAATTTCTTCAGTAAGATGAGTACGGGAACGGATACCTACAAAACGTGCATCTTTAATCGCTTCTTTTAATTCTTCATCGGATAACGCACTTTTGTGATATTCAATATTGGTGTAGCCCGCAGCTTTTAAGTTATCAACCGCACTTTGGTGCACACCTTCTAGCAGTAAAAATTTAATTTTGTCTTTTTGCAAAGATACCTTAACCATTTCCCTACCCTATCGTGAACGTACTTAAGATTTATAACAGATGAACCTATGTGTTTGCCTAACATAGCTCAAGAGAGATAACATCCATCTACCTTGAGCTATGAAGCGTATACCAACATAGCAAAAAATAGCGCAGTAGCAATACAACCGTTTGCTTAATGGATGCTAAAAAGCGCGAAGAAAAAGAAGTAAAATGGTAGAAAATCAGGGGTGGTAACACAAAATAAGGATTTTTCCTGTACAATGCCTATTTGTGTGAGATATATCACCAAAATAGCCAGACATTAAAAAAAATAAAATAAATTTCAAATTGATGATATTTATAAAACTGGTTAATTAATTTAGCTTCTATCAAATCATAGACTAATGACAAAATACCAGTAAAACAAAAAAACCAGCGGGTATAACTCCACTGGCTTATTGGAATAATTAAATATGATATAGATTATAACTTGATGGTTTTAACGCCTTCGTTTGCAGTCCCCATCAATACAACATCAGCACCGCGATTGGCGAATAACCCAACGGTCACAACCCCCGCAATCCCATTAATCGTATTTTCTAATGCCACAGGGTCAACGATATTTAAATTATGGACATCTAAAATCACATTGCCGTTGTCTGTAATCACATTTTGACGGTACTCTGGCGTACCACCCAGTTTAACCAATTCACGTGCCACATAGCTACGCGCCATTGGGATCACTTCAACAGGCAGTGGGAATTTACCTAGTACATCAACTAACTTAGATTGGTCAACGATACAGACAAAGGTTTTTGCAATTGCGGAAACAATTTTTTCACGTGTTAAAGCCGCACCACCGCCTTTGATCATATTCATATGGTGGTCAACTTCATCAGCGCCATCAACATAAACATCTAATGAATCCACTTCATTACAATCAAATACTGTAATACCCAGTGATTTTAATTTTTGAGTTGATGCTTCTGAGCTTGATACCGCACCTTCTATTTGGCCTTTCATTGTGGCTAATGCATCAATGAAGTGTGAAGCCGTTGAACCCGTTCCAACACCAACAATAGTGCCTGGTTTTACGTAATCAAGTGCTGCCCAACCTACCGCTTTTTTTAATTCGTCCTGAGTCATACTCATGCCTTTTAAGATTTAATTGAGTCGTGATTAAGGTTATTAATAACTAGTATATACCGGACACCCAATAAGTTGCAGCTTTGTTCTCTGTATTTATGTCACGGTTCTTGGGATTTACGCCACAACAATAATATTTTTAAGTGTTGCGTGTAAAAATATGGCATAGTGCTTGGTAGAATAACAACAAGGAGATTTTTTTGATGAAGCGCCCTGACTATCGCGCATTACAAGCACTGGATGCCGTTATCCGTGAACGCGGCTTTGAGCGTGCGGCTCAAAAGCTCTGCATCACGCAATCTGCTGTGTCACAACGTATAAAGCAGTTAGAAAACCTGTTTGGGCAACCACTACTTGTGCGTACCGTTCCGCCGCACCCAACTGAACAAGGGCAAAAACTGCTAGCACTGCTTCATCAAGTTGAATTATTAGAAGAGCAATGGTTAGGTGATGAAAATAGTGGCTCAACCCCGTTGTTACTCTCACTTGCCGTCAACGCTGACAGCTTGGCAACTTGGTTTCTTCCTGCCCTAAACCCTGTATTAGGCAATAGCCCTATTCGGCTAAACATTCAGGTTGAAGATGAAACACGGACTCAAGAACGTTTAAGACGCGGCGAGGTGGTCGGCGCTATCAGTATTCAACCCCAAGCCTTACCGGGTTGTTTAGTCGATAAACTTGGCGCACTGGACTATATTTTTGTTGCGTCACCTGGCTTTGCGGCAAAATACTTCCCTGATGGTGTGACTCGCTCTTCGTTATTAAAAGCACCTGCGGTTGCTTTCGACCATCTAGACGATATGCACCAAGCCTTCGTACAACAAAACTTTGGTTTGTCACCGGGCAGTGTTCCATGCCATATCGTGAACTCCTCGGAAGCCTTTGTGCAGTTAGCGAAACAAGGTTCTACCTGCTGTATGATCCCACATTTGCAGATAGCCAGTGAATTAGCGAATGGTGAATTGGTTGATTTAACCCCGGGGTTATGTCAGCGACGGATGCTTTACTGGCACCGCTTCGCACCTGAAAGCCGTACAATGAAAAATGTGACTGACGCCCTATTAAAAACGGGGCGCCAGATGTTAAAACAAGAAGATGAACCCGCAAAAAGCTAGCGTTTTAATTCAAATACCACATCGACTTGGTCATTAAAATCAATACTCTGTTGTTCATAGGTCTCATCAATCTTGAGGTCTTGAGCAACAGAGGCTTTCATCGCCCCACCATAATTTCTTGCAGCCATTGGGTATGGCACCGCAGCTGGCGCATTATAGTTAATGCTATACACAGGACCTAACTGGACATTAAAGCCTTTTGCTAAGATATTGGCTTGTTCTGTCGCATTTTTAATCGCTTGAGACCGTGCTTCATCACGATACTGTTGCGGGTTAGCCACACCAAACTGTACTGAGTTGATTTCATTGAGACCTGCGGCTAAAGCACCATCTAACAAGACATTAAGTTGGTCTAATTTCTTCACTTCCACTTCAACAGAACGTGTTGCCGTGTAGCCTTCGATGGTTGATTTTTGCTTCACGCTACTGTAATCATATTTAGGCTGAGTTCGCACATTTGCCGCGTTGATATCTTCTTTTTCAATGCCATTTTTCTTAAGAAACTCAAAATACTCTGCAACTCGCTTATCGACGCCAGCTTTCGCAGCTGCCGCATCTTTTGCAGTGACTGTCACAAGAATGTTCAGCGTCGCCATATCTGGAGTCGCTTTCACTATTGCATTACCCGAAGTTGTAATGTGTGGGCCATTGGGTAACGGATCAGCCAAAGACATGGTAGGAACCGCAGCACCTGCTACCATCGCAGCTAAAACTAAAGATTTTAATTTCACAGAACCTCCCAAGAAAATTATTTATCGCTAAAAAAGGGATAATTGGTAATAAACTATCCCTGAGCTCAATTTAACAGTAACACATGAAACAAAAAGTACAGTCAGAATAATGATAAATTGAACTTTATTGCTTGTCTGTTGAAGATATATTGTTATTGAGAAATCAAACCGAGTCCCTTAAGCCCCTGTATCGCAAGTTGAAATGCAATAAACCACATCACACTCCCCACGAAAATGTTAATAATGCGCTGTGAACGCGGTTTATTTAACACGGGTGAAAACCAAGCAGCAAGTATCGCCAATGCAAAGAACCACACAAATGACGCCGTTAGCGCTCCAGCCGTAAACCAAGGTCGTAACTGGTTTTCTAACTGTCCACCGACACTACCTAGAACCACAAAGGTGTCTAAATAAACATGTGGATTCAGCCAAGTGACGGCAAACAGTGTAACAATCACTTTCCACCTTGTGATAGCCCGGCTTTCCGTTTGAAGTATGACCTCATCAGGGCTGAACGCTGTACGAAACGCACCATAGCCATACCACATAAGAAATGCTACGCCAGCCCACGTGATCAATTGCATTAATATTTCAGACTGGCTGAGTAAAGCACTGCCACCAAACACACCTGCGATAATTAAAACGGTATCACTTAAAGCGCATAATAATGCACTCATTAAATGAAACTGCTTTCGGCTTCCTTGCTGTAAGACAAATGCGTTCTGTGGTCCTAAAGGTAATATCATTGCAGCACCTAATAGCGCACCCTGTAAATAGATCGAAAACATGTATTAATTCCAATTTTTTATTCAATTAATATGCATGAATATTAGCGACAAAAAGTTATTAGTGGAAATGATTAAGTCTAATAGGTCATAAGTATCACTTATAACCAAAAATGCATCGGTAAGAAAAATATCGGGGTGGAAATATAGGAGTGAGAAATGAATAAGAGCCCATCGAAGACAGGCTCTTATTTTCAGTGAAACTGCTGAATATGACTTTCTAAATATTACTCTGCAGCATCTTGCTTGATAGGCGCATTTTGCTTATGAACATGAACATCCATTTGTGGGAATGGGATACCAATATTATGTTTGTCCAGAGCGCGCTTAAACTCTTCTAGCAAATCCCAATATACAGGCCATGCATCACCATTAGTGGTCCAAAAACGCACTAAATAATTTAATGATGACGGAGCCATATCATGTAAACGGATAGTGACGCCTTTAGCATGCTGAATACGGCTATCCGCAGCGACGATATCACCTAATACTTTTTTCACCACATCAATATCAGAATCATAAGCAACACCCACAATAATATCTTGACGGCGATTAGGCTCACGACTGGTATTAATGATGTTATCAGCAATTATCTTCCCATTAGGAATAACAATAATACGGTCATCTGCGGTTCTTAACGTCGTTGAAAATATTTGTACATTTTGCACTGTGCCTTCAACAGCACCGATTGAGACATACTCCCCCGCTTTTAGTGGCCTAAATACCACCAGCAACACACCTGCCGCAAAGTTACCCAGCGAGTTTTGTAATGCTAAGCCAACAGCTAAACCGGCCGCACCCATTACCGCGATCACAGAAGCAGTTTGTACGCCAATTTTCCCTAATACCGCAATGAAGGTGAATGCAACAATGGTATAACGTGCTATCGCTGATAAAAAGTCACTGACTGTTGAATCAATACCTTTCATGGTCATCACGCGATGTAAACCACGCCCAACCCATTTTGCAATCATCATCCCGACAATCAAGATAACAATTGCAGACACGATATTCACAGCATACTGAACTAACAGATCTTGGTTTGCCACAAACCAATTCGTTGCATCATTCAACGCGCCTGTAACATCATCAGTATTCATATATATATACCCTTTAGGATCCAATTATCAATATTAACCCCAACCAGTAAATCTTTAAAAAAACGTTTAATGGCTGGCCGTACATTGCAAATAATAGCGATGATTTATTAAAATACAAAACAAATCACTAAATAAAATTATTCTATCTATTTTCTATAACAAAAATTCGATAATCCTTTAGCATTAATAAGAAGTCATCAGTGCCGCAAAATGCAACACTTTCATTATCATAATAACTCATTCCTTCTTCCAACCCTTCAGTTTCAAATGATAATTGGTTGGCGCGGATCATCACTTCTTCATCATCAAGCAACAATGTATATTCGTGGCCAATAAGCTCCCATTGTTTTTCACTGCCTTTGATTTTTTCGTAATTTTCTTCAATAGCATCTAACAGACTAAGGTCATTTTTGACCTCTTCATTAAGCCAATATCCAATAGCCTCATGATCCATCGAGAATTTAGCGGAGATAGCTCCGGTGATATCTTGGAAAAATTGGTAGTCCATATGCAGTCCCTCTACTCTTGCGTTATTGACGCTAGTATAACGCGAGTCAAACCGCTTTGTTGAGAGGTATTACCAACAGAAAAAATAAAATTGAGTAATGACGTGCAAAAGCATATTGAACAACAAGGTATAAAAATTATCGAAGGGCCGGTGAATCGGACTGGTGCTACTGGAGCAATTAGATCTATTTACTTACGTGATGTCGATTTAAATTTAATCGAAATTTCTGAATATATTTAGCGAATATACCCAATTAAAAAAGGCCCCTAACATTAGGAGCCTCCATGATTAATATTACCTTGTTACACGGCTGTTTGGAAAATCACGCCATCCGCTTTTTCGGTATATTGTGATAACTGGTCAAAGTTCAAGTAACGGTAGGTATCCGCTGCTGTTTCATCGACCTTATCCATAAATTGCAGATACTCTGCTGGTGTTGGTAAACGACCTAATAAAGAGGCTACCGCTGCCAGTTCTGCTGATGCGAGGTAAACATTCGCACCTGTCCCTAAACGGTTCGGGAAGTTACGCGTTGAAGTGGAAACGACCGTCGCTCCATCAGCTACACGTGCTTGGTTACCCATACACAGTGAACACCCTGGAACTTCAATACGCGCACCACTCTTACCAAAGACGCTGTAGTAACCTTCTTCAGTTAATTGTGCTGCGTCCATCTTAGTTGGTGGCGCAACCCATAAACGCGTTGGTAATTGGCCTTTGTGGGAATCCAATAACTTACCTGCTGCACGGAAGTGGCCAATGTTTGTCATACAAGAACCGATGAAGACTTCATCAATTTTCTCGTTTTGAACATCAGACAATAAACGTGCGTCATCTGGGTCGTTTGGTGCACACAGAATTGGCTCTTTGATATCATTCAGGTCAATTTCAATGACTGCTGCGTATTCCGCATCTGCATCACCTTCTAGCAGTTGTGGATCTGCTAACCAGTTTTCCATCCCTTTGATACGGCGTTCAATAGTACGACGATCACCATAGCCTTCTGCTATCATCCATTTTAATAGAACGATATTCGATTGCAGGTATTCGATAATTGGCGCTTTATCTAATTTGATAGTACAACCCGCTGCTGAACGCTCTGCTGACGCATCCGCTAATTCAAACGCTTGTTCAACTTTCAGCTCAGGCAAACCTTCGATTTCTAAGATACGGCCAGAGAAAATGTTTTTCTTACCTTTTTTCTCTACGGTCAGTAAACCATCTTTGATTGCATACAGTGGGATTGCATGAACAAGGTCACGTAATGTGATACCCGGCTGCATTTCACCTTTAAAGCGAACCAGTACTGACTCAGGCATATCCAGAGGCATTACCCCTGTTGCTGCAGCAAATGCGACCAAACCAGAACCCGCAGGGAATGAAATACCAATTGGGAAGCGCGTATGTGAGTCACCACCTGTACCGACGGTATCAGGTAATAGCATACGGTTTAACCAAGAGTGAATAATACCATCGCCTGGACGCAGAGAAACACCACCACGGTTCATGATGAAATCAGGTAAGGTATGGTGCGTTGTGACGTCAACAGGCTTTGGATACGCAGCAGTGTGGCAGAATGACTGCATAACCAAATCTGCAGAGAAACCAAGACAAGCCAAGTCTTTCAGCTCATCACGGGTCATTGGGCCAGTTGTATCTTGTGAACCTACAGAGGTCATTTTTGGCTCACAGTATTCACCAGGGCGAATACCTGGGCGACCGCAAGCACGACCAACCATTTTTTGTGCTAATGAGAAACCACGGTTGCTTTGTGCAACGGATTTCGCGTGACGGAATACATCTGTTGCTTCTAAGCCCAGAGATTCACGTGCTTTGCTGGTTAAACCACGGCCGATAATCAGTGGAATACGACCACCCGCACGGACTTCGTCAATCAGCACATCTGTTTTTAATTCGAATGTTTCGAGTAGCTCACCCGTTTCATGGTTACGCACTTCACCTTTAAATGGATAGATGTCAATCACATCCCCCATATTCAGTTTAGAAACGTCCACTTCAATTGGTAATGCGCCCGCATCTTCCATTGTATTAAAGAAGATGGGTGCAATTTTGCCGCCCAATACTACCCCACCGCCACGTTTATTTGGCACAAATGGGATATCGTCACCCATAAACCATAGCACGGAGTTAGTCGCTGATTTACGAGAAGAACCAGTACCGACAACGTCACCCACGTAAGCCAGTGGGAAACCTTTCTTATTCAGCGCATCAATTTGCTTGATTGGGCCAACATTACCCGCATCATCTGGTTCAATACCATCGCGTGCGTTTTTCAGCATTGCTAATGCGTGTAATGGGATATCTGGACGTGACCATGCATCAGGGGCTGGCGATAAGTCATCTGTGTTAGTTTCACCAGTCACTTTGAACACAGTTACGGTCATTTTTTCAGCTAACGCAGGGCGCTCTTTGAACCACTCGGCATTTGCCCATGATTCAATAACTTGTTTCGCGTGAACATTTCCCGCTTTCGCTTTTTCTTCTACGTCGTAGAAGTTATCAAACATCAGTAAGGTGTGGGAAAGTGCTTTAGCGGCGATTGGCGCAAGTTTTTCGTCATCCAACGCTTCAATTAGTGCATGGATGTTATATCCGCCCTGCATAGTCCCTAGCAGTTCAATGGCTTTTTCAGGGGAGATAAGAGAAGAGGAAGTTTCGCCTTTAGCTATCGCGGCTAAAAATCCAGCTTTTACGTACGCTGCTTCGTCAACACCAGGGGGGACGCGGTTGGTCAGCAGGTCTAACAGGAAATCTTCTTCACCTTTGGGTGGGTTTTTGAGTAACTCTACCAGTGCAGCTACTTGTGACGCATCTAATGGCTTAGGGACAATCCCTTGAGCGGCACGCTCGGCTACGTGCTTACGGTATTCTTCTAGCACGACGTTCTCCTCGCTTCATTGTAATTTGTATACCCGGCTGTCTGCACCATACTGACAAAATTATCATCCGGTGCCAGGTCAGAGGAATTTGCTCGCATAATCTCAATGGCGGTAAAATTATGCCCAGCTTCGGGCGATCAGCATAGCAGAATTTAAACGTAATGTTAATTCATTCACAAGAAAGCAACATTTAACTACTAACTTTACGCCTTAACACTTCATTACTGGTTATTTTTCAGCTTAAGATACTATTAATCATCGTAAAATGCCGAAAAAACCATACTTTTTATAATGCATTTTAAAATTTAAAGCACCCTAATTAGTGCCTTTTTTCATCAGCTATCACAAATTATATTTTTTATCGCAATTTTATTTATATTACTAATTGATAAGGTAAATCATTGCGATTGGTTTTAATCCTTTTAAAGGTTTTAATGGATTTTACCGCCCTTTTAAACCAATTAAATTGCCAAACGGGTCTTCAAGTTGGCACATTCGGTTGTTACCATCTATTAACATTGGCCCGCGGTACAGTTTTGCCCCTAGTTGAGTGAAATGCTCAAAAGCCAAATCAAAATTATCGACTTGCCAATACAATACCGTTCCCTTTTTACCCTCACTAACTTTTTCATCCGCTTGCACCACTTCTATCGTGAAGTCTCCGACATTCAGTAAGGTGAAATCAAAATCAGGCAAGTATTCTGCCTTTGCTTGTGGAAAAGCTTGCTGATACCAAGCCAAACCTGCTTGAACATCAGGGACATGAATTAAAATTGCAGTGGGTTTTAGTTCCATAGCGCTTTCTTATTAATAGGTATTATTTTGTTTTAGCTTACACCAATGATTGAAAGTTAGTAAATGTAGATAAGGTGTAAACAATGGCCAAACCAGCGATTGCTTACGCCTTGAGCATCATCAAGTCAGATCATTTGACCCTGTAAATATACAGAATTATTTACAGGGTCTTACAGAGTCATCTAAGGAAATTATTGTATTGACCTAAACCTATTTAGATAGAAAATTTAAGAACCCACATATTTTCCGGATCCATCCATCCATAAAATCGCTGGCATTTCATAAAAATAGAAGTTCAAGTCATCATCATCCTCTGCTTTAGCATTTTCAGGCCAGTATTGTTCAAGATGATTAACAATTTCTTGACTATTAGCATTCCAATACGGAATGTTTTTGCCTAAAGGATCATCAGGAGAACAGAATCTAATTATTTGCTTCTCTAATAACTCTTTTATCATAGAAAAGAATATCCCCCTATGTTCATAGAAACACTTGTTTGGATTCCAACTCACTATGGAACCAAACAACCCTGATAACCATAGCCCTTTTGCATCACCAATAATCTCATCAAAATGTAGAGTTTTTTCCATTATAGACTCACTTTAAAAATTTTATTTCTGCTGGTGCAGCATCCTTAGCAATACCTCTTGGAATATCAATCGTCCAAGCCTTCCCTGTTTCACTTGCAGAATGAGAAAAATCACGTAGATTGAAGCTCCCATTTGGAGTTTTAACAGTATAAATATTCCCTTTTCCCGGAACAGCCCTTACTTCCGGTAAAACTCTATTACCTGTTAACTCAACAAAATACTGCTTAATTTCTACTTCTGATGCTCCATTAAAAATCTTTGCGTTACCTTTGTTTGGCGTTTCAATTAAAGTCCTATTTCCTATTTGAATGCCAGATCTACTATTATCATATTCAAATAATTCTTTAATTTCATTTTTTCTATTAGAAACTTGAATTGTTTGTTGTTTAAGCCTTTGATCATCGGGCTCAAGTCCATTAGGAGTGCCACTTACGCTACCACCAGAAGTCTCTAAAGCACCTTTTTCTTCTACCCCTAACTCCATTCCAACATTTGGATTTTTTGCTGCTTTATCTATATCATTTGAGCAACTCATTCCGAAAGTACAATCAAACGTTTCCGCTAGGCCATCGCGAATATTACCTAATGCCTTTTCGATACCTTTTGCAATACTGCTATCTGCTGTTTGTGTTACTTGTGAATTTGAACCAACGCCATGAGGTAATGTAGGAACATTCGGTGTGGGAACGGCAAATACACTACTTTGGGCTATTTTCAGCTTATTTAATTCATTTACATTAAACTGAATTTTATCCGTAATATTTTTATGTTGTCTCTTAATTTCGAGCAATTGATTTCTAGCATCACGGTCAGCTCGCTTATTAACCGCATCTATATATAGATCTATATTATCAAAAGGAAACCTCGGTATACCCGGTATATTATCGTCAAAATCATCTGCGAGGAGCCTGTCTCTATCTTCAATTGTGCGAAATTTAAAGGTTGCTGAAATTTTTAATTTTGAGGAGTCTGAAGATTGAAAATGCCATTTGTACGTACATGGATATTTTTGTGGATCAATGATAAATTTCCAGCCAGGCGATTTTTCAATCTCCGCAATATCCTTTCTCAATATAATTAAATCATTTTCAATTAATGTTTGTTTAGATTTTAAATTATCCTTAATTTTAATCGAAGGATTTTTAAAAATGTCGACTTTGTGATTATTAACATCATCATGAATGTCAGTTAGTTTTATATTATCATAAAGATTTTCATGTAAAATACATTTTAATTTTTCATACCTCCCAGTTAAATCAATATCTTCATGAGCATTATCATAATTATTAAAATAGTCATTAAGATGTTCTCTTGGATTGTTTCCCCATACAGTTATTGTACCTAGATGTGTCACATCATCCATAAACTAACTTCCTTATTAGTTATCAATAAAAAATAGAATAAAGAAATTAGAATTTAATATTTTTATAGTCAACTAACTGTTATTATTAATAAACATTCTATTATTTAAAATTAAATACACATTACTTATAAAATGATTAATATTGATTTTAATAAATAATTGGATAAAAGCATGTGACTAATTGTTTATATTCACAAAAACAAAAAAAGCCAACGTGTTTCCACATTGGCTTCATTCGCTTTGGTGATAAACAGCATACTAGAGATACTGTTTATCTATGCGATTAAAGAAAATTATTTTTTCTTTTTCGCTTTAGCGTTTGGTAAATCAGTAATGCTACCTTCGTAAATCTCAGCAGCCATACCGATTGATTCGTACAGTGTTGGGTGAGCATGGATAGTTAGTGCTAAGTCTTCCGCATCACAACCCATTTCAATTGCTAAGCCGATTTCACCCAGTAATTCACCACCGTTCACACCGACAACAGCCCCACCGATAACACGGTTAGATTGTTTGTCGAAAATCAGTTTAGTCATACCTTCTGAGCAGTCAGATGCAATTGCACGGCCTGACGCAGCCCATGGGAAAGTTGCAACTTCATAGCTGATATTTTGTTCTTTCGCTTCTTTCTCAGTTAAACCAACCCATGCAACTTCTGGCTCAGTATAGGCGATGGATGGAATAACTTTCGGGTCAAAGTAATGTTTCAGACCAGAGATAACCTCTGCGGCAACGTGACCTTCGTGAACACCTTTGTGAGCCAACATTGGTTGACCAACGATATCACCAATAGCGAAGATGTGTGGAACGTTAGTGCGCATTTGTTTATCCACACGGATAAAGCCACGGTCATCAACTTCAACGCCTGCTTTGCCTGCATCCAAGTTTTTACCGTTAGGAACACGACCGATTGCCACTAATACTGCATCATAACGTTGTGGTTCTGCAGAAGCTTTTTTACCTTCCATAGAAACGTAGATACCGTCTTCTTTCGCTTCAACTGCCGTTACTTTAGTTTCTAACAACAGATTGAATTTTTTACTGATTTGTTTGGTGAATACTTTAACCACATCTTTGTCAGCCGCTGGGATGACTTGGTCAAACATTTCAACCACATCGATTTGAGAACCCAGTGCATGATACACAGTCCCCATTTCTAAACCGATGATACCCCCACCCATAACCAGCAGACGCTCAGGAACTTCAGTCAGTTCTAATGCATCTGTTGAATCCCAAATACGCGGGTCTTCATGTGGAATGAATGGTAATTGAATTGGACGGGAACCCGCAGCAATGATTGCGTTATCGAAATTGATAGTTGTGCTACCATTTTCACCTTCAACAACCAGCGTGTTGGCACCTGTGAATTTACCGAAGCCGTTAACTACGGTAACTTTACGGCCTTTAGCCATACCAGCCAGACCACCCGTCAGCTGATTAATGACTTTTTCTTTCCATAAGCGAACTTTGGAAATGTCAGTTTTTGGCTCACCAAAAACGATACCGTGTTCTGCTAAAGCTTTTGCTTCTTCGATCACTTTTGCAACATGAAGTAAAGCTTTAGAAGGGATACAGCCAACGTTTAAACAAACACCACCAAGGGTTGAATAACGTTCTACTAAAACAGTTTCTAAACCTAAGTCAGCGCAACGGAAAGCCGCAGAATAACCTGCAGGGCCTGCACCAAGCACAACGACTTGGGCTTTAATTTCAGTACTCATCATGACCTCTTTTTGTTTTGTCCAGCGGTACTGCTGAATAAACGATCTTCCACTGGAAAAGTACACACCGAGAGCAGTTTACAGAATTGTTAACACCCTGAAAAGGCTCATTTCGTGATGTAACTCCCAACCTTTCGTAGCGGCAGCAAAAAATTCTGCCCCAGCCTAAATAAAACAGACCGGCTTATTCGCCGGTCTTATTATTTACATCACTAAACGGCGAATATCGCTCATTAATTGCCCTACTAGGGTGATGAAGCGAGCTCCATCAGCACCATCGATTACACGATGGTCGAAGGACAGTGACATTGGCAGGATCAAGCGAGGAACAAACTCGCTACCATTCCAAACAGGTTTCATTGAAGAACGTGACAGCCCCATAATTGCAACTTCTGGTGCGTTCACGATTGGTGCAAAACCGGTTGTTCCGATACCACCAAGGCTTGAAATCGTGAAGCAGCCACCTTGCATATCAGACGCAGTCAATTTACCTGCACGCGCTTTCTTAGAAACTTCCATCAGTTCACGAGATAACTCTAAAATGCCTTTTTTGTTTACGTCTTTGAAGACTGGAACAACTAAGCCATTTGGTGTATCTACCGCAATACCGATGTTGATATATTTTTTCAGGAACAGGCGCTGCGCATCTTCAGAAATAGAGCTATTAAAGCGCGGCATTTCTTCCAGAGCACGAGCAACCGCTTTCATGACAAAAACTAATGGTGTGATTTTCACATCCAGTTTTTTCTTTTCAGCTTCTTTATTTTGTTGCTTACGGAATTCTTCAACTTCAGTGGTATCCACTTCTTCCATCAGCGTAACGTGTGGGATCATTACCCAGTTACGGCTCAGGTTAGCACCAGAGATTTTTTGGATACGACCCAGTTCAACTTCTTCAACTTCACCAAATTTGCTGTAGTCCACTTTCGGCCATGGCAGCATACCAGGTAAACCGCCACCTGCTGCAGGAGCTTCCGCACGTTTTACGGCATCTTTCACGTAAGCTTGAACGTCTTCACGCAGGATACGGCCTTTACGGCCTGTGCCTTTAACTTTCGCTAAGTTAACACCAAATTCACGCGCTAAGCGGCGAATAACTGGTGTTGCATGGATGTATGCATCGTTTTCAACAAATTCAGTTTTGCTGTCAGTTGTTTTTGCTGGCGCTGCTGGGGCTGGAGCGGCCGCAGGAGCCGGAGCAGATGACTGAGCTACTGGAGCCGCTGCTGGAGCTGCACCTGCCACTTCAAAGGTCATGATCAGCGAGCCAGTTTTCACTTTATCGCCAGTCGCAATCTTAATTTCTTTAACGGTTCCCGCAAATGGCGCAGGAACTTCCATTGATGCTTTGTCGCCTTCAACGGTAATGATTGATTGCTCAGCAGAAACGGTATCACCCACTTTTACCATCACTTCAGTGACTTCAACTTCATCACCACCGATATCTGGTACGTTGACATCTTTAACCGCTGAAGCAGCTGGCGCTGATGGCGCTGCAGCTTGAGCAGCCGGAGCCGCTACAGGAGCCGCGCCTGCAACTTCAAAGACCATAATCAGTGAGCCAGTTTTCACTTTATCACCGGTTACAATTTTAATTTCTTTAACGGTTCCCGCAAATGGTGCAGGAACTTCCATTGAGGCTTTATCGCCTTCAACAGTGATTAAAGATTGCTCAGCCGTAACCGTGTCACCAACTTTAACCATAATTTCAGTAACTTCAACTTCATCGCCACCGATATCTGGTACAGCAACATCTTTCGATACCGCTGCGCTTGGTGCTGCCGCTGGAGCTGCTGGGGCTTCTGCAGGAGCAGGCGCTGCTGCACCCGCCTCCGCTTCGAATACCATGATTAATTTGCCTGTTGTCACTTTATCGCCAACAGCAATTTTAATTTCTTTTACCACACCCGCTTGTGGAGATGGGACTTCCATAGAAGCTTTATCACCTTCAACGGTAATAAGCGATTGCTCAGCTTCTACTTTGTCACCAACTTTAACCATCACTTCGGTGACTTCAACTTCATCAGCACCGATATCAGGCACTTGGATTTCAATAGACATTGATTTTTACCTCTTATGCCAAACGTGGGTTAACTTTATCTGGGTTGATGTTGTATTTTTTAATCGCTTCTTCAACGACTTTTACATCAATCTCACCACGTTTAGCTAATTCACCTAACGCTGCAACAATCACATAGGATGTATCCACTTCAAAGTGGTGACGCAGGTTTTCACGACTGTCTGAACGACCGAAACCATCTGTACCCAGAACGCGGTAATCACTTGCAGGAACATAAGTACGAACTTGTTCTGCAAACAGTTTCATGTAGTCAGTTGATGCGACTGCAGGTGCATCGTTCATAACTTGTGCAATATAAGGAACACGTGGTGCCTCAGATGGGTGCAGCATGTTCCAACGCTCACAATCTTGACCATCACGTGCCAATTCAGTGAATGAAGTCACGCTATAGACATCAGAACCGATTCCATATTCAGCAGACAGAATATCCGCTGCTTCACGCACGTGGCGCATCATCGAACCTGAACCTAATAGCTGAACTTTACCTTTGCTACCTTCAACAGAAGCCAGTTTATAGATACCTTTACGGATACCTTCTTCTACGCCTTCTGGCATTGCTGGCATGTGGTAGTTTTCATTCAGCGTCGTGATGTAGTAATAAACGTTTTCTTGTTTCTCACCGTACATACGCTCTAAGCCGTCTTGCATGATCACCGCAACTTCGTAAGCGAAAGCTGGGTCATAAGAAATACAGTTAGGAATAGTCAGTGATTGAATATGGCTATGGCCATCTTCATGCTGTAGACCTTCACCATTCAGTGTTGTACGGC
Source organism: Providencia sp. PROV205 (assembly GCF_028479505.1). Classification (NCBI taxonomy): domain Bacteria; kingdom Pseudomonadati; phylum Pseudomonadota; class Gammaproteobacteria; order Enterobacterales; family Morganellaceae; genus Providencia; species Providencia sp. PROV205. The sequence continues at coordinate 4,980 of NZ_JAMPNU010000035.1, read as the reverse complement.
CTGAAGTACCACCAATTAAGAAACCACGTGCTTGTTGGTCACCCGCTGCCCACATCAAGTCGCCAATACGTTGGAAACCAAACATTGAGTAGTAGATATAGAATGGGATCATCGGCAGGTTGTTAGTGCTGTATGATGTCGCAGCCGCTAACCAAGAAGAACCCGCACCCAGCTCATTGATACCTTCTTGCAGAATTTGACCTTTAGAGTCTTCTTTATAGTAAGCAACTTGCTCACGATCTTGCGGAGTATATTGCTGACCTTTAGGACTATAGATACCGATTTGGCGGAATAGACCTTCCATACCAAATGTACGCGCTTCATCAGCGATGATTGGTACTAAACGTTCTTTAATCGATTTGTTTTTCAACATGACGTTCAACGCACGAACGAACGCGATAGTTGTTGAAATTTCTTTAGATTGTTCTTCCAATAATTGGCTGAAATCTGCCAGTGCAGGAATATCTAATTTTTCATCAAAGGTTGAACGACGAGCTGGCAAATAACCACCTAACGCTTGACGGCGTTCATGTAGATATTTGTACTCTTCGGAATCTTTTTCAAACGTAATGTATGGCAGTTTTTCAATTTGCTCATCAGCAACAGGCACATTGAACTGATCACGGAAATGACGAACGCCATCCATGTTCATTTTCTTCACTTGGTGAGCAATGTTTTTACCTTCTGCAGTTTCACCCATACCATAACCTTTAATGGTTTGCGCTAGAATAACAGTCGGTTTGCCTTTAGTTTCTTTGGCTTTTTGGAATGCAGCATACACTTTCTTCGGATCGTGACCACCACGGTTCAGAGCCCAAATCTCATCATCAGTCATATCTTTAACTAATGCTGCAGTTTCTGGGTAACGATTAAAGAAGTGTTCACGAACGTATGCACCGTCACGTGATTTAAAGGTTTGGTAATCGCCATCTAAGGTTTCGTTCATCAGTTGAACAAGTTTACCGCTCGTATCTTTACGCAGTAATTCATCCCAACGGTCGCCCCACATAACTTTGATAACTTGCCAGCCAGCACCATTAAAGATACCTTCTAGTTCATTAACAATTTTACCATTACCAGTAACTGGGCCATCTAAACGTTGCAGGTTACAGTTGATAACAAAAACTAAGTTATCTAATTTATCGCGAGTTGCGATAGTAATTGCACCTTTAGATTCTGGCTCATCCATCTCACCATCACCAAGGAATGCATATACACGCTGAGCTGATGTATCTTTCAGCCCACGGTTATCAAGGTATTTCAGGAATTTAGCTTGATAGATAGCATTAATTGGCCCCAGCCCCATTGACACTGTCGGGAACTGCCAGAAGTCAGGCATTAATTTAGGGTGTGGATAAGAAGACAGACCATTTCCACCAATTTCTTGACGGAAGTTGTTCATTTGCTCTTCAGTTAAGCGGCCTTCCAAGAACGCACGTGCGTAAATACCAGGAGAGATATGACCTTGGAAGAAGACTAAATCTCCGCCGTCATTGTTATTATGTGCACGGAAGAAGTGGTTAAAGCACACTTCATATAAAGTTGCTGATGACTGGAAAGAAGCCATGTGGCCACCCAGTTCTAAGTCTTTTTTGGAAGCGCGTAAAACAGTCATCACTGCGTTCCAACGAATTGCAGAGCGAATACGGCGCTCTAAATCCATGTTACCAGGGTATGCCGGCTCATCTTCAACAGCTATTGTGTTGATGTAATCAGAATGACCAGATGCACCAGCGGCAATATTAACACCGCCTTTACGTGCTTCGCTTAATACCTGTTCGATAATAAACTGAGCACGATCAACACCTTCTTCACGGATGACCGATTCAATCGCCTGTAGCCAGTCGCGAGTTTCAATCGGATCCACGTCATTTTTTAACATATCTGACATGGTGTATTCCTTATCTGTTATCTATTTTATATGTTTATGTGGAGCCTATCTTCCTGCTATTTTCCTCATTGCTGTAAAACAGCAGGAAGATAGGCCCTGATGTAGTTGCCGCTTTAACTCTTAATTAGAGTACTCACAATAATATAGACGCAGCAGTCAGGATCTATATTATTAATTCAAATCAGGATGTTGCTGTAACCGACGTAAAGAACGTTCTCTGCGAGTTTGCTCTCGGCTAATATCCAACAGTAGATCTTCGATAAAGGCTAAATGACGATGAGAAGCTTCACGTGCTTTTTCAGGTTCTCTTGCCATTATAGCGGCAAAAATCTGTGCTCGATGTTCACTAACTGCTTTATACATTTCTTTACGGGTATATAAGAACTCGAAATTCTGACGAATATTTTGTTCTAACATCGGGATCATACAACGCAAAAGGTGTAATAAAACGACATTATGAGCAGCTTCAGTCACAATGAGTTGATATTGTAATACTGCGTCTGACTCTGCTTCTAGCCCGCCATTTTCTTGCGCTGTCTTAATTAATTCATAGCTTTGGCGAATCCGTTCAAGATCCTCATCTGTGCCACGAAGTGCTGCATAATAAGCTGCAATACCTTCAAGGGCATGGCGAGTTTCAAGGAGATCAAATTGAGATTCAGGATTGCCTTCAAGTAGCTGAGCCAAAGGGTCACTAAAGCTTTGCCACATTTTCTTTTGTACGAAGGTTCCGCCACCTTGGCGGCGAGATAAAAGGCCTTTAGCCTCTAACGTTTGAATTGCTTCACGCACTGATGGTCGAGATACGTCAAACTGCTTTGCAAGTTCGCGTTCAGGGGGCAGCTTTTCGCCAGGGCGTAATGTCCCTTCGAAAATAAGATGTTCGAGACGCTGCTCTATTACATCTGATAACTTTGGTTGGCGAATTTTACCGTAAGTCATAATCTGCCATATTCATAAGTGAGTAACTATTGATTATGTATTACCCAGTGTTAATTGGTAATACCAATTTATTTATGGGTTAATAAAGTAACAAAGTATTCACTATCTGTCCATAAAGACCTTGCGCTAAATCATAAAATCCTGCAAATCTTAACAATTTTTTTTAAAATTTAGCATGAATTGATAACCTAATATGTAATTTAGCATGACATATTTTAACATTAAAAACGATTTTTTATGCTAAAATGCAAAAACTGAACCGTTAAAGCAACCAGTTGAGTGAATTTAAATTCACAATTAATGAATTTAAAAACAAACAACCCCCTTAATAGCAATTTTTACTCCCCAAGACTGCAAGTGTGTTAATTTTATGTTAACAAAACAGTTCAACCCAAACTTAACTAAAATTTATTTGATAGATTTACATTCAAGCCTATCCATTACCTTAGAATAAAATTGATGAAGAAAATAAAATAGCGCTGTAATGTTTCAATTTATTGATGAACAAAAAAAATGCAATAATGTTTCGATTGATGAGGAACTACAAATATTTCGTGGTAATCCCTTAATTCGTTGCAACCCCTTAGATATTTAAATCAATATCAAAGTACAGTTAGGCGATAAGTAAGTAGGATGCCCACATCCGACTTAACACGAATAGATAACGTGTATTAAAGCTTTATTAGCAATACTATGGCTAAGGCATCCCGAATTGATTAATTAGATCAATTACCCATTCTTATCAATAAAACGCATAGACAAATCCATGGCTTTAATATGCTTGGTTAACGCACCAACAGAAATAAAATCAATCCCTGTTTCTGCGAATTCTTTTATCGTTGCTAATGTGACATCACCGGAAACTTCAAGTGCGGCTTTTCCTGCGGTTAACACGACAGCTTCTTTCATCATAACTGGAGTAAAGTTATCTAACATAATGATATCAGCTTGCGCTTTCAGGGCTCGTAATAGCTCATCTAAGCTTTCAACTTCAATTTCAATTGGGACATCAGGATGTGCGTTACGTGCTAGTTCAACAGCTCGTTCAACTGAACCGGCCGATATAATGTGGTTTTCTTTTATTAAGTAAGCATCAGATAAACCTAGGCGATGGTTAAACCCTCCCCCCATCAATACTGCATATTTTAAAGCGGTCCTTAAGCCTGGGATAGTTTTACGTGTATCAAGTAACTTCGCTCTTGTACCTGTGATTTGTTTTACATATTCAGCAGTTATACTTGAAACAGAAGAAAGCGTTTGAATAAAATTCAAAGCCGTGCGCTCACCAGTTAATAAAATTTGTGATGGGCCATGCATCTCACAAAGAACTTGATTAGGAGCCACGGTTTCACCATCTTGAACCTTCCAATCAATTTTGACTTGCCCGCCAAGTTGAAGAAAGACTTCATCTAACCATTGCTTACCGCAAAAAACACCTTGTTCACGAGTAATAATTCGAGCACTCGCTTGCCTATCCGCATTTAACAACTGACCAGTAATATCCTTTTTATAATCAACAGATTGACCTAAGTCCTCTTTCAAAGCCACACTGACCATAAAAGGAATATCAATCTGTAACCGCTCAAAAAGTTTTTCGCGTCTTTGTTGTTCATCATATCGCCGTATAGTCATTTTTAACTCCAAAATATACACTCGCTTCGTTTCATCTATGCTAATCTTTCCGTTTGCAGATAACGAGTGCTAACAAAAAAGAAAAGAGAATACTATGGATAACGATATGAAAATACATAATGGTTGGCTAAATAATGTGACTCATATCCCTTCTCCACATCATGATGAGCGCCCCACTAATGCCATACCTTCTCTTCTAGTCATTCATAATATCAGCCTTCCACCGGGTCAATTTGGTGGCCCTTATATAAATCAATTATTTACAGGGACTTTAAACCCTGATGAACATCCATTTTTTAATGAAATTAAACACCTTCGTGTTTCAGCTCATTGCCTAATACGCCGTGATGGTACAATTATTCAATATGTCCCTTTTCATTTACGAGCTTGGCATGCAGGCCAGTCTTCTTACCAGGGCCATGAGAAATGTAACGATTTCTCTATTGGTATTGAACTAGAAGGTACTGATTTTGATCCATTTACAGAAGAACAGTATCAGTCCCTAACTTATTTAA